>NZ_BJXA01000029.1 GCF_007990755.1 Nocardia ninae NBRC 108245 | reverse complement strand
CAGCGCCGACTGTCTGCCCGGCCGGGCCGGCTTACCCCGCTGCGCGGACCTGGCCCGTGCGGCGCTCGCCCTGGCCGGCGAGTACACCTCCGGCTTGGGCAGCCGCAGCAACTTGCTGAACCTACCGTCTTGCCCGGCGTGCAGCGCGGAGACGGCCTCGGGTTCGTGCCTGGCCGCATTGGCGATGATGCCGAACATGAACAGGGTGATCGCCAGCGACGAGCCACCCGCGGAGACCAGCGGCAGCTGCAGGCCGGTGACCGGCAGCAACCCGACCACGTAACCGATGTTGATCAGCGCCTGGCCGGTGATCCAGGTGGTCGCGGTGGCGGTGAGCAGCCGCAGGAACGGATCGACCGAGCGGCTGGCGATGCGCAGACCGGTGTAGACGAACAGCGCGAACAGTCCGAGCACCAGCGCACAGCCGAGGAAGCCGAGCTCCTCGCCGATGATGGCGAAGATGAAGTCGTTGTGCGAGTTGGGCAGGTAGCTCCACTTGGCCCGGCTCTGCCCGAGGCCGCGGCCCCAGATGCCGCCGTCGGCGAGCGAATAAAGCGCCTGCCGCGCTTGGTAATTGATGCCCTGCGGGTCGTCACCGGGGTTGAAGAACGCGCGCATCCGATCCGATCGGTAGCCCGCCGACAACGCGAGCACGACGGCCGCGATCATCCCGGACACCGAGATCGTCACGAACAACCGCAGCGGCAGGCCGCCGAACCAGAGCAGCGCGGCGAGCACGATGCCGAGCGCGATCGTCGTGGACAGGTTCGGTTCCACCACGACCAGCAGACACACCAGCAGGCCCGCAGGGACCAGCGGCATCAGAATGTCTTTCAGCCCGGCGTGTTCCGAGCGACGCGACGCGAGCAGGTGCGCGCCCCACACCACCAGGGTGACCTTCACGATCTCCGACGGCTGCACGTTGAACAAGCCGAGATCGATCCACCGCCGCGCGCCCTGGACCTTGGAGCCGATGCCGGGAATCAACACCAGCACCAGACCGATCACCGACAGCACGAACAGCGGAAACGACCACTGCCGCAACCGGCGCAACGGGATACGCAGAGCGAGATAGAACAGGACGGCACCGATCGCGGCGAACAGTGCCTGCTGGATGAACAGCGAATACGCCGATCCCCCATCGGCATACGCCTCGACGCTCGACGCGGAGAGCACCATCACCAAGCCGAGCACGGTGAGCAGCGTGGCGATGGTGACGACCAGGTGAAACGACGCGAGCGGCCGCGCCAGCCAGGCGACGAACCTGGCCCCAGCTCCGGCTTGTTCCTTACGCCGCGTCGTTTCCGTCATAGCTGCCGCCCGACGTCACCGTCTTCCAGTGCGTGCACCGCCGCCGCGAAACTGCGGCCCCGGTGCGTGTAGTCGGCGAACATGTCCAACGAGGCCGCCGCTGGCGCGAGCAGCACGGTGTCGCCGCGGGTGGCGAATCCGGCCGCGGCCTGTACGGCGCGCGCCATCACGGCGTCGGCCTTATCTCTCGACGCGTCACCCATCCCTGCATCGTCTCCCGCGATCAGCTCGATGACCGGGACCTCGGGTGCGTGTCGCGCCAACGCGACCGCGAACACCGGCGCGTCGGCCCCGATCAGCACCACGGCGACCAGCCGGTCGGCGACCTCCTCGACCAGGTCCTCGATCTGCGCGCCCTTGAGCTGGCCACCGGCCACCCAGACCACCTGCGGGTGCGCCAGGATCGCGGTGCGCGCGGCGTGCGGGTTGGTGGCCTTGGAGTCGTCGATGAAGTCGACGCCGCCGACCTCGCGCACGAACGCGGACCGGTGCGGGCCGACCTTGTGCTCGATCAGCCCCTCCCTGATGAACTGCGGCGCCACGTCGATGGCCCTGGTCAGCGCGGACGCGGCGAGCGCGTCGGCGACACCGGCCGGGCCGGGCGGGCTGATGTCGCCGACCTCGGCGAGGATCGCGGCCTTGGTGAACGCGCGGTCGAGCAGTTTGCCGTCGACCACGCCGAGCTCACCGTCGGCGGGCACGCCGATCCGGAAGCCGACGGTGCGCCGGGCTTTCGAGCGACGGGCCAGCGAGGCCGCCACCGGATCGTCGAGCCCGACCACGCCGACCCGGCGACCAGCGCGCGCGCCTTCGCGGCGGCGTAGGCGTCGAGCCCGCCGTGCCAATCCAGGTGATCCTCGGCCACATTGAGCACCACGCCCGCCTCCGGACGCACCGACGGCGCCCAGTGCAGCTGGAACGAGGACAGCTCGACGGCGAGCACCTGCGGTCCGGGGTTGCGCCGCAACGCATCCAGGATGGGCAGGCCGATATTGCCGCACGCGACACTCGGGATGCCCGCGGCGCGCAGGATGGCGTGCGTCATCTGCGTGGTGGTGGTCTTGCCGTTGGTTCCGGTCACCACCAGCCACTTGCGGACCGGGCCGTAGATCCTGGCTTGATCGACCCACCAGGCGAATTCGACGTCGCCCCACACCGGGGTGCCCTCGGCGACGGCCGCGGCGAGCACCGGCGAGTCCGGCCGCCAGCCCGGGCTGGTGATCACCAGCGCGAACCGGCTCCAGTCCGTGGTTTCCAGTTCCACGCAGGTGGCGATGTCCAGGCCGAGGCCGGCCGCCTCGGCGAGCGCCGCGGCGCCGCCGTCGGTGACCACGGGGCGCGCGCCGATATCGCGCAACGGCTCGACCAGCGAGCGCCCCGATATGCCCCAGCCCGCGACGAGAACGTCACGGCCACGCAGGAATTCGAGCATGGGCCCCGGTGTTCGCAGGGCCCGAGGAGAATGTTCGACCATCGCTAGTTCACCCGACCGCAGAGAGATATTCGCTGTAGAACAAGCCGAGGCCGATGGCCGAAGCCATCGCGGCCAATAGCCAGAACCTGATGATCACCGTAGTCTCGGCCCACTTGCTGAGTTCGAAGTGATGATGGAACGGCGCCATCTTGAACAGCCGGTTGCGCGTGGTGCGGTACACCGCCACCTGCAGCACCACCGACAGAGTCTCGGCCACGAACAGCGCGCCGATGACGATCATCAGCAGCTCGGTCCGTGTGGTGATGGACAGTCCGGCCAGCATGCCGCCCAGCGCCAGCGAGCCGGTGTCGCCCATGAAGATCTTGGCGGGCGCGGCATTCCACCACAGGAAGCCGACGCACGCGGCGGCGCCCGCGGCACAGACCAACGCCAGGTCGAGCGGGTCGCGCACGTTGTAGCAGCCGACCTCGGCCTTGATCTCGCAGGCGTGGTAGTACTGCCAGAACGTGATGACCACGTAGCCGCCGAGCACCAGGCTCATCGATCCGGCGGCGAGGCCGTCCAGTCCGTCGGTCAGGTTCACCGCGTTGGACCAGGCGACGACGACGAGGCAGACGAAGACCAGGAACACGACGACACCCATCGTCACCGTGCTGATGTCGCGGACATAGGACAGCTGCCTGCTGGCCGGTGTCAGCCCGCTCGCGCCGCGGAACTGCAGTGCGAGCACACCGAAGACGACGGCGGCGGTCAGCTGGCCGAGGTACTTGCCCGCGGCGGTGAGGCCGAGGTTGCGCTGCTTGCGGATCTTGATGAAGTCGTCCACGAAGCCGACACCGCCCAGCGCGGTGGCCAGGCCGAGCACCAGCAGGCCGGACGCCGACGGGCCGTCCGCGCGATAGCCGATGCCGATCAGATGCGAGCCGAGGTAGCCGGCCCACATGCCGATGATGATGGCCACGCCGCCCATCGTCGGGGTGCCGCGCTTGGCCTGGTGGCTGGCCGGGCCGTCGACCCGGATCTCCTGACCGAAGCCCTGCTTGGCGAACATCTTGATCAGCAGCGGGGTCAGCAGAATCGATACGGCGAGCGCTATCGCAGCCGCGAATAGAATCTGTCTCACGACCAAGCCTCGCTAGCGCTCGGCCAAGCGGTCGCTGTATTGATGACTCGCTCGCTCAATCCCTTGCCTCCGTGCTTCCCGTACGTCCGCTGGATGGCTCCGCATTGATCAAGTGTTCGGCGACCTCCCAGAGGCCCACCGACTTCGACGCCTTGACCAGCACCACATCACCCGCCTCGACTTCGTCGTCGAGCAACGCGATGGCCGCGCCGATGTCGGGCACGAGGATCGCCTCCTCGCCCCATGAGCCTTCCATCACCGCTCCCTGATGCATCGCCCGGGACGGCCTTCCGGTGCCGACCACGATCAGCCGGTGCACGTCCAGCCGCACCGCGAGCCGGCCGATCAGATCGTGTTCGATGACGGATTCTTCGCCCAGCTCGCCCATCTCGCCGAGCACGGCCCAGCTGCGGCGCGGCGTTTCGCCCGCGCGCGCCATGGTGACCAGGGCTTTCAGGGCGGCACGGACGGAATCGGGGTTGGCGTTGTAGGAGTCGTTGACGACGGTCACGCCGCCCGGCGTGGTCCGCACATCCATCCGGCGGGCCGACGCGGCGTGCGCGCCGGACAGCGACCGGGCGATGGTCTCGAGGTCGGCACCGCATTCCAGCGCGACCGCCGCCGCGGACAGCGCGTTGCCGACCTGATGTTCGCCGTGCACGGCCAACTGGATCGGGATGCTGCCCGCCGGGGTGTGCAGGGTGAAACCGGCGCGTGCTTCGTGGTCCAGGCGGATGTCGGTGGCCCGCACGGCGGCGCTGTCGGACTGACCCACCATCACCACGCGGGCGGTCGTCCGCGACGTCATCGCGGCGACCTGTGGGTCGTCGGCGTTGAGCACGGCCAGCCCGGTCGGCGGAAGCGCCTGCACCAGTTCGCCTTTGGTCTTGGCGATGGCCTCGCGGCTGCCGAACTCACCGAGGTGCGCGGTGCCGACGTTGAGCACGACACCGATGCTCGGCGGCGCCACCTCGGCGAGCGCGGCAATATGACCCGGCCCGCGCGCGGACATCTCCAGCACCAGGAAACGGGTATCGGCGTTGGCGCGCAACGCGGTCCACGGATGGCCGAGCTCGTTGTTGAACGAACCCGGCGGCGCGACCACGGTGCCCAGCGGCGCGAGCACGGCGGCGAGCAGGTCCTTGGTGGAGGTCTTGCCCGAGGATCCGGTCACCCCGACGACGGTGAGAGTGCCTGCCGCGGTGAGGCGTTGCACGCTGGCGCGGGCCAGGTCGCCGAGCGCGGCGAGCACCGCGGCCCCGGACCCGTCCGAATCGGCCGCCAGCGCAACCGAACTCGACGGCACCGAGCCGGGATTGGGCGTGACGACGATGGCGGGCACGCCCACCGGGCGGGCCGCGAGCACCGCGACCGCACCGGCCGCGACCGCCGCGGCGGCGTAGTCGTGGCCGTCGGACCGCTCCCCCGGCAGGGCCAGGAACAGATCGCCGGAACCGATTCGGCGCGAATCGAACTCCACCGAACCGGTGACCCGAGCCGCCGGGTCGGGGACGTCGTGCAGCGTGCCGCCGACGACGTCCGCGATCTCCCGCAGTGTCATCTCGATCATGAAACCGTCAAGTCCTCCGCGTCCGCGCTGTGCGGACTTCGCTTGTCCAGTGCCGCCGCGAGCACGTCGCGGTCGTCGAAGGGGTGCTTCACGCCCCGGATCTCCTGTCCGGCCTCGTGCCCCTTACCCGCAACCAGTACCACGTCGCCGGGCTGAGCCCAATTCACCGCCGCCGCAATGGCTTCGGCGCGATCGCCGATCTCGCGCACGACACCGCGCGCGTCCTCGGCCACCGCCAGCGCGCCGGACCGCAGCGCGGCCCTGATCTGCGCCGGATCCTCGCTGCGTGGATTGTCGTCGGTGATGATCAGCAGATCGGCGCCGCGGGCCGCCACCTCGCCCATCAGCGGACGTTTACCCGCGTCACGGTCACCACCGGCACCGACCACCACGGCGAGGCGTCCCGGCGACTCCGGCGCGTCGGCCGCGAGATGGCCACGCAGCGTGGCGATCACCGATTCCAGCGCGGCGGGTTTGTGCGCGTAGTCGACGATCGCGAGGAAGTCCTGACCGCGCTCCACCCGCTGCATCCGGCCCGGCACATCGACGGTGGCCAGGGCGGGCGCGGCGACCGCGGCGTCGACCCCGGCGGCGGCGCACACGGCGACCGCGAGCAGACCGTTGGCGACGTTGTAGCGCCCCGGGAGACGTAGTCGCACAGCGATATTGCCGGCGGGCCCGGCCGCGCTGAATTCCTGTTCGCCACCGTGCGCCGTGATCGCGCCGTCCAGCCGCCAATCCCCGGTTCCGGTGGTGGACACCGTGATCGGGCCGTCGAGCCCCGCGGCGAGGCGCACGCCCCACTCGTCGTCGACACAGATCACCGCGGTCCGCGCGGCCACCGGCGAGGTCGGCTCGAACAGCCTGCGCTTGGCGGCGAAGTAGTCCTCGAAGTCGGCGTGGAAGTCCAGGTGGTCCTGCGACAGGTTGGTGAACGCGCCGACCGCGAAGCGGACGCCGTCCACCCGGCCCAGCGCCAGCGCGTGGCTGGACACCTCCATCACCACCGCGTCCACGCCTTGCTCGACCATCAGCGCGAACATCGCGTGCAGCTGCGGCGCCTCGGGGGTGGTCAGCGCGCTCGGTACTCGTCGGCCGCCGATCCTGGTCTCGATGGTGCCGATCAGCGCGGTCGACAGGCCTGCGGCCGCCAGCCCGGCCTCCACCAGATAAGAGGTGGTCGTCTTGCCGGAGGTGCCGGTGATGCCGACGATGCGCAGCTGTTCAGAAGGGTTGCCGTAGATCGCCGCCGACAGCTCGCCGAGCACCGCGCGCGGATCCTCGCGCACCAGCACCGGCACCGTCAGTTCCCCCGCGAGCTCCGCACCCGCCGCATCGGTGAATACCGCGACCGCGCCACGCTCGACCGCGTCGGCGGCGAACCGGGCACCGTGCGCCTGCGCGCCGGGCAGGGCGGTGAAGAGGTCACCGGGCCGCACCGCCTGTGACCGCTGCTCGACTCCGGTGACCTGGACCTCGTCGAACGCGGGTCCGGTCGCCGCGGCGCCGGTCAGCGCCTGCACGGCGGTCAGCGCGGTCGACGGTGGACGAGCGGGCCGGAGCGCGTGCTGGCTGGACTGCGCAGGCACATTGCTCCTCTCTGATACGGGCGGGGACTGGGACGACGAGTCAGGTTACCGACGGCCGATCACGGGTCAGCAACGCGCCCATATGTTGCCGTGCCGCCGACGGACAATGCCGTCGCCTGCGCGGCGCGCGCCGCACCAGCGGCCGGGCAGACGGGTGCCGCGAACGCGGCACACCGTCTACTCGGCTGGTCGGGCACCGCACCGATTCAGTCGGCCTGCAGTACGAATCGCTTGGACGGCTCCGGCGACGGCGGGATGCGGTCGCGCTGCATCGCCCAGGAGGCGATGTTGTGGAACAGCGGTGCGGCGGACTGGCCGCCGCTGCCGTCGGAGCTGCGCACCGGATTGTCGAGCATGAGGCCGATCACGTAGCGCGGGTTGTCGGCCGGGGCGATGCCCGCGAAGGTGATGTAGAACGACGAGGTCGAGTAGCAGCCGCAGCTGGGGTCGACCTTCTGCGCGGTGCCGGTCTTGCCCGCGATCTGGTAGCCCTCGATCGCGGCGGGCCCGCCGGTGCCGTTCTCGTTGGCGTCCATCGGATCACGCTGGACCACCGACTGGAACATGGTGCGCAGCGTCGCGGCCGTCTGGGGGCTCACCACGCGCACGCCGTCGGGCTGCGTCTCGTCGGTGCGGGTGCCGTCCGGTGCGACCTTGGCTTTGATGATGCGCGGCGGAATGCGGACACCGTCGTTGGCGATGGCCTGGTACATGGCCGTCATCTGCAGCGTCGTCATCGAAAGGCCCTGCCCGATGGGCAGATTGGCGAAGGTGCCACCCGACCACTGATCCCGGGCGGGGACCACGCCCGCGCTCTCGCCGGGCAGGCCGACCCCGGTGCGCTGGCCGAGCCCGAACCGATGCAGCATGTCGGCGAAGCGGTCCTCGCCGACCCGCTGGGCGAGCATCAGTGTGCCCACGTTGGAGGATTTACCGAAGATGCCGGTGGTGGTGTACGGCGCGACGTCGTGCTGCCACGCGTCGTTGACGGTCACCCCCGCCATCCGGATGTTGCCCGGAACCTGGTGCACCTCATCCGGATTGGTCAATCCGTACTCGATGGCCGCGGCCGCCGTGACGATCTTGTTCACCGATCCCGGCTCGAACACCTCGGTCACCGAGGGATTGTCCATGTCGGCGGAGGCCCAATTCTGCGGCGACAGTTTGGGATTGAAGGTGTTGTCGTTGGCCATCGACAGCACCTGCCCGGTCTTGGCGTCGAGCACGACCGCCGACGCCGAGTTCGCGCCGGACAGGTCGCGGGCCTGCTGCACCTGCTGTTGCACGTAATACTGCAGATCCGAGTCCAGGGTCAGCTCGACACCGTTGCCGTTCACGGCGTCCTGCTTGTCGCGCCAGCTACCGGGAATGACGGTGCCGTCGGAGCCGCGGTCGTAGGTGCGCGAACCGTCGGTGCCCGCGAGCACCGAGTCGAGCGAGGACTCCAGACCGATCTGCCCGTGACTGTCCCAGCCGGTAGCGCCGATGACGTTGGCCGCCAGCGAACCGCCCGGGTACTCCCTCGGATACTGCGCATCCGCGCCGACCTCGGGGAACTGCGTGCGGATATCCGCGGCGATCCGCGGGTCGACGCCGCGCGCCAGGTACACGAACGTCTCGTCGCTGCGCAGCTTCGCGAGCAGTTCCGCTTCCGTGGGCCCCGCCTTGCCGAGCTTGTCGTGCACGGTCTTCGCGATGGCCTTGAGCCGCTCGTCCGGATCGGGCGCCTTGGGGTTCTTGGCTTTCGCGTCGGCCAGCTGCTTACGGACCGGAACCGGCTGGAAATGCAGCTGTTTCGCGGCGATGGTGTAGGCGAGCGACTTGCCGTTGCGGTCGGTGATCGGGCCGCGGATGGCGTAGTCGGGCTCGTGCGTGGTGCGCTGGTCCGCGGCCTGCGCGGAGAGGCTCGGCGCGTTGATGGTTTGGATCCACAGCAGTTGCAGCGCGACGACACCCAGGGCGATCAGCATGATGATCCGGCCCGCACCCAGCCGCCTGCGCAGCGGCTGGTTCTTCTTGGGTGCGGCGGCGCGTGGTCTGGCGGCCTTGCTCGGACCAGGCTCGCGGCGCCTGCGCGGCGCGGGCCTGGTCTGGGTCACCGCTGCCCTCCGTCTGGAAGTACCTGTGGCTGAGTGGATTCCGCCTGCCCCAGCGCGGCATCCGCAGCGGACGGCGCAGCTTCGGCCTGTTGCGGGGCGGCCTCGGCGGGCGCCTGCGGGACCGGACTGACCGGAACCGGACTCGCCGGAGCCGCGTTCACCTGTGCGTTGTTCGCCGCAGCACTACCGGGAGCGGGCGGCAGCGCCGGCGGCGGTGGCGTGGTGGTCACCGGAACCACACGCTCACCGCGGGCCTGCACATTGCCCGCCTGCGGGCCGATCGGGGCGGTGGGCGAGACGTTCAGCGGCGGCACCGGCGGACCCTGGGCGGGCGTCGGCTTGCCGATCACCGTCACGGTGCCGTCCGGTCCGAGCACCAGCCGGGCCGGGTCCTTGGCCGGGATCATGCCGAGTTCCCTTGCGCGGGCGGCGAGTTCGGGGGCGGAATCGGCCGCCTCGACCTCACGCTGCAGCGCGGCCCGCTCGTCGGCCAGTCGCTTGTTGGTCGCCTTGATGTCACCGAGCTGGTAACTGTCCTCCGCGGCGCGGGTGGTCAGCAGCAGGGTGAGCGCGAGACCACAACCGAGCAACGCGATGATCGCCGCGACGAACGGAATGCGCGCGGCCATCACCGAGCCCTGGCGCTTCGGCAGCGCCGGTGTGTCCGAACGGGTTTCGGCGCGGGTCCGGCGGCGGGCGTAAGCCCGTTGCGCGGCACCCGATTTCACCCGCTCGGAGTCATGGACCCGGCGGGCGATCCGCCCGGGTGCGTCGACGGTCCGCGTCCGAATACTCATACTGTCCCCTCGTGAGTCTGTGCGGGACTACCGGCCTCCCTTGTCCAGGCCCCACACCCGGCCGGCCGGACAAGCACATGTCTCATCCGACCTCCTGAATTCGCTCCGCGGCGCGCATCCTGACGGGTGCGGCACGCGGATTTTCCGCTATCTCCTCCTCGGTCGCCTTCTCCGCGCCACGGGTCAACATCCGGAATTCCGGTCCCATGCCGGGCAATTCGACCGGTAGGTCGACGGGGGTCCTGGAGGCCGCGCGCGGCGCGAACTCCTGCTTGACCACCTTGTCCTCGAGTGACTGATACGACATGACGACGATGCGGCCGCCGATCCGCAAGGCGTCCAGGGCCGCAGGCAACGCGGCGCGCAACGAATCGAGCTCGCGGTTGACCTCCACCCGCAGCGCCTGGAAGGTGCGCTTGGCCGGATGCCCACCGGTCCGGCGGGTCGCCGCCGGGATCGCCGCGTAGAGCACCTCGACCAGTTCGGCGCTGGTGGTGAACGGCTGCTGCTGGCGGCGGCGCAGCACCTCCGCGGCGATGCGGCCCGCGAAGCGTTCCTCGCCATAGGTTTTCAGCACGCGGGCCAGGTCGCCGTGGCTGTAGGTGTTGAGCACGTCGGCGGCGGTGGGCCCGGTGGTGGGGTCCATCCGCATGTCCAGCGGCGCGTCGACGGAGTAGGCGAAGCCGCGGTCGGCCTCGTCGAGCTGCATCGAGGACACACCGAGGTCCATCAAGATGCCGGAGACCGATCCGGTGGCGCGCAGCCCCGCTTGGTCGAGCGCCTCGGCGATCCCGTCGTATCGGGTGTGCACCAGCGTGATTCGGTCCGCGTACGGCGCGAGCCGCTCGGCGGCCAGTTTCAGCGCGGCGGTATCCCGGTCGAGACCGACCAGACGGAGACCGGGGTAGGTGCGCAGGAAGTGTTCGGCGTGTCCGCCGAGACCGAGGGTCGCGTCGAGATAGACCGCACCGGGTTCGGTGAGCGCGGGCCCGAGCAGCGCGTCGGCCCGACCGAGCAGAACAGGAACATGGCGGGGGCCGTCCTGCTCACGGTTCACCTCGACCTCCCGGGATCTGCCTCGCTTCGTCGCGCACCGCGCACGGGTCGCCTTGTCTGAAGAAACCGTTGCCGGAGACGAATGCCCCGTGGTCTCTGACCGAACCTCGGCACCTGGCGTCGGGGAAGTACGTCAGGGTCCGCGTCCGGGCAGAGGCCGCGCGGCACTCGTTCGCTCGGGGGGCTAGAAGATTCCGCCCAGCGACTCGTCTCTCGCTTGCGAGAAATCCTCCTCGTGCTCGGCGAGGTAGGTGTCCCACGCCTGCTTGTCCCATATTTCGAGGAAATCGACCGAGCCGGTTACCACGCAATCCCGTTGCAGGTTTGCGTAGCGCCGATGTTCGGCCGACAACACGATCCGACCCTGTGCGTCGGGACGTTGTTCATCCGTTCCGGCCGCTAGTGCCCGGACGAATGCGCGCGCCTGCGGATTACTTCGAGATGCCGCCGCGGCCCGGCGAGCGAGCGCGGTGAACTCTTCCTTGGGGTACACGGCAAGGCTGTGGTCTTGACCCTTCGTGACCATCAACCCTCCCGCCAGATCGTCTCGAAATTTCGCAGGCAACGTGAGTCGCCCCTTGTCGTCCAGCCGAGGTGTGTAGGTACCGAGAAACAACTCGATACCTCCCTAGTCGATCACCTCGATGGTCGGCCTTTCCTGTAGTGCGCGCTCCACATTACCCCACTTTCCCCCACTTTCAATCGAAACTGCCGGTGATCTGGCTCCCGACCCAGACGATTTCGCAGGTCATCCCAGCTATCACTGTGGTGGAGAACTTTTTGCGTGTTCTGCCGACACGCACAGTCCGCATGGACAAAGGCCCGGAAACACCCAGCAAACGCCCAGGCGCCCCTGACTCAGCCGAGCGAGGGGGCGAAGTGGGGGAACTTGTGGGGAGATGTGGAGCAAGCGCGGCAAACCCGTGCGGCGCGCCTCGGCCGCGCGGACGAAAGGCACACGCGAGACGGCGACGCCGCACCGGATCGGTGCGGCGTCGCCGTGGTCTGGAGTTGTCAGGCTACGAACGAGCTATTCCTGCTCGAACCGTCGCCGGAATCGGTCCTCCATGCGCTCGGAGAAACCGCCGGACTTGCGTTGACGTCCACGCTGTCCGGTCGTTCCACCGCCTGGACTACCGGGCGCGGCGTCTCCGCCGGCCCGATCACCCTTCGCAATGCCCTTGGAACTGCCGACCAGCAGCAGCACGCCTGCGGCGAACATGACGATGAATCCGACCAAACTGATGATCGGGAAGCCGCCGGGCTTCACTGGAGCAGCGATGCCGGCGACGAGTAGAAACAGACCAAGGACGAACAAGGCCGCGGCCTGGAGTCTGCGACGACTCGAGGTCGAGCGAAGGCGCCCGCCGCGGACGGACGACGCGAACTTCGGATCCTCAGCATAGAGCGCGCTCTCGATCTGTTCGAGCATGCGCTGCTCGTGCTCGGAGAGTGGCACGGTACCTCCCCCGGCACTAGGCGTGGCTGTCGCCTCCGGGTAGGCGACTGATAGCCGACCTTGGCGGCTATCTGTCACCAATGATACGAGTTCGATCAGGGCCGTACCACCTAGTCGCCCATAACTATGTGGGCGTGCCGCCTGTCACTATCCGGTCATGCCGTTTGTCCACCCCGGCGCGGGGCGCAATCGAGCCGATGCGGTAAGGAGATCTTCGACGTCGTGCAGGAATGCTCCTACCCGCGAATAGAACTCGTCGGCCTCGTCGTCGTCGATGTCGCGATCGAGCCCCGCCTCCAGCGCGGCCCTGGTCTCCGACCGCGCGCTGAAGTAATCGGCCCACATCACGAACTCGGGCGCGGCGGATTGCATCAGCACCCACGCGTTGCGCGATCGAGCCCGCGGCGCGTTGTCGGCGCCGGTGAGCGCGATCACCGCACCCGCCCCGCGTAATGCCGCGAGATAGGCCGTGCGGAACCGCTCACGCGGGTCCCGCTCCCCCGCCGCCTGCATGAGCAGGCCGTCGGCGCGTTGCAGCAGCTTGCCCGCTCGACCGGGCTGTCCCGGATGTTCGACCCGATTAGACATCTCGGAGTCCCTCCGCCCTCGCTTACCCGTGCCCAACACCGCCTTGGTGTGACCGAACAGGTATTCGAACGTTTGAATTGAGATTGAATATAGAGACGCCCACCGACAAACTTCCGCGCCCGCTGTGGACCCGACGAGAGCCATGACCGCCGTCAAGCCCAATCACACCCCCGCACCTGTCGTCGTCGACCTGTCCGTCACGGCACTGCGCTCCCGGCTGCACGATGCGCTGGCGGTGTATGTCGCGGCGATGGACTATCCGCGCGGCACCGAACACCATCGCGCGCCGATGTGGACCGAGCACACCACCCGCCCCGGCTGGCAGGCCGTGGCCGCGGTGGTCCCCGATGATTCCGGGCATGTCGACCTACGGTCCGCACCGATCGTGGCGATCGCCTACGGCTACCACGGCGCCCCGCACCAGTGGTGGCACCAGCAGGTGCACAGCGGGATGCGGCGGTCCGGCTGGCCGGAACATTCGACGCGCGAACTGCTTTCGGACTATTTCGAGCTGACCGAGCTGCACGTGCACCCGGCGGCGCAGGGGCTCGGCATCGGTTCGACACTGCTGCAACGGCTGCTGCGGGATCGACCCGAGCAGGCGGTGCTGCTGTCCACCCCGGAGGTGGACCAGGAGGACAACCGGGCCTGGCGGCTGTACCGGCGGCAGGAATTCACCGACGTGGTACGGAATTTCGTGTTCGCGGGCGACAATCGGCCGTTCGCCATTCTGGGACGGCGGCTGCCGCTGTGACGCTCTGGTGCCCTCGGAATCCGGGGGACCCGCGAGGTACCGCAGTGAGGGTCACGTGACGGTCGCGGTGGTCGGTTCGGGCCACAACGCGCTGGTCGCCGCGTGCTATCTGGCGCGCGCCGGGCACGCGGTGGAGGTGCTCGAACGCGACGAGGTACTCGGCGGTGCGGTGTCGACCGTCGAACGGTTCCCGGGCCATCTGGTCGATCGCGGCTCGTCCGCGCACATCATGGTGCGGCACACTGGGATCATCGAGGAGCTGGATCTCGCCCGCTTCGGTCTGCGGTACATCGATTGCGACCCTTGGGGTTTCACGCCCGCCAGCGGCGAGCACGCGCCGCTGGTGTTCCACCGCGACCTGGATGCGACCTGCGCGTCGATCGCCGCCGCCTGTGGCGAGCAGGACGCGGCGGCGTATCGGCGGTTCGTCGAAGTGTGGGGTCCGCGCAGCACCAGGGTGATGCGCGCGTTCGGCGGCGGGCCCACGCCGGGCCGGTTGCTGCGCTCGTTCTGGGGATTGGATGCCAAGGACGGCGGCAGCGCACTGTCGCGGGAGTTCCTGCAATCCGGGGACGCGCTGCTGGACAGCACCTTTCAGGACGAACGGCTCAAGGCGTCGCTGGCCTGGTTCGGCGCGCAGTCCGGCCCGCCGATGTCGGAGCCGGGCACCGCACCGATGGTCGGGTTCGCCGCGCTGATGCACACCCTGCCGCCGGGACGTGCGGTCGGCGGCAGTGGCGCGCTGTCCGCGGCGCTGGTTGCCCGGCTGCGTTCCGACGGCGGCATGGTGACCGCGGGTGACGCGGTGACCGCGCTGGGGCGCGACGGTGCGGGCTGGCGGGTCCGCACGGCCTCGGGACGAAACCTGCGCGCCGACACCGTGATCGCGGGCTCGCACGTGCTGACCACGCTGGATCTGTTGCGCGAGGGCGGATTCGACGCCGGTGTACTCGACGACTGGCGGCGGCGCATCCGGGTCGGTCCCGGGATCGGGATGGTGGTGCGGGTCGCGACCAGCTCACTGCCGCACTATCCCGGTAGCTCGGTCGACGAATCCGCCCGTGGTCTCCAGTTTCTCGTGTCCGACCGGCGGCAGCTCCGGCTGGCCCACGGGGCCGCGTCGGCCGGGGACCTGCCGCCGCGGCCGGTGGTGCTGGCGATGAGTTTCAGCGCACTGGATCCGAGTATCGCCCCGCCCGGTGAGCATCAGCTCTCGCTGTGGGCGCAGTGGCACCCGTACCGGCTGGCCGACGGCAGCGAGTGGGCCGCGCATGCCGAGCGGGAGGGCGACCGGATCATTGCCGAAGTCGACTCCTACGCACCGGGTTTCGCCGATTCCGTGCTGCGCAGGTTCGTGCAGACGCCGGTCGATCTGGAGCGGGAGATGGGGCTGCTCGGCGGCAATGTGATGCACGTGGAGATGTCGCTGGATCAGATGATGATGTGGCGGCCGCTGCCGGAGCTGTCGGGGCAGCGCGTAGCCGGGGCGCCGGGTCTCTACCTGACCGGCGCGTCGACTCACCCGGGCGGCGGCGTGTCCGGCGCCAGCGGGCGCAGCGCCGCCAACCTCGTACTGCGCGACCTGCGCCACAACCGGTTCCCCCTGCTGCGCAAACGATGACGAACCGTACCGAGCCCAGAGCGGACGCACACCTTTCGTCTTCCCGCACACCGAATCGCATGCGATTACGTCTGCGGGAACTCCGAAAGGGTGCGGCTGTGCCAGTGGTTGGCGCACCTGTGACGGTGCGCGGGCTTGCGCCTGCGGTGCTCGCGGGGGTGCTGATCCTGGTGCAGATCGCCTATCCGCTGACGTCCGGCGACGGACGGGATCGGGTGACGGTCGTGGTCGTGCTGTTGTCGGCGGGCACGGCGTTGGCGCATGCGACGGCGACGCGCGGAATTCGGTATGCGGCCGGGTTTCTGGTGATCGTCTCCGGGCTCGGGCTGGCCGCCGAGATCGTCGGTACCGCAACAGGTTTGCCGTTCGGGTGTTATGAGTACGCGGTGGATCGGCTGGGGCCCACGCTCGGTGGCGTGCCGCTGGTCGTGCCGCTGGCCTGGACCGGTGGGCTGTATCCGATCTGGGTGGTCGCCGGGCTGCTCGCGCGCGGGTCGGTGGCCAGGGTCGGCCTACTGGCGGTGGGAGCGGTCGGCTGGGATCTGTTCCTCGACCCGCAGATGGTCGCCGACGGGCAGTGGACGTGGTGTGACCAGAGCTCCGGACTGCCCGGTATCGCCGAAATTCCGTATACCAACTACCTCGGCTGGTTCGCGGTGGCTCTCCTAATGGGTGGGTTGCTGACCGTGTGGGAGCGCGCGGCCCCGGTGCCGGCGGATCCGTCAGCGGGGCTGAACGCCGTTTCCCGGTTCGCAGTGCCGGTGGCCGTATTCCTGTGGACCTGGCTCGGGTCCGTCCTCGCGCACGCGGTGTTCCTCGGGCTGCCGTTCTCAGCCGGTTACGGCGGGATCGGACTGGCCGCTCTCGGCCTGCCACTGCTGCGTCACCTCGGCTTTTTCTGCCCGCGGCCCGATCCGATGGACTAGCCGACGCACATCGCGGGGCCCGTTCCGCCCGTCGCGTGGCCATCTGGACGGATGGCCTGGCACGATGTCTCCGTGCAGCCGAGTCCCGTCACCACGATCCCCGATGCCCCGGTACTACCGTCGCCGCGGACGCCCCGCCCTGGAGTGCGTGTCGCCGCGGCCGTTCTGCTCGCGGCGTTGCTGGTCCCCGTGCTCGCGGGTTGCCTGCGGGTGCAGGTGTCGATGGGTGTGTCGTCCAACGACCGGGTGTCCGGGCGGATCGTCGCCGCGGTCGTGCCCGTCGAACCCAATGACAAGGGCCCGCAGCTGAAGGCGCCCGACTCGCTCGCCGCGAAGGTGCGGGTCGAGCCGTACACCCAGGACGGCTACGTCGGCAGCCAGGTGTTCTTCGAAGACATGTCGTTCGGCGAGGTCGGCCAGCTCGGTCAGCTGTCCGAGCAGACGCAGGGCATGTTCCAACTGCAATTCCAGCGCACCGGCGACCTGGTCAGCCTCACCGGCCGGGTCGACTTGAAATCCGTGCCGCCGCACGGCTCCGACGTCCAGTTCACCGTCGCGTTCCCGGCCCGCGTCGCCAAGACCAACGGCAACCGCGAGGGCGACAACATCGTCTCCTGGAAACTGCCCGCGGGCGACGTCTCCCCGTTGCGCGCCGAGGTCAGCTACGCCGACCCCAACACTCGCTCGTTCGCGGGCTGGGCGGGCATCGTCGGCGGCATCACCCTGGCCGTCGCCGCCGTCATCGCCGCCATGGCGTACATGGATCGCAACCCGCCCGCGCCGGGCGCCCCCACCGGCCTCTCCTGGAGTCGCTGGTGGAAAACGGTCAAGCAGGGTCGCTGAGCGAGGGCCGTCTCGCGTTGCGCGGGGGCCCGATCAGCGGATGCCTCGGGCTGACCTGGGCCGGTGCCGGGATTTCGGTGGTCGGCGCTGGGATTGCGCTGTACAACCGGATTACGGTGCGGCAGTTGGTAGCGAGCCCGATCGAGGTGATCGAGCCGGTGACCGTGTGCGTGCCCGCTCGGAACGAGGCGACGCGACTGCCGGGGTTGATCGCGGATCTGCGGGCGCAGCGCGGGGCGACTCGCATGAGTGTGGTGATTCTCGATGACGCGTCGGATGACGACACCTTCGCGGTGGCGGTCGACGCGGCGGGCGGGGATCCACGAATCACGGTGTTGCGCAACGAGACCGCGCCTGCGCCCGGTTGGACCGGTAAGGCTGCCGCGTGTGTGCGACTGGCCGATTCGGTGGTGACTCCGGTGCTGGTTTTCGTGGATGCGGACGTGCGGCTGGCACCAGACGCGATCGCGGCGGCGGTCGGCGAATTGCGCAGGCGGCGGGTCGCATTGGTTTCACCGTGGCCGAGGCAAAGGGCAGAATCGCTGGTTGAGGCATTGGTGCAACCGCTGCTGTGCTGGTCGTGGGCTGCGACACTGCCGATCGCGGTGGCCGATCGCAGCCTACGACCGTCCACTTCGGTTGCCTGCGGCCAATTTCTGGCGTTCGATACCGCCGCCTACCGTGCCATCGGCGGGCATGCCTCGGTCGCCGCCAGCGCGACCGATGATCTCGACATCGCCCGAACACTGCGCCGCGCAGGGCAACCCACTGTGCTCGTCGCCGCAGGAAGCCTGGCGAGCACCCGAATGTACGAGGGCGCAGCCGAACTCGACGCCGGCTACACCCGCTGGCTGTGGTCGGCGTACGGCGGCACCGTCGCGGGGGGCGCGACTGTGGGAACCCTTGCCGCCCTGGCCTATTGGCTGCCGCCGTTGGCCGCGCTCGGTGGCCATGGCGCTCTCCGCCGGGTCGGTCTCCTCGGCTATGCGGCCGCTGTCACCGGCAGGCTGCTGGCTCGCTCCACCGAGTCCGGCGGCCCACTCGCCCGCACCGATGTCCTTGCGGCCCTGGCGCATCCGTTCTCGGTGGCCGCGTACCTCGTGCTGTGGGCACGCTCCCATCGCGCTCGACGACGGGGCACGTTGCGCTGGAAAGGTCGCGCGGTCTAGGGGACCTCGGTGATCCCCACCGTCGGCAGGAAGAAGCAGGACTTACCGCCGTTTTCGACCGTGCCGAAGACCGCGGCGAGCACAGTGCCCTGCCCGGTATCGACGGGTACCGCGCGGACTCCGCCCATCGGCAAGGCGGCGAAGAAGAAGTCCTGGATGGCGCGTTCGGCCATCGGGCGCAGGACGGCCGGGACTTCGGCGGGGATCATCGCGCCGAACACCGAGGACAGCGGGCCCATCGATGCCATGCCACCGCGGCCACTGGTCAGGTTCAGCCAGGCGACCTGCATGCCGGTGGTGTCCGGCCCGTCCTGGCCGAGGCCGTAAGGCACGAAGGTGAACATGGTCTGGCCCGATTTGACGGCGGTCAGGTCCAGACCCGGGATGGCGATCGTGGTCCTGGGCCACGGGCCGGGCACGGCGGCGGCCACCGCCGGGGCGAGGCCGAGGGAGGTGCCGTTCAGGCAGTACGCGGACGCGGTCGGGTAGAGGAAGGGCTGCATGCCTGCGGCGCGCAGGCCATCAACCGCAGTGTTGTAGACCCCGAAAAGATCGCTGAGCGTGCTGGTGCCGGGCTGGGCCGGACGGTCAGCCGTCGCGGATGGCACCGGGGCGGCAGCGGGCGAAACTGCGGCTGCGACCGACGGAACCGGTACTGCGCCGGCCGGAACTGCGGCTGCGGCGGACGGAACCGGCGCTGCGGCGGGCGGCGTCGGTACGGCACCTGCGGTCGGTGCGGCGAGCGCCAGCGCGACCGAGCAGCTCGCGACGGCGGACAGTATGGTCGAACGGCGCGGTACAGCCACGGAGACCTCCCTCATCATCGACGCGATCGAAGGCTGACGGTACTCCCGAAAACCCCGTGAACAGGCGATATAGGTGCAGGCTAGCCATCGGCGTGTCCCTACCGGCGCACCGCCGCGGCACCCCCGGTATCCGTCCCGCGGCGAGGTTTACGCTCACGGTGATTAGTTCCCTTGTCCCAGGGTTCGCCTGCTGGGCATGATAATTCGGCCCGACCCTGACATCAGCCGGTGTCCGGATCGGCGACAACCATCCAGAGCGACCGAGAGACCTGGCTCGTCGACGTCGCAGCAACCCCCCGGTTCACCGGGTGCGGGTGCTTCCGCCGGGACCGATGGAGGAACCGAAGTGATCATTTCCGCTGCCCATGGCACCCGCTGGGGCCGTCGCCACATCGATCAGTGCAAGGTGACGTCCGCGAGCTGTCGGGGCTGACCCGCAGCCAGTCTGTGCACCCGTCGCTGGCCGGGTGATGTGACCGCGGCCCGATGTGGTGCGGTCTCGTTCGTTCTTCCGAAGGACCTCGACATGAGTGAGCGCAGCGAGCGAGCAAAAGGCACAGCTGCCAACGCAGTCATGGCGCAGCCGAGCGCCAGCGAGGCAGTGTCATGAGTGCGTCCGCCACCGCCGTACCTGGCGAAACCGACGCCGGCGACGACCCGGTCGCCCCTACGACTCACCTGCCCGATGCCGAGGATGCCGCACCCACCGTCGCCAAGACCCGGCACCCGTGGCGCTGGGTGGTCAGTGCGATCGCGCTCATCCTGCTCGCACAGTTCATCCACGGTCTGGTCACGAATCCCGGCTGGGATTGGCCGACCTTCGCGCAGTACATCACCGCGAAGTCGGTGCTCGCCGCACTGAAGGTGACCCTGGAACTCACCGCGTGGGGTACCGCTCTCGGGTTCCTGCTCGGCACCGCGCTGGCCATCGCGCGACTGTCCGGCAACCCGGTGTTGCGGGTGATCTCCTGGTGCTACATCTGGGCGTTCCGCTCGATCCCGCTCATCGTGCAACTGTTGTTCTGGTTCAACATCGCCTACCTGTACAACACGCTGTCGGTCGGCATCCCGTTCGGTCCCGCTTTCTTCACCTTCGAGGTGAACGGCGTGATCAGCGGGTTCACCGCGGCGGTGATCGGGCTCGCGCTGCATCAGGCGGCGTATTCGGCCGAGATCATCCGGGCGGGCATCATCTCCGTCGATGCCGGGCAGCTGGAAGCCGCTGCCGCGCTGGGCATTCCACGGGTGCGCCAGTTCCGCACCATCGTGGTTCCGCAGGCCATGCGGTCGATCCTGCCCAATGCGACCAACGAGGTGATCAGCCTGTTCAAGGGCACCTCGATCGTGTCGGTGATGGCGATCGCGGAACTGTTCTACCAGGTCCAGGTGATCTACGGACGCAACGGCCGGGTGGTGCCGCTGCTGCTGGTGGCCACCGCCTGGTACATCGTGCTCACCACCATTCTGTCGGTGGCGCAGTACTACATCGAACGGCACTACGCCAAAGGCACTCAACGCACGCCACCGCCGTCACCGGTCCACCGGGCCTGGCAGAAGCTGCGTGAAGTCGCCGAATCCGGCGCCACCGCACCGCGTGGAGCGACCCGATGACCGCCGCGCCCGCCGTCGAGGTCCGCGGCGTCCGCAAATCCTATGGCGCACAGGAGGTCCTGCGCGGAGTCGATCTGACAGTGCGCTCCGGCGAGGTGGTGACCGTGATCGGCCCGTCCGGCTCCGGCAAGTCCACCCTGCTGCGCGTGCTCAATCATCTGGAGGCTCTGGACGCGGGCACGGTGCGCATCGACGGCGAGCTGATCGGATATCGGCTGCGCCGCAACACCTTGCACGCGCTGCCCGACCGCGAGGTGCGCAAGCAGCGCTCCCGCATCGGGTTCGTCTTCCAGAACTTCAATCTCTTCCCGCATCTGACGGTGCTCGACAATGTCACGCTCGCACCGCTTTCCGCGCAACGCCGCGACCGCAAGGAAGTCGAGGCGGAGGCACGAATCCTGCTGGAACGAGTGGGCATCGGCGAGCTCGCCGACGCCTACCCGCGCAGGCTGTCCGGTGGGCAGCAGCAGCGGGTGGCGATCGCGCGAGCACTTGCTCTGCGCCCCAGGGTGATCCTGTTCGACGAACCGACCTCCGCGCTGGACCCCGAACTGGTCGGCGAGGTGCTCGACGTGATCCGCGATCTCGCGCACGGCGGCACCGCGCTGGTGATCGTCACCCACGAGATCGGCTTCGCCCGGGAGATCGCCGACACCGTGGTGTTTCTCGACGCGGGCGCGATCGTCGAACAGGGCACACCCGATGCGGTCCTCGATAACCCACGCCACCCGCGCACCCGCGCCTTCCTCTCCCGAGTCCGCTGATGAACAGGTTTCCGATGAAGCTCTCCGCCCTGGCCACCGCCGCCGCGACCGCGGTCGTACTGCTGGCCACCGGCTGCACCGACCCCGACGCGGAATCCGCGCCCACCGGTGCGATCACCTTCGACCTCTCCGCCGCGCAGACCGGCCGGGTCCGCGCGGCCAAGGTGGACAGCATCGCCGCCGAAGTGCCGCAAGCGATTCGGGGCCGCGGCACCCTCGTGGTGACCGGCTCGTCAGGTACCGCGCCGCCGCTGCGTTTCTACGCCGACGACGACAAGACCGTGGTCGGCTCGGAGATCGATTTCGCGTCGCTCGTCGCCGATATCCTCGGCCTGAAACTGGATGTGCGGGTGGCGGATTGGGCGCAGAACTTCGTGCGCATCGACTCCGGTGAGGTCGACGCCTTCGTCTCCAACGTGACGGTGACCGAGGAGCGCAAAGAGAAGTACGACTTCGCCACCTACCGCCACGACACCGTCGCGCTGGAGGTACCCGCGCAGAGCACCCTCGAGTTCAAGGACCGTACGAGCCTGGCGGGCAAGCGAATCGGCGTCGGCAGCGGAACCAATCAGGAACAGCTGCTGGTGAAATGGAACGAGCAGAACCGCGCGCAAGGCCTGGCGCCCATCGACATCGCCTACTTCCAGCAGACCAGCGACTACTACCTGGCGCTCGCCTCGCAGCGGCTGGACGGCTTCATCGGCCCCAACCCGACCGCGATCTACCACACGGCCACCGCGAAGCAGACCAAGATCCTCGGCACCTTCTCCGGCGCGGGCGACGCGCTGCAGGGCGAGATCGCGGTGCTCACCAAGAAGAACAGCGGGCTGGTCACCGCCGTCCAGCGGGCACTGAACCACGCCATCGAAACCGGCACCTACCAGCAGGTGATCGATCGGTGGGGCCTGCAGAGCGAGCAGGTCACCGAGTCGCGGATCAACCCGCCCGGCCTACCGAAGCAGCGGTGACCCGGTGACGCAACAGCTTTCGGCACAGGACCTGCGGGTGCACCGGGTCGCCCAGGACGACCCACTGGCGGCGCCGCTGCTCGCCGAACTCGCCGTCGAGTACAGCAGCCGCTACGGCCGCAGCCCCGGTGAGATGCACGCGTCGCTGCGCGACTATCCGGCCACCGAGTTCGCGCCGCCGCACGGCGCGCTGCTGGTCGTCACCCGCGACAGCGAGCCGGTGGCCGGCGGGGCCTTCCAGCGCTACGACGCGGAAACCGCTGAGCTCAAACGGATCTGGACGGCCCGCGAACACCGCAGGCAGGGACTCGGGCTGTTCGTGCTCGCACAGCTCGAGGCCGAGATCGAGCGGCGCGGCTACCGGCGCATCTACCTGACCACCGGTCCGCGGCAACCCGAAGCCGTCGGCCTCTACCTCGCCGCCGGCTACACCGCGCTCTACGACCCGGCCGTGCCCGCCGAGGAGCTCGGCAAGCACCCGTTCGAGAAGCGACTGCCCGCGGTCACCGACGCACTGGGAGCATCCGCATGAAGTTTCTCCTGTTCACCCTGGTCACCCGGGTGCCCGATCCGACGACCGGTAGGCTGCCCGGCACCAGGGAGCGGCTGCGCGACGTTGTCGCACAGGCCAGGTTGGCCGAGGATCTCGGCTATGACGGCTTCGCCGTCGGCGAGCGGCACGAGGATCCGTTCCTGTCCTCGGCTCCCCCGGTGATCCTCAGTCACATCGCCGCCGTCACCTCCCGCATCACGCTGTTCACCGCCGTCACCACGCTCAGCCTGCTGGATCCGGTGCGCGCCTTCGAGGACTACTCGACGCTGGACAATCTGTCCGGCGGCCGCCTGGAGCTGATCATCGGCAAGGGCAACGGGGCCGCACAGGCCGAGCTGTTCCACGTCACCACCGACGATCAGTGGGACCGCAATCACGAAGGCTACGACCTGTTTCGGGCGCTCTGGCACAGCGAGAACGTCACCTGGTCCGGCCGGTTCCGGCCTGCGCTGACGAACGCCAAGGCGCTGCCGCGGCCGTGGCAGCCCGAGATCCGGATCTGGCACGGCAGCGCGACCAGCCGCGATTCCGTGGAACTGGCCGCACGCCAAGGTGATCCGCTGTTCTCGGCGAATGTGACCAACCCGATCGAGCCGTACGCCGAACTGGTCCGCCACTATCGGGAGCGCTGGGAGTTCTACGGGCACAACCCGGCCGATGCGCTGGTCGGCGCGGGTACGGCGGGATTCCATGTCGCCCGCACGTCCCAGCAGGCGCTCGACACCTATCGGCCGATCTTCGAGGCGCGTCTCGCGTTGGCGCGCACCCTCGGCCTGCCGATCGTGTTCGAGACGCTCGACGACTTCGTCACTCGCAGTTCGGCTCTGGTCGGCAGCCCGGAGCAGGTGATCGACAAGGTCGGCAGGCAGCACGAGCACTTCGGGCACGAGGTGATCCACCTGTCCGCCGAGCGGGACGGTCGCCCCGAGATCGACTACCTGGACAGCCTCGCGCTGTTCCAAACCGAGGTGGCGCCGGAGTTGCGCCGCCGAATCCCGAGCCGCCCGTTGGCCGCCGGCGCCGAACTCGTCCCTACCGAAACTTCTGGAGTCACATCGTGATCCGTTCCCGTCACCGAATTGCCGCGCTGGCAGGCGCATTGGCCACGGCTACCACGATGGCTGCCTGCGGCACTGATTCGGCCGCGCCGGGCGGCGACGCGGGACCGCCGAAGCCGGGCGGCACCCTGCGCTATGGCCTGTCGCAGGCCCCCACCTGCTCGGATCCCGCACAGTCGGGCACCAACCAAACCCTGTACGTGACTCGCCAGATCGTCGACTCGCTGACCGATCAGGATCCGAAGACCGGTGAGCTGAAGCCGTGGCTGGCGCAGCGCTGGGAGGTCACGCCCGATGCGAAGGTGTTCACCTTCTATCTCACCGACGGCGTCACCTTCAGCGATGGCACGCCGCTCACAGCGGAGTCGGTGGGTAAGACCTTCGACTCGATCATCAAACTCGGGTCCGCCAAATCGCCGTTGGCGTCCAGCTACCTCACCAACTACGTCGCCACCACCGCCGTGGACCGGCTGACCGCGCGAGTGGAGTTCAGCAAGCCGAACGCGCAGTTCCTGCAGGCGTCCTCGACCACCCAGCTCGGCATTCTGGCCGAGGCCACCACCGCCAAGCCGGCCGAGCAGCGCTGCCTCGGCGACAATATCGCCAGCGGGCCGTTCACCTACGCGGGCTACCGCCAGGACGCCTCGGTCACGCTGGCCAAGCGCGCCGGGTATCAGTGGGGTTCGGCGGTGTTCGCGCACCGCGGCGAGGCTTACCTGGACAAGATCGAATTCACCGTGGTGCCCGAATCCGGCGTGCGCACCGGCAGTCTCGCCTCGGCGCAGCTCGACGCGATCAGCGATGCGCTGCCGCAGGACGCAGCACAGATCGAGGCGGCGGGCGGACGGGTGCTCAGCACCGCGAATCCCGGTGTGCCGTTCGGCTTCCAGACCAATGTGACCCGCGGCCCGCTGCGCGATCCGGCGGTGCGTCGGGCGCTGCTACCCGCGATCGACCGTAAGCAGTTGGTGGAGACCGTGCTCGGGCCGCAGTTCAAGCCGGCGACCAGTCCGCTGGCCAGCAGCACGCCCGGCTACCAGGACCTTTCGGACCGGCTGGCCTACGACCCCGGCAAGGCCCGCCACATTCTCGACCAGGCGGGCTGGGTGCCCGGTGGTGACGGCATCCGGGTGAAAAACGGTGAGCGGCTGTCGTTCTCGGTGTTGTTCAGTCAGGTGTTCGCGGGCAACCAGGCGATCATCGAACTGGTACAGCAACAGCTGCGGCAGGTCGGGGTCGAGCTCGAGCTGGACCTGGTGTCGGGCGCCGAGTCGACGGCACGGCAGAACGCCAAGGACTTCGACAGTAGCTACGGCAACACCACCCGCGCGGACGGGGACATCCTGCGCACCTCGTTCGGTTTGGACGGCCGCAATCTCAATGTGCGAGGGCCTATTCCGGCGCTCGACGACGCACTGAACGGCCAGTTGAGCACAGTCGACACCACCGTCCGTAACGGCCTCATCCACACGGCCCAGCAACAGGTGCTCGACGCCGGGCTGTTGATCCCGACGGTGGAGCTGTCCCAGGCGATCGACGCGGGCAGCACCGCCCAGGATCTGAAGTTCGAGGCCTCGGCGCGACTACAGTTCTTCGACGCCTGGCTGAGCGGGCGGTAGCGATGGCGCGCTATCTGGCTCTGCGGGTCCTGCAGGCGGTCTGGGTGCTGTGGGCGGCGTTCACCATCTCCTTCGTGGTGCTCTACCTGCTGCCCGCCGACCCGATCTCCATCGCGGCCGACGGCGGCGGCGCGGGGACGCCGGTGGACAAGGCCGCCATCGCCGAGTTGCAGGCGCGCTACGGGCTGGATCGGCCGCTGTGGGAACAGTATTGGACCGCGCTCGGGCACGCGGTGCGTGGCGATCTCGGGCATTCGATCGGCACCGGTCAGCCGGTGACCGGCGCGATCGGTGACGCGCTGCCCGCAACGCTCGGATTGGCCGGGCTGGCACTGCTTTTCGCGACCGTCGGTGGCGTGACGCTGGCGTTCGCCGCGACCTACACGCGGCGGCCGTGGCTGCGCACCGTGCTCCAAGCCCTGCCTTCGCTCGGGGTTTCGGTGCCGACCTTCTGGACCGGTTTGCTTCTGCTGCAATTGTTCTCGTTCCAATGGCGCCTCGCTCCGGCCTTCGGTGGGCACGGCTTCGCGGGCACCGTCCTGCCCGCCCTGACCCTGGCCCTGCCGATCGGCGCGGTGATCGCCCAGGTGCTGGCCGCGGGTCTCGAATCGACCTGGCGGCAGCCGTTCGTCGACGTCGCGTTGGCGAAGGGCGGTTCGCGCTGGTGGGTGCAGCGCAAGCATGTGCTGCGCCCCGCCAGCGTGCCCACCTTCACCATCGCCGGGGTGCTGATCGGCAACATGCTCGCCGGATCGGTCGTGGTGGAGACGGTCTTCGCCAGGCAGGGCGTCGGCCGCCTCACCCAGACCGCGGTACTGGCCCAGGACATTCCGGTGGTGCAGGGCATCGTGCTGCTCACCTCGGCCGTGTTCGTCACGGTGAATCTCGCGGTGGACCTGATCTATCCGTTGCTCGATCCGCGCATCGCCGCGCGTGCTCGGCGCGCGGTGGCGCCCGAGAAGACAAACGACAAGGTCGGCGGCACTGCCGAAGGGGTGGCAATTCATGGTTGACGTCATCGATGAGCGGCGAGGTGCCGCCCTCCCGCGGCTGCGCAAGCCTGTGCTGCGCTGGAAGTGGTTGCGCGGCAACGTGGCCCTGATCCTGTCCGGTCTCGTAGCGGCACTCGCCGTCGGCTGGGCGCTGTTCCCTTCGCTGTTCGCCGGTGGCGATCCACTGACCGGCGTGCCCGCGCACAAGTTTCGCGGGCCGAGCGCGGAGCACTGGTTCGGGACCGACAATCTCGGGCGCGACCTGTACACGCGCATGGTGCACGGCGCGGGGCTCTCGCTCACCGCGACGCTCGCGGCGGTGGGTATCGCGCTGATCGCCGGGTCCGTCCTCGGACTGCTGTCGGGTGCGGCGGGCGGCATCGTCGACACCGTTGTCATGCGCGTCGTGGATGTATTGCTGTCGATTCCGGCGCTGCTGTTGTCGCTGGCGCTGGTCACCGCCCTGGGCTTCGGCACTCGCAATGTGGCGATCGCGGTGGGGGTTTCGCTGGTCGCCAACTTCGCCAGGGTGATGCGGTCGGAGGTGCTGCGGGTGCGGCACGCGGTGTATGTCGAGGCCGCGCACGCGTCGGGGGTCCGCTGGTACACGGTGTTACTGCGGCACGTGCTGCCCAACTCGTATCAGCCGGTGCTCGCGCTCGCCGCCGTCGAGTTCGGGATGGCCGTGCTGTCGGTGTCGGCCCTGAGTTTCCTCGGTTACGGCGCGAAACCGCCTACGCCCGAATGGGGTTCGCTCATCTCCGAGGGCCGCAACTACCTCGCCACCGCGTGGTGGATGACCACTCTGCCCGGCCTGGTCATCATCGCGGTGGTCGTGGCCGCCCAGCGTCTCGGGCGCGCCGTTGGAAGGAACGAACAGCTATGACCAGCACTACTTCGCCGCAGGCGGCACCAACCGAAGAACAGCTGCCCTCGACTGCCGCGGGACAGTACCCCGGTCCACTGTTGCGGATCGACAATCTGCGCGTCCGCTACCGGTCCGACTCCGGTGATGTGACCGCGTTGGCCGGAGTCTCGCTCAGTGTGTCCCGTGGCGAAGTGGTGGCCCTGGTCGGCGAATCCGGTTCGGGTAAGTCCACTCTCGCGCAGTCGGTGATCGGCTTGCTCGGGGCCGATGCCGAGATCACCGGTGGGACCATCGCGTTCGACGGCAAGGTCGTCGACACCGGATCCGAGCGGGCACTGCAACGGCTGCGCGGCGCGCGCATCGGGTTCGTGCCACAGGATCCCGGGTTGTCGCTGAATCCGGTACGGCGCGTGGGCGAACAGGTGGCCGAGGCGCTGCTGGTGCACCGGCTGGCCGACCGGCATTCGGCGCGTGAGCGTGCGGTCCAACTGCTCGCCGACGCGGGCCTGGACCGTCCGGAACTGCGGGAAGTGCAGTACCCGCACGAACTCTCGGGCGGGCAACGGCAGCGGGTGCTCATCGCGTCCGCGCTGGCCTGCCGGCCGGAGCTGGTGATCGCGGACGAGCCGACCAGCGCGCTGGACGCCACGGTGGCGCGGCGGGTGCTCGATCAGCTCGCCGCGCAGATCGCGGCCAACGGCACCGCGGTGCTGCTGATCACCCACGATCTCGCGGTGGCCGCCGAGCGCGCCGATCGGATCGTGGTGCTCAGCGGCGGCGAGATCGTGGAGAGCGGGCCCACCGCGACGGTGCTTGCGGCTCCGCGCCATCCCTACACGAAGCGGCTGCTCGCCGCCTCGCCGAGCCTGGCGCCCGCGGTCGCCTATCGGACACCCAAGCCGCGCGAGGGTGCGCCGTTGCTGGCGTTGCGCGAGGTGCGCAAGCGCTTTCGCGCACAGGCGGGTGGTTCGGTGACTGCGGTGGCCGGGGTCGGCTTCGAGCTCGGTCGTGGCGAAACTCTCTCGCTGGTAGGCGAATCCGGCTCGGGCAAGTCGACCACCGCCCGAATCGCGCTGCGGCTCACCGAACCCGACAGCGGCCGGGTCACCTTCGACGGGCAGGAACTGACCCGGTTGCGCGGCACCCGGTTGCGGGCCCTGCGCCAACGATTCCAGGTGGTGTACCAGAACCCGTACTCCTCGCTCGATCCGCGCTGGCGGGTCGGCACCATCATCGAAGAACCGTTGCGCGCGTACGGAGTTGGTGACCGCGCGGCCAGGCAGGCCCGGGTCGCCGAACTGCTCAGGCAGGTGGCACTGCCGGAGCACTTCGCACAGCGCCGGCCCGCGGAACTGTCCGGCGGACAGCGTCAGCGCGTCGCCATCGCCCGCGCGCTCGCCCTGCACCCGGACCTGCTGGTGCTGGACGAACCGGTCTCCGCGCTCGACGCCTCCGTCCAAGCGCAGATCCTCGAGCTGCTCGACCGGCTACAGGCCGAGCTGGCGCTGAGCTATCTGTTCATCTCGCACGACCTCGCGGTGGTCCGCCGGATCAGTGACCATGTCGCGGTCATGCGGCACGGCCGCATCGTCGAATCCGGTCCGACCGCAGCGATTTTCGACAACCCGCAGCACGAGTACACCCGTGAGCTGTTGTCCGCCATACCCACGCCCGCCGCCGCGAAAGGACCATCCTGATGTCGGAATCGAACTACCGCCACAGCCGGATACTCGTCCGCACCGACCGGCCCGCGTGCTGCCGGAGCAGGCCGGAACGCCCGGGATCGCTGCCCGCCCGGGCGAAGCGCTGGTGGCGCACACATGTGCCGGAGCGCACCGCGGCCACCGACCTGTGGCAGCACGCATTCTTCTTCGCCCCCGACGCGGCGGGTGTGCATCCCGCGGCCCGGCAGTGCTTGAACTGGAAGGAAACCTACTGATGGCCGATTCCGACTTCTTCCTCGCGGTCGAGCTGGCGGGGACGGGAATTCACCCGGCGTCGTGGCGGCGGGACGACTCACGGGCCGAGGATTTGTTCACCGGCGCGTACTGGGTCGACGCCGTCACCGCGGCCGAAAAGGCCGGAGTGGACGCGGTATTCGTGCCCGACTCGTTCGGCTTGCAGCCGGGCGGGCCCGCCGCGACGCGAGGCAGGCTCGACGCGGTGGCGATCGCCGCCCGGGTCGCGGCGGCCACGCGTCACATCGGCCTGCTTCCGCAGGGCGCCGTGACGCATACCGAGCCGTTCCATCTGGCCAAGGCCATCCAGAGTCTCGATTTCGCCTCGTTCGGGCGCGCCGGGTGGGAGGTGACCGTATCCGAAGGTGTGGAGCAGGCACGCGCATTCGGCCGTAAGGACGCGCAGGACGCGGCGTCGCTGTGGCACGAGGCCGACGAGGCGATCGAGGTGGTCACCCGGTTGTGGGACAGCTGGGAGGACGACGCGGAGATCCGCGATGTGCCCACCGGGCGCTTCATCGACCGGGACAAGCTGCACTACATCGACTTCGCCGGGGACAACTTCTCGGTGAAGGGGCCGTCGATCACGCCGCGCTCGCCGCAGGGTCAGTCGATCGTGGCGGTGCGGGCGCAGGACGACGCGAGCACGGGCGTCGCGGTACAGCGGGCCGACCTGATCCGCATCGCCGCAGACGATCTCGAGGCTGCTCGAGTATTGCGGACCGCACTGCGGACGGCGGTGCGTGCCGCGGACCGCGACCCCGATGCCGTGCGAGTGCTGCTGGATATCGAACTCCACCTGGCTGATTCATTGGATTCCGCACATGCGGAGGTCATCCAGCTCGATCGGTGGGCCGACCCCGGCACCTCGACCAGCCTGCGCCACATCGGCACTCCAGCGACACTGCGCGAATTGCTGGGCGCCATCGACGCTTCCGCCGCCGCCGACGGCGTCGTTCTCTGCCCGCTCGCCGTGCCCGCGACAGTCGACCGGCTCCGCGCGTCGACCCGGAAACCACTGTCCGCCAGCACATTGCGCGAGCGCCTCGGTCTCCCCCGGCCGGCCAGCCGGTATGCCGACAGCACCACGATCCAGGAAGGTACGCCGTCGTGACCGGCAAACCCCGCAAGCAGATCCACCTCGCCGCCCACTTCCCCGGCGTCAACAACACCACCGTCTGGGCCGACCCGGCCTCGGCAAGTCAGGTGGAGTTCGAGTCGTTCGTGCACCTGGCGCAGACCGCCGAACGCGGCCTGTTCGACTTCTTCTTCCTGGCCGAGGGTCTCCGGCTGCGCGAACACCGCGGGCGCATCCACGATCTCGACGTGGTGGGCAGGCCGGACACCTTCACGGTGCTCAACGCGCTGGCCGGGGTGACCGACAAGCTGGGCCTCGCCGGCACCATCAACAGCACCTACAACGAGCCGTTCGAGCTGGCCAAGCAGTTCGCCTCGCTGGACCATCTGTCCGGCGGCCGCGCCGCCTGGAACGTCGTCACCTCCTCCGACGCGTTCACCGGCGAAAATTTCCGCCGCGGTGGCTATCTCGAACACGGCCAGCGCTACCAGCGCGCCGCCGAGGTGGTCGAGGTGACCCGCAAGCTGTGGGACAGCTGGGCCGCCGACACCCTGGTGATCGATCGGGCCGCGGGAGTGTTCGCCCGCGAGGTCCCCGAAACCCGGCACCGCGGCGCGCAATTCGACATCGCCGGACGGTTCGTGCTGCCGCCGAGCCCGCAGGGGCACCCGGTGTTGTTGCAGGCGGGCGACTCCGACGACGGCCGGGAGTTCGGTGCGGCCGCCGCCGACGCGATCTTCACCGGGCACGGCACGCTCGAAGCGGGACAACGCTTCTACGCCGACGTCAAAGGCCGGCTGGCGAAATACGGCCGGACACCGGACGAACTGAAGATCCTGCCCGCGGCCACCTTCGTGCTCGGCGACAGCGCGCAGGACGCCGAGGAGCGGGCCCGCCATATCCGCCTCCAGCAGGTCGGCCCGCAGACCGCCATCGCCTTCCTCGAACAGGTTTGGGGCCGTGAGCTTTCCGGCTACGACCCGGATGGACCGCTGCCCGACGTCGAGCCCACCGACAACGTCGACATCACCCGCGGCCGGGTGCGCCACGCCAAGGACCCTCGCGCGGTCGCCGAAACCTGGCGGGCGAGGGCCGAGGCCGAGAACCTCAGCATCCGTGAGCTGATCATCGAGGTCACCGCGCGCCAGCAGTTCGTCGGCACGCCCGCCGCGGTCGCCGAACAGATCGACACCTACGTCCAGGCCGACGCCAGCGACGGATTCATCCTCGTGCCGCACCTCACGCCGGGCGGGCTCGACGAATTCGTCGACAAGGTCGTCCCGGAACTGCAGGAGCGCGGCAGTTTCCGCACCGAATACACCGGCACGACCCTGCGCGAGCATCTCGGGCTGCGCCATCCGCACCGCCACCGCACCGTCCACGAAGGAGCACGAGCGTCATGACGACCAGCATCAGCACCGATTTCGCCACCGAGTGGGCAGACTGGCAGCACACCAGGGTGGCGCAGCTGCGCGACCCGCTGGGCTTCCTCAGCCTGACCGGATTGCATTGGCTCACCGACCAACCCGAGCGGCTGCCGGACGTGCCGGGCACCTGGTGGGTCACCGACAACAAGGTGTTCATCACCGCGCAGCCCGCCGACCGCCTGGAGGTCGACGGTGTCGGCATCGCGGGCGTGCGGATCATCAAGCCCGAAGAGGGCGCGCCGGGCCTCACTGTGCGGCACGAGCGCCGGGTGCTCGAGGTGATCCGCCGGAGCGGTCTGTACGCCGTCCGGGTGCACGACCCGGCGGCACCGACCTTGGCGAGTTTCGACGGAATCCCCAGTTACGCACCGGATCCGCGCTGGGTGGTGACCGGGCGGTTCACACCGTTCGACGAGCAGCGCACGGTGACCACCGGTGCCGTGGTCGACGGCCTGGAACACCACCATGCCGCCGCGGGCACCATCGAGTTCACCATCGGCGAGGCCACCGAGCGGGTCGTCGCGTTCGGTGACCCGACCGACCTACGGCTGCTGTTCACCGACGCGACCAGCGGCATCACCACCTATCCCGCGGCCCGCTCGCTCGCGATCGGCGCACCGGAGGCGGATGGCACGGTGCGCCTCGATTTCAACCGGGCGGCCAATTTGCCCTGCGCCTTCACCGATTTCGCGACCTGCCCGGTCGCGCCCGCCGAGAACCGGCTGCGCGTCGCGATCGAGGCGGGCGAGCAGGATCCACGGTTGGGGCGGAATTCATGAGTGTCCCGCTATCGATCCTCGACCTGTCCCCGATCAGCGCCGGATCGACCGCGCAGCAGGCGCTGCGCAACACCGTCGACCTCGCGCAGCACGCGGAACAGTGGGGCTACCACCGGTATTGGCTGGCCGAACACCACTTCGTGTCGGTGGCCAGTTCCGCTTCGATCACCCTGATCGGACTCGTCGCCGCGGCCACCTCACGAATTCGGGTGGGGTCGGCGGCCGTTCAGGTCGGTCACCACACCTCGGCATCGATCGTGGAAGCGTTCGGCACCATCGACGCGCTGTACCCCGGCCGCCTCGACCTCGGGCTCGGGCGGTCCGGGCACCGGCGCAGCCAGTACGGCGCGGAACCGGCGCACCCGAAGGGCGGACATCCCAAGGTGGACACCGCAACCGGACGGACCCAGATCCGGGACGGCGTGGTGGTTCCGCCGCCCTTCGATCCCGGCCGGATCGCCGACCGGACCAAATTCCTCGCCTCGGCCGCCGCGTTGCAGCAGGAAGGTGCGCAGGCACTGGACTTCGCCGAGCAGGTCGACGAGGTGCGGGCACTGCTCGGCGGCCACTTCGTCAGCAAGAACGGCGTTGCGCTGCATGCCGTTCCGGGTGAGGGTGCGCAGGTCGAGCTGTGGTTGTTCGGCAGCTCGGGCGGCGAGAGCGCGGAGCTCGCCGGACAGCTCGGACTGCCGTTCGCGGCGGCGTACCACGTGTCGCCGGGCACCGCCCTGGACGGTGTCGACGCCTACCGCGCGGCCTTCCGGCCGTCCGCGCTGCTGGCCGAGCCGTACGTGGTGGTCTCGGCGGATGTCGTCGTCGCCGCGGACGACGCCACCGCGCGGCACCACGCCGCCACCTACGGCCACTGGGTGCACAGCATCCGCAGCGGCGCGGGCGCGGCCGACTACCTCGACCCCGCCATCGCCACCCCACTCACCCCGGAGCAGCACCGCTTGGTCGCCGACCGACTCGCCACCCAATTCGTCGGTGCGCCCAGCACTGTGGCGGAACGGCTGGATGCACTCCAGCGTGTCACCGGGGCCGACGAACTCCTCGTCACCAGCATCACCCACCGCCACGAAGACCGATTGGAGTCGCACCGCCTACTAGCCGACGCCTGGGGAATCCGCGCGGCCCGCGCCGCCTGATCCCCGTCCCGCACCTATTCGCCTCCTGTACACGAGGCGAATAGGTACGGGACAAATTGGCAGCGCCGAAAACCGATTTCGCTATGCCGCGGGCGGAGGCCTTCGGCGGATTGCCCAGGTCGAGGTGGAGCTCTTCGTCATTTCTCCACATTTCCCACGATCGACCAGAAACATACAGGCGTGCATGTATTCTTCTGGCGGATCAGGAGAGGGAGATATCAATGAGGATTGCTCCAGCCCGCCGATGGACCCGGGTTTTCGTCGGCCTGCTTGCGCTGCTTGCGGTTTCGCAGGTACTGGTGGCGCCCGTCGCCCCCGCCGCGCCCGAGGGTGCTGCGGCGTGGGCGGCGGTGCACGATGGTCCGCAGCGGTACCCCGGGATGCACATCGACTGGGATGTGCCGATCACCATGAGCGACGGCACGGTGCTGAAGGGGAATGTGTATCGCCCGGCGGATGCGAACGGTCCGATCGCGACGCCGCTGCCGACGATCGTCAATCTGACGCCCTACACCAAGTTGTTGTCGATGGTCGCGCAGACGGCGCTGTCCGTGCCGATGCTCTCCGACGCCGTGGTCGGGTTCCTGCGGGACTTCGAGTTGCCGGGGACACCGCTGGAGGCGCTGACGGATGCGACGCGGGTGGCCGGCGGGGGGTTCGGGCGGGCGTTCGCGGTGGACCCCAACCTGATTCGCAGCGGCTACACCCAGGTCGTCGTGGATGTGCGCGGAACCGGCTTCTCCCAAGGGATCTGGGAGCCGTGGGGGCCGAAGGACCAGCAGGACACCCCCGAGGTGATCGCGTGGGCCGCGGCGCAGCCCTGGTCGGATGGCAACATCGGGATGACCGGCGCCTCGTACTCCGGGATCAATCAGGTGCAGGCCGCCGAAAAGCAGCCGCCCGCACTGAAAGCCATCGTCCCGGTCGTGCCGGGCAACGATCTGGTGCGCGACATGATCGCCCCCGGCGGCGCGGCCATCGGCATCCTGCTGCCCTACCTGCTCGCGGTGAACGTGGCCAAGTTCCTGCCCGACCTGATGTCGCTGATGCAGGGCAACTTCGACATGCAATGGCTGACCGACCGGCTGGCCAGCCCGATGTCGTTCATGGACGTCGGCATCCAGACGATGAGCACCGATTCGTTCGACGCGGTCCAGCCACAGCTTCAGCGAGTCCTGGACCCGGACAGCCCGATCCGCCAGGCATGGCTCGGACATCCCGAGCGCATCACCGTGCCGACCATGGTGATCGGCGGCTGGCACGACAACTTCGCCAACGGGGAACCCCGGATCTACCAAGACATTCCACTGCCGCCGGGGCAGAAGCAGCTGATCATGGGCAACAGCTACCACGTGAACACCGGCTTCGATATGCGCGGCCGCCACGGCGAACCGCCGCGGATCGACGTGTTGCAGCGCGCTTGGTTCGACAAATGGCTCAAGGGAATCGACAACGGCATCGAAGGGTACGGTCCGGTGACGCTGTGGCAGCAGGGTGGGGGCTGGACCAGCGCCGAGCAGTTCCCACGCGCCGAGGCCGACCACCGGCGGCTGTATCTGTCCGCGGCACCGAGCGGCACCTCGGCCATCAGCGCGCACGACGGAACCCTCACGGCGGCACCGACTTCCGAAACCACGCGCCTCACCGTCGCGCCCGGCCTGGCCAGTCTGTGCTCGACCGACGCGGTGCAGGGCACCGCGGGCATCCTCGTCTTCTCCGGCTGCGGCAAAGACGCCAGGGTGCAGGAGATCAGCGGGCTCACCTTCACCAGCCCGCCGGTGGCCGAGCCGACCACGATCTCCGGACCGATCGCGGTGCACCTCAATACCGTGCACGACGCCACCGACGGCTACTGGACCGCGACGCTGAACGATGTTGCCCCCGACGGCCGTTCGGTCACGCTGACGACCGGGCAGCTGCTGTCCTCGATGCGCGCCGTCGACGACGGCAAGAGCCGCCGCTCCCCCGACGGGGCCTACACCGACCCGTTCCCGGTAATGTCGCTGGCCGCCCGGCAGCCCATGGTCCCCGGCCAACCCACCCAACTCGACCTCGGCCTCGCCCCCACCGACGCGATCCTGCAACCGGGACACCGGCTTCGGATCGACCTCTTCGCGGGCAACTACCCGAAGGGCCTGCCCATCCGTCCGATGCTGGACGCGACCGAGCTCAAACCTCAACACCTGCAACTGGATCCGTTAGCACCCAGCTATGTCAACGTCCCTCTAGGCGGTAACCCGGGCTGGTAACCGCACACCTTCCGATTTCCCGCATACCGAATCGCATGCGATTGCCGGTGCGGGAAATCAGAAGGTGGTCAGGCGCTGATGGGCGCGGCGGTGACGCCGTAGCCGAGGTTGGTGAGCACCTCGGTGGTCGCCTTGGCGAAGTTCAGGGTGATGAAGTGCAGGCAGGGCGCGCCTTCATCGATGAGCCGCTGCGCCATCTCGGTGGCGATCTCGATGCCGACCTCGCGCACCGCGGCCTGGTTGTCGTCGGGTGCGTCACCCGCGGCCTTGTTCAGCCGGTCCAGGACCGCGGCGGGCAGCGCACGACCGCAGAGCTCCTCGGCCCGCGCCACCGTGCGCAGCGAGGTGATCGGCATCAGCTCGGGGATGATCGGCTTGGCGCCCTCGATCGGGTCGAACTTCGCGATCCGGTCGCGCAGTCGCAGGTAGTGCTCGACGTCGAAGAACATCTGGGTGATCGAATACTCCGCGCCCGCACGCAGTTTCGCGGCCAGGAAGGCGGTATCGGAGTCCAGGTCCGGCGAGCGATGGTGGCCCTGCGGGAACGAGGCGACACCGACGTGGAAGTCGCCGAGATCGCGCACGATGCGCACCAGCTCCTCGGCGTAGGCGACACCCTCGGGGTGCTGTTGCCATTCGCCGAGCGGGTCGCCGGGCGGGTCGCCGCGCAGCACCAGGATGTTGCGGATGCCCGAATCGGCGTAGGAGCCGACCAGCGAACGCAGCTCGCCGAGGCTGTGCTCGACGGCGGTCAGGTGCGCCACCGGCAGCAGCGTGGTCTCCTGGGCCAGCTCGCCGGTGACCCGCACGGTGCGGTCGCGGGTGGACCCGCCCGCGCCGTAGGTCATCGAGACGAACGCGGGATGCATCCGCTCGAACTGGCGTACCGCACGCCACAGCCGAGCCTCCGCGGCGGCATCGCGGGGCGGATTGAACTCGACCGAGAACGGCACCGCCGCACCGGAGTGGGCCCGCAGACTCTGTACAACCGACGGTGTTCCAGAGACGTTCGGGTGCGTCCGGGGCGGACGGCCTGGGGTCGAGCGTCCCCGCGCATTGTCGAAAGTCACTGATTCAGTGTAGTGGTGACCGCCGGTGGCCCTCACGGGTCGTACCGACGAGTACGCGTATTCTTCGGACCAGACCGCACCGGGACGCGACAGGCAGTGCCGGGCACCACGCGTCCACGACCGCACGACCTTGGAGGCTCCCCTGTCCGCCGGATCCGGTACCCAGACGCCTCACCGCACCTCCGCGGCGGAGCTCGTCGCACCCCAGCCGGGTACGCCGGCCTTCGTCGCCGCCGTGGAAGACGCCCTGACCAGGTTCTTCGCCACCCGGCGCGGCCTGGTCCAGCAGCTGGGCCCGGTCTTCGTGGAGGCCGCGGACGCGCTGGAGCTGTTCGTGCTGCGCGGCGGCAAGCGCACCAGGCCCGCGTTCGCCTGGACCGGCTGGCTCGGCGCGGGCGGCGACGCAGGCGGACCGGACGCGGACGCGGTGCTGACCGCGTGCTCGGCGCTGGAACTCGTGCAGGCCTGCGCGCTGATCCACGACGACATCATCGACTCCTCGCGGACCCGCCGCCGCTTCCCGACGGTGCACGTCGACTTCGAGCAGCGCCACCGCGACCGCGCCTGGGCGGGCGACTCCGCGCACTTCGGCGCCAGCGTCGCGATCCTGGTCGGTGACCTGGCGCTGGCCTGGGCCGACGACATGGTGCACGCCTCCGGGCTGGACCCGGCGGCGATCGCCCGGTTCGCGCCGGTGTGGGCGGGCATGCGCACCGAGGTGCTCGGTGGCCAGCTCCTCGATATCCACGGTGAGGCGGGCGCCGACGAATCGGTCGAGGCCGCGCTGCGGATCAACCGGTACAAGACCGCCGCCTACACCGTCGAACGCCCGCTGCACCTCGGCGCGGCCATCGCCGACGCGGACCAGGGGCTGGTCGAGGCCTACCGCACCTTCGGCACCGACATCGGCATCGCCTTCCAGCTGCGCGACGACCTGCTCGGGGTGTTCGGCGATCCCGCCGTCACCGGCAAGCCGTCCGGCGACGACCTGCGCGAGGGCAAGCGCACCGTGCTACTCGCCGAGGCGCTGGCCAGGGCGGACGAGGCCGACCCGGCCGCGGCGAAGCTGCTGCGCACCAGCATCGGCACCGATCTGGCACCGGAGGAGGTCGCGCGGCTGCGCGCCGTCATCACCGATCTCGGTGCCGTGGACGAGGTGGAGCGCCGGATCACCGAGCTCACCGACGCCGGACTGGCCGCCATCGAATCCAGCACGGCGACACCGGCCGCGAAGGAGCGGTTGCGCGCCATGGCTTTGGCGGCGACCAAACGCACAGCCTGAAAGTGGTTGCGCGACCGGCCGGCTGGGTAACCCGGCTCGGTGCCGGCGTCGACCCGATGCGTGCGTGAAGAGGAGAACTGTATGAAAGACGGTGGCGCTCAGGGTTATCCCGAGACGGGAAAGCCCGAGACCGCACAGAGCACTCGCGCGCCGCGACGACGCGAGGCCGATCTTCCACTGCTCGTCCGGGGTATGCCGATCGTCACACCCGATCGTGACCGGCAGCGCACCACCCATTCGGTGAAAACCGTTGCCGGGCCCACGGATCGCGTTGTCGTGGTCGGTGCCGGGCTGGCCGGGCTCTCCGCCGCGCTGTATCTCACCGGCGCGGGCCGCAAGGTCACGCTGCTGGAGCGAGCCGACCATCCGGGCGGACGGGTCGGGCGCTACCAGGGTCCGGACTACGAGATCGATTCCGGCGCAACCGTGTTGACGCTGCCGGAGCTGATCACCGACGCGCTGGCCGCGGTCGGGCGGACGCCGCAGACCTGCAAGCCCGCGCTGCGCATCCATCAGCTGGCGCCGAGCTATCACGCCAAGTTCGCCGACGGCGCGACGCTGCGGGTGTTCGCCGACCCCGACGCGATGGCCGAGGAGGTCGCCCTGGTGTGCGGCCCGGCGGAGGCGCGGCGCTATCGGCGACTACGCGACTGGCTGGCGCGGATCTACGCGGCGGAGTTCGCCGAGTTCATGGACACCAACTTCGATTCACCACTGGACATGTTGCGGGTGCCCGAAAAGCGCAGGGCGCTGGCGGCTTTGGTGCGCCTCGGCGGGTTCGGCAGGCTGGGACCGAAGGTGCACCGGATCCTGAACGACCCGCGTCTGGCGCGCCTGTTCACCTTCCAGGCCCTCTACGCCGGACTGCCGCCCGCGCAGGCGCTCGCGGTGTACGGCGCGATCCCGCACATGGACACCTCGCTCGGTGTCTACTACCCCGAAGGCGGGATGCGGGCCATCGCGGCGGCAATGGCCGAGGCGTTCACCGCCGCGGGCGGCACGCTGGAACTGGGCACCGAGGTGACCACGGTGGACTACGCCGGCCGGCGGGCCGAGCGGGTGCGCACCGCGGACGGCCGCGCCTTCGACTGCGATGCCCTGGTGCTGACCGTCGACCTCGGCTCCGTCGACCGCTACGGCGTGCGCCGCCGTCGCGGGCTGCGCGCGGCACCCTCCGCGGTCGTCGCGCACGGCACGGTGCCCGCCGAGATCGCGCGCACCTGGCCGGTCCAGGCCCACCACACCATCGAGTTCGGTGCGGCGTGGGACCAGACCTTCGCCGAGATCGCGGGGCGACGGGGCCGGTTGATGAGCGACCCGTCGTTGTTGCTGACCCGTCCGGCGCTCACCGACCCCGGCCTCTACATCAGCCGGGCCGACGGACAACACGAACCGTTCTCGTTGCTGGCGCCCTGCCCGAACCTGGATGCCGCGCCCTTGGACTGGGCCCGAATCGGCCCGGCGTACCTGCGTGAGCTGCTCGACGAACTGGAAAGGCGGGGTTACGACGGTATTGCCACACAATTCACCGTCGACCATCTCGACACCCCGCAGACCTGGCGTGACCAGGGCATGCTGGCCGGTACTCCGTTCTCCGCGGCGCACCTGTTCCGGCAGACCGGGCCATTTCGCTCGCGCAATTTTCCGCGCACCAGCGACAACGTAGTTATCGCTGGTTGCGGCACCACGCCGGGCGTCGGGGTGCCAACCGCGGTGCTGTCCGGAAAACTGGCGGCAAACCGTATTACCGGCGATACGCATCCTGCTCGAGATGAAACCGCGCGTACCAGCGAGATAGTGTTCCCGGCGACGCCGTAAACTAGGCGCCGACCTATTCACTCGCGGTTGCGACCGCTGACCATTCGGGGGGACCGACACCAGATGGCATCCCCCGAAACGCGCGCCGCAGAGGCCACATTGACACAAATCACCGGCCGAGCACCCAACACCGCAGCGAAGCGCGAATCGGCCACCGCCGAGCCACCAGGTGTGCGGTCGTGGATGCGCACAGTCGCCGTCTTCCTGCGCAGCCCCGAGGGGCACGCCGCGATGCTCGGCTTCTACGGCGCGATCATGATCACCTTCGGTGGCTTCGGCGCGGGTAGCACGCGCAAGCGCGACCCGATTCTCGAGGCGCTGCACCTGTCCTGGCTACGGTTCGGCCACGGGTACGCCCTGTCCACCATCGTGATCTGGATCGGCGTGCTGCTGATGATCACCGCATGGGTGCGACTCGGCCGCACCACGATCGGCAAGGGCGACCGGCTCGATGCGGGCGTGACGCTCAACGAGTTACGCGCGATCGTCGGTATCTGGATCACCCCGCTGCTGTTCGCGGTGCCGATGTTCAGCCAGGACGTCTACTCGTATCTCGCGCAGGGCGCGCTGCTGCGTGACGGTTACGACCCCTACGTCGACGCACCGGTGAAGAACCCCGGCGTGCTGCTCGACAACGTCAGCCCGGTGTGGAAGCTCACCACCGCGCCGTACGGCCCGATCTTCCTGCTGCTCGGCCGCGGCATTACCACTATCACCGGTGACAACGTGGTCGCGGGCACCATCGCGATGCGGCTGGTGATGCTGCCCGGCCTCGCGCTGATGATGTGGGCGGTGCCCTATCTGACCAAACACCTCGGCGGCAAGCCCACCGTCGCCCTGTGGCTCGCCGTGCTCAACCCCCTCGTGCTCATCCACCTGTTCGGCGGCGTGCACAACGAGATGCTGATGGTCGGGCTGATGTGCGCGGGCATCGCGCTGGTGCTGGAACGCCACCATGTGGCGGGCATCGTGGTGGTCGCCATCGGGGTGGCGATCAAGGCCACGGCAGGCATCGCGTTGCCGTTCCTGGTGTGGATCTGGATGCTGCACGAACGCGAGAAGCGGGCCGCGCAGCGCGCCGGGCGCGACCCGGAGAACCTGCCGGAGAGCGAGAAACCACACGACGCGGCGAAACCCACCGAGGACATGCCGCACCCCGCGCTGATGTTCGCCAAGATCGCCGGGCTCGGGCTGACCGTGTTCGCCCTCGTCTTCGCGGCCGCCTCGGCCATCGCGGGCGTCGGCATCGGCTGGCTCACCGCGCTATCCGGATCGAAGAAGATCATCAACTGGCTGTCGCTGCCGACGATCATGATGCACGCGGTCGGCTGGGTGACCTCGTTCGACTCGGGGAAGGTCCTCGCGGTGACCAGGGGGATCTGTGCGATCGCCCTGGTGGCCGTGCTCGTGTGGGCCTGGTGGCGCTTCCGGCACAGCGAGCGTGAGGCCGTATTCGGCATCCTGATCGCGTTCGTCGGGATCGTCATCCTCTCCCCCGCCGCGCTGCCCTGGTACTACTCGTGGCCGCTGGCGCTCGCCGCCGGATTCGCGCTCTCCACCACGACATTGATGGTGCTGGTCGGCTTGTGTACCTGGCTGATGCTGGTGTTCCAACCGGACGGCTCGATCGGGTTGTACAGCTTCATGCACGTCGCGCTGGCGACCTTCGCCGCCGTGGTGGCCGCGATGTCGCTGCGCAAGGTCGACCCGCTGCGGTTGCGGGCCACACCGCCGAGCATCGACCCGGCCACGCACGCACGGTCATGATTCGCGGCGGGCCGCATGCCGCGGGCCGGCCGTACGCCGCAAGCCGGCACACCACCGAGCTCGCGCACGCGTATCGGGAATGCAAGCGGATCGCGGCGGAGCACGGGCGGACCTACTTTCTGGCGACGCGGTTACTGTCGGCGGAACGTCGGCCGGCGGTGCATGCGCTGTATGCGTTTGCCCGGATGGTGGACGACATCGTCGATCATGCGGAAACCGATGTCGCACAGCATTATCCGGGGGATACGCGGGAGCGCGAACTACCCGAGCACGGTCCGGCCGGTGAGCTCGATCTGATCGAGAAGCAGCTGCGGATCGCATTGGAACTCGGTGTGCCCGATCAGGGAGCTGCTGGGCCGCAAGAGGTTTGGCAGAGTTCGGCACCGACCGCTCGGGATCGAACCCCGCGCTCCATGATCCTGCTCGCCGTCGCCGACACCATCCACCGTTACGACATAGGCGCACAGCACTTCTGGACGTTCCTGGACTCCATGCGGATGGACGTCCCCGGCACCGCGCACTTCCGCGACCGCTACGCCACCATGATCGAGCTGCGCCGATACATGACCGGCTCAGCCGCCGCCATCGGCCTCCAAGTGCTACCCATCCTCGGCACCGTGTGCCCGATCGCCGAAGCCGAACCGCCCGCCGCCGCCCTCGGCGAAGCGTTCCAGCTCACCAACTTCCTGCGCGACGTCGCCGAAGACCTCGACCGCGGCCGGGTCTACCTCCCCACCGACGAGCTCGCCGCCTTCGGCGTAGACCACAACCTGCTCATGCACTGCCGCCACACCCGGCGCACCGATCCCCGAGTCCGCCGAGCCTTGGCCCACCTCATCGCGATCAACCGCGACATCTACCGCAACGCCGAACCCGGCATAGACCTACTCGAACCACGAGTCCGCCCGGCAATCCGCACCGCCGCCGTCCTCTACGCAAACATCCTCGACCGCATCGAAGCCGCCGACTACGCCATCTTCAGCCACCGCGCCGTAGTTCCCCGCCACCACCGCCTCCGCGTGGCCGCACGGCACTTCGCCGCTGCCACCCGGAGGGGCGCGTGAAGATCAGAGTCATATGGTCGCTGGTCTAGATCGTTCAGCGACCATATGACTCTGTGCTATGTGCGCGGCTTACTCAGAACGGGTCAGCAGCGGCGCGACGGATGACCTCACGCGCCAGCGGCCCGTGCAACGCGTCGACCGGCGTACCGGGAAGACTGTCGTCCTCGGTGAAGATCCATTCCAGAATCTCCTCGTCGGTGTATTTGGCGTCCTTCATCACGGTGATCAGGCCGGGCAGGAACCTGACCACCCCGTCGTCGTCGAAGAATCGTTCGGGGACGCTCACGACGCCGTCACGGCGGACGGCGAGTAGTTGGTGGTCGCGCAGCATCTGATGGACGCGGGTCACCACGAGCCCGAGTCTGTCGGCCACCTCGGGCAGCGGCAGCAGTGCCACGGACTCCGGAAGGACATCATCACTGCAGGGAAATGCACTCACGCGGATAACGGTAGACGGTCGCTCGCAGCAAGTCGTGAGACACCCGGGTGCGTTTGGTCGATACCATCGTGAGGGCCGCACGGGGCGGTCGATCGCTTGTGGGACGAACCGCGAGGGGTGAGAACTTTGTGAAAGCCGGAGGACATCAATTGATCGGCCAGATGCTGGAAGGGCGCTATCGGATCGATGCGCCGATCGCCCGCGGCGGCATGTCGATGGTCTTCCGGGGCGTCGACACCCGCCTGGACCGGCCGGTGGCCATCAAGGTGATGGACCCGAAGTTCGCCGGTGACCCGCAGTTCCTGTCGCGTTTCGAGTTCGAGGCCCGCGCGGTCGCCAAGCTGAAGCATTCGTCGCTGGTCGCGGTATACGACCAGGGTGTCGACGGTGAGTATCCGTTCCTGATCATGGAGTTGGTCGAGGGCGGCACGCTGCGCGAGTTGCTGCGCGAGCGCGGGCCGATGCCGCCGCATGCGGTGCGCGCGGTGGCCGAGCCGGTGCTCGCCGCGATCGGTGTCGCACACTCGGCGGGGCTGGTGCACCGGGACGTGAAGCCGGAGAACGTGCTGATCTCCGATGCGGGCGAGGTGAAGATCGCCGATTTCGGCCTGGTTCGCGCGGTCGCGGCGGCCAATACGACCTCGGCCAGCGTGATTCTCGGCACTGCCGCGTACCTGTCCCCCGAACAGGTGACCACCGGCACGGCCGACGCGCGCAGTGACGTGTACTCGTTCGGCGTGCTGATCTTCGAGCTGCTCACCGGCAAGGTGCCGTTCACCGGCGATACCTCGCTGTCAGTGGCGTATCAGCGGATCGAGAACGACGTGCCGAGCCCGAGCCGGTTCATCTCGGGTGTGCCGCCGGAGTTCGACGAGCTGGTCGCGAAGGCCACCGCGCGCGAGCCCGCGCACCGGTTCACCGACGCGAACGAGATGGCGGCCGCGCTGCGGCACATCGGCGCGAAGCTGAACCTGCCGCCGTATCGGGTGCCCGCGCCGCAGGAGTCGGCCGAGCATTTGAGCGCGAGCTACAAGGTGGCCACGCCGCCTCCGCAGCAGGCCGCGGCGATGCCCGCACCCGAGCCCTACACGCCGCCGACGGTGCAGCACACGAAGGTGGTCACCGCGCCGCGGCCGCGGGTGGATTACGGTCCGCCCAACGGCTACGACGAGCAGCCGGTGCGTCAGCAGCACGCAGCCTCGCCGTATCAGGCCTACGCGCCCGATCGCAGCAGGTCGCGCCGCACGACGTGGGCGTGGGTGGCCATTGTGGCGATTCTCACGCTGGTCGTCGGGGTCGGCGGCTGGTGGCTCGGCGTCGGCCGATACTCCCCAGTTCCGGCGATCGCCGGAATGGATTCCGACCGTGCGATCGCGGCGCTGCGGGATGCCGGGTTCGAGACCGAGCTGCGGCAGAAGGCTTCCGATGTGGTGCCGGTCGGCGGCGTGGTCGGCAGCGACCCGTCGGCGGGATCACGGGTCACCAAGGGTTCGACCGTCGCGGTCCTGATCTCCAACGGCAAACCGAAGGTGCCCGACGTCCAGCCGGGTGATCCAATCACGAAGGTGAATCAGCTGATTCGCGATGCGGGGTTGCAGCCGATCGACTCGGGTGAGGTCGGCAATACCGCGCCGAAGGGGACGCTCGCCAAGACCGATCCTGGTCCCGGCGTTGTCCTTCCGATGGGCGCGCAGGTAAAGGTGTACCGCAGCAAGGGCTCCCAGCCGGTGAAGGTGCCCGACGTGCGCGGCAAGTCGGCCGACGAGGCCACCAAGATCCTCACCGCCGCCGGTATCGCGGTGCGCGAGACCAGGTCCCAGTTCGATCGGAGCATCGAGGCGGACAAGGCCATCGGCACCGACCCGGTTGCGGGCACGACGATCCAATCGGGTGACGGCGTCGCCCTGCTGGTCTCCAACGCGCTGAAGATGCCCGATGTGCGCGGCTGGACCGTTGCCAACGCCCGAGCCAAGCTGCAATCCCTCGGTGTCCAGGTAGAGGTGAAACAGCTTGTGGCGAGCGACAGTTCACTCATCGTCTCGCAAACCCCGGGTGTCGGCGCGAACATCGAGTCGGGCAACACCGTCTCGCTGGTTGCCCTGCCTTGAGTGGGGCACGCTGACTGTCGCGATTTGGTCCCGGAATCACTTCCGGGACAACCGTTGAGCTGCTCGGCCTGTCCGAAATACCTTGCTCAGCGCAGCATTTCGGCGACGAGGAAGGCGAGCTCCAGCGACTGCTGGGTGTTCAGGCGAGGGTCGCAGGCGGTTTCGTAGCGACCGGACAGATCCAGGTCGGAGATGTCCTGCGCGCCACCGAGGCACTCGGTGACGTCCTCACCGGTGAGCTCGATGTGCAGCCCACCGGGGTGGGTGCCGAGCGCGTGGTGCACCTCGAAGAAGCCCTGCACCTCGTCGACGATGCGGTCGAAGTGACGGGTCTTGAAGCCGGTGGACGCCTCGTGCGTGTTGCCGTGCATAGGGTCGCACTGCCAGATCACCTGGTGGCCGGTGGCCTGCACCTTCTCGATGATGGGCGGCAGCACGTCGCGGACCTTGCCGTTGCCCATGCGCGAGACGATGGTGAGTCGGCCGGGCTCGTTGTTCGGGTCCAGCCGCTCGACGTACTCCACTGCCATCTCGGGCGTGGTCGTCGGGCCGATCTTCAGGCCGATCGGGTTGGCGATCAGTTCGGCGAGCGCGATGTGCGCGCCATCGAGCTGCCTGGTCCGTTCGCCGATCCACAGGAAGTGTGCGGACAGGTCGTAGAGCACCGGCTCGCCCGCGGCGTTCTCGCTCAGGCGCAGCATGGCGCGCTCGTAGTCGAGGACCAGCGCCTCGTGGCTGGCGTAGATGCGGGCCTGCTTCAGGCTCGGGTCGTTCACCCGGCAGGCGGTCATGAACGCGAGACCGCGGTCGATCTCCTCGGCCAGCGCCTCGTACCGGGCCCCGGCGGGCGACTTCGCGACGAAGTCACGGTTCCAGTCGTGCACCTTGTGCAGGTCGGCCATGCCGGCGCCGGTCAGCGCGCGCACCAGGTTCATCGCGGCGCTGGCGTTGGCGTAGGCGCGCACCAGCCGGGACGGGTCGTGCTCGCGCAGCGCGGCGTCGGCGACCAGCGCGTTGACCATGTCACCGCGGTAGGACTTTAGGCCGAGCGAATCGGTATCGGAGGAACGCGGTTTCGCGTACTGGCCGGCGATGCGGGCCACCTTGACCACCGGCATGCTGGCGCCGTAGGTGAGCACGACCGCCATCTGCAACAGGGTGCGAATGTTGCCGCGGATGTGTGGCTCGGTGTTGTCGGCGAACGTCTCGGCGCAGTCGCCGCCCTGCATCAGGAACGCCTCGCCGCGGGCCACCTCGGCCAGCTGCTCGCGCAGCTCCTCGACCTCGGCGGGCACGCAGATCGGCGGCACGCTCTCCAGCACGGTGCGCATCTGCGCCGCCTGCCCCGGATCCCACGACGGCTGCTGCAGCGCGGGGCGCTCCAGCGCCTCGTCCAACCGCCTGCGTAACTCGGTGGGCAGCGGCGGCAGTTCCGGCAGGCGATCGATCGGTACGTCGACGGTCCAGTTCACCCGTTCAGAATACGGACCACTCGGACGCCGCCGGTACCCACCATAGGGGTGGTACTGACCACCACCCCGGTGATCGATCCGCGGATCCGAGCCCGGCTGCCGATCCGGCCCCTATTCCACATAGGGTGATTGTTCGGAAGTACGCCCGACAGATCCGGCGCCATACCGAATTGCTGAGGAGTAGACCGATCTCGCTTCGATATTTTTACGACTGCGAATTCATCGAGGACGGGGTCGTCATCGACCTGGTCTCCATCGGTGTGGTGTGCGAGGACGGGCGCGAATACTACGCGGTGTCCACCGAATTCGACCCCGAGCGGGCCGGCCCGTGGGTGCGCAGGCATGTGCTGCCGCAGCTGCCTTCGCCGTCCTCCCCGCTGTGGCGCAGCAGGAAGCAGATCCGCGACGACCTGTACAAGTTCCTGGTGCCGCGCTCATCGGTGGTGCCCGAGCTGTGGGCCTGGGTCGGCGCCTACGACCACGTAGCACTGTGCCAACTCTGGGGCTCCATGGTCGACCTCCCCACCGCCTTCCCCCGCTACACCAACGAACTGCGCCAGCACTGGGAAGCCCACGGCCGCCCCGAACTTCCCCCCGTCCCCCCGGACGCACACGACGCCCTGGCCGACGCCCGCCACAACCTGGCCAAGTTCGAGGCCATCGAGGCGGCGCGCCGCAGCACACCCCGCTTGTAGATCGAGAGCAAAGGCCCCGAGTCGACATCGACTCGGGGCCTTTGCTTTCAGCTATCAGTCGCGGAGTTTTCTTGCGACCGCTCGAGCGTCCGAGGTAGTTCGTACATCGATGACGACGGGTTGTCGTCCGGCAGCGTGTTGCCGTTGCTCGCATGCCGCTTCGCGAGCACTGCGGCTCGGCGTGCCGCGTGCATTCGCAGCGGCATATACACCGTCGCCGCCTCGATATGCTTTCCCTCGCGGCGATCGAGCTTTCTGCTGTCACTTTCAGCACATTTGGTATCGATATACGCGTTGTGGTCTCGATGATGCAGGATCAACCAGAGCTCGAAGCAAGGGTTCGAGATGGCCAGCCCTACACCATGCGCATTGGCGAGCTCGACCGCTTTACTCGAATTCGGATGATGCTGGGGCCACTCGACATCGAAGACACACCAGCATTCGTCGATCTCCTTGTCCTGCTTGCGCGCGACCGCGCGCTGCACCAGAGTGAGGGGTGCCCCTTGGTCGGGGTCCAACTCGATCCTGACCGAGGTATTCGAGCGAACATGCGGAAGATTCTTGACGGCCTTCAGGTAATCATGCTCCGTGTTGATGCCTTCGCAGAAGATCAAGATGGTATGAAATTCTGTGCGAGTACCGATCCTGCGCTCGAGCGGTCGCGCGGGTTTGCGTCGTGCCGCCACGCCGATCAGGCGATCATGCCGAGAGCGCGAAGAAGTTCGGCTCTGTCGACGTCGGGCAAAGCACCGAAGCGCCCATGCAGGTAGGCGTTCTCCAGGTTCTGCGACTTGCGTACCCGTTCGCCGGCGAACTCGGCCAGCGCGCCGAGCCTGGTGGCGCCGTTAGCCGACTTCTCGGTGAACCACACTTCGTCACGGTTGAGATGATTGAGCAGGCTGGTGTCGTGCGTGGTGAAGATCAGCTGAGCCCCCCTCGGGTTCGTCGCCGAATCGTGAAACAGCTGGATCAACTGGGCCGACAGGGTCGGATGCAAACTAGCGTCGATCTCGTCCAGCACGAGCATCGAACCTGACCGAAGCGTGCTGAGTAACAACCCGATCAACTCGTACCAGCTACGGGTTCCCGCCGATTCTGCTGCGAAATCGAGAGTGGCGGATTCGGTAGACGAACGGTGCACGAGACGCGGGCGCCTCCGTGTTCGAACCTCTCCTGTCGAAAGAACATGGTGTTCTTCGTCGAACAGCACATCCTCGATCCCGAGATCAGCCATGCGCAGCAATGCCAAAGCTTCGCGTCGATCTTTTTCGTGCTCAGCGCCGGGGACATCCACGCTTTCGATCTCGTCGAATGCATCCGCGAAGAGACTCTTCCCCATTTCGAAGCCCCGGCTCGAATCGAACCACCAATCCGTTGGCTTGTCTCTATTGATGGCAAAAGCCATGCTACGAGACATCGCCGCAACCCCGCGTGTCCTCATATCGAGCAAGGCGTTCGCAAAGCTGGACACCGTAGGGTCATCGAATCTCCGGGCAGCGGAAAGCGCCAGGGTCCTGTCCGTCAGCAGCTGCCGAGCGCCCGCAAGATCGCCCAAGCCGCGCTGGAGGGTGAGCTTCAGACCCTCACGTTCGAAGACTCGTCGACGCTTCTTTTCCGGATAATGAAACAGAGCCTCGTAATGGACCCGCTCACGATCCAACTCGACCAGATATTCGAAACGTACGTCGTGCACGAGCAGCTCGACGGCGAACTCGGTCGATCGTCGGGGGCCATCGCAGAAAGCGAAGGGCTCGACGGGAATCGACTCGTCCCACACACGTACCGATGTCCTGACCGCGTCGCGGATCCACCGCAGTGCGGCCAGCACGTTGGACTTGCCCGAGGCATTGGGGCCGTAGATTCCGGCAGCAGTGAGGAGATGCTCACCCAGCATCGCCGCCTCACGCGCGGCCGGTCGATCGCGATCGACCGCCACCATCGACAGCTCGGCCCGGTCGAGGATCGATCGGAAGTTGGCGACTTCGAATCGGATCAACACAACTACATCCTACGCACCAAATTGCTGGATAGCAGCGTACAAACACGTTATTCCGTAGCAGATTGACAAAATAGGCGCTCTAATCAATCTGCATATGTCGATACCCCATACCGTAGGTCAGCATTCCGCCGTCGACGCCAGGGCGAACCGATCTACCGCAGCACTCCCCGCTTGTAGACCAAAAGCAAAGGCCCCGAGTCGAAACCGACTCGGGGCCTTTGTGTTCAGCTGTCAGTGGCTGTGCTTGCCACCGAGTTCCTTCTCCTGACGCGCCTGCAGCACCTTGAGCTGCTTGTGCTCTTCGGCGTGCTCGGTCTCGAAGTGCTGCTCGCTTTCCTGCCACGGGTCGGGGCGCAGGAAGCTGCCGGTGCCGGGCTTGCCCGCGGAACCGAGCTTGTTCATCTTCTTCGGGACGGTCGCGCCCTGGTACTCCAGCGGGATCGGGTGGCCGTGGTCGTCGACCGGGCCGAGCGGCTGGTGCACCTCGATGTACTCACCGTGCGGCAGTCGCTTGACCACGCCGGTCTCGATGCCGTGCTCGAGCACCTGACGGTCGGCGCGCTGCAGGCCGATGCAGAACCGGTACGCCACGAAGTACGCGACCGGCGGCACGACCAGGATGCCGATGCGGCCCATCCAAGTGGTCGCGTTCAGCGAGATGTCGAACTTCAGCGCCACGATGTCGTTGACACACGACAGGGTGAGCACCACGTAGAAGCCGATCGACATGGCGCCGATCGCGGTACGGACCGGCACGTCGCGCGGACGCTGCAGCAGGTTGTGCCCGGCGGTGTCGCCGGTCAGCCGCTTCTCGATCCACGGGTACATGATCAGCACCGTGAACACCAGGCCCATGATCAGCGCCACCCAGAACACCGCGGGCACCGTGTAGCGACCCAGGTACAGCTCCCACGGCGGCATGAGCCGGGCCAGACCGTCGGTCCACATCATGTAGAAGTCGGGCTGCGAACCCGCGGAGACCTGAGACGGGTTGTAGGGGCCCAGGTTCCAGATCGGGTTGATCTGGAACAGACCACCCATGATGCCGACGATGCCGAGGGTGAAGGCGAAGAACGCGCCCTGGTCGGCGGCGAACACCGGGATGATGCGGGCGCCGACCACGTTGTTCTCGGTGCGGCCGGGTCCGGGGAACTGGGTGTGCTTCTGGTACCAGACCAGCGCCACGTGCGCGGCGATCAACGCGAGGATGATGCCGGGCAGCAGCAGCACGTGCGCGATGTAGAGGCGCGGGATGATGATCGTGCCGGGGAAGTCCCCGCCGAAGATCAGCCAGTGCATCCAGGTGCCCGCGATCGGGATACTCATCGTGATACCGCCGAACGCGGCCCGCAGGCCGGTGCCGGACAGCAGGTCGTCGGGCAGCGAGTAACCGAAGAAGCCCTCGAACATGGCCAGGATCAGCAGCAGCGAGCCGATCACCCAGTTCGCCTCGCGCGGCTTGCGGAACGCGCCGGTGAAGAAGATGCGGAACAGGTGCACGATGATCGACGCCGCGAACAGCAACGCGGCCCAGTGGTGCACCTGGCGGACGAACAGACCGCCACGCACCTCGAAGGTGATGTCGAGCGAGGTCTCGTAGGCTCGCGACATGGTGACGCCGCGCAACGGCTGGTAGGAGCCGTTGTAGACGACCTCGGTCATCGACGGATCGAAGAACAGCGTCAGGTAGACACCCGACAGCAGCAGGATGATGAACGCGTACAGCGCGATCTCACCGAGCAGGAACGACCAGTGGGTCGGGAAGACCTTGTTGATCGACCGCTTCATGAACGCGGCGGCTTGATACCGCTCGTCCATCTCGTTGGCTTGGGTTGCGATACTCATGAACGACGCTCCCAGTAGGCCGGGCCGAGCGGCTCGATGAAGTCGCCGTTGGCGACCAGGTAGCCCTCGGAGTTGACGGTGATCGGCAGCTGCGGCAGTGCGCGAGCGGCGGGACCGAAGACCGGCTTACCCCATTCGGTCGCCAGGAACTGCGACTGATGGCAGGGGCAGAGGATCTTGTTGGTCTGCGACTCGAACAGCGACGTCGGGCAACCGAGGTGGGTGCAGATCTTCGAGTAGGCGAAGTAGTCGCCGTAGTTGAAGCTCTCCTGGCCCTTACGCTTGATCGCCTTCTGCGCGTCTTCGGTGCGCAGGCGAATCAGCATGACCGAGTTGCGGATACCGCGCAGGGACTGCAGGGTGGCGTGCTCGTCGCCGCGCCACTTCTCTTTCCACGGGAACACCGTCTCCATGCCGCCCGCGTCCATGTCCTCGGGGCGGACCAGCACGATGTCCTCCGGGCGACCGGTGTCGCGGCGGATGTAGATGGTCTCGCCCGGGAAGTCCGGGGTCCAGCCCGAGACCCACAGCGGCGACTTGTCGCCCTTGGCCCACGGGTTCTTCACCATGCCGCCGACGAATACCAGCAGCGCGCCGATACCGAGCACACCGACACCGGCGCCTGCGGTGCGCGTGATCATCTTGCGGCGGGCCAGCGTGGAGGTGTCCAGCGCGTCCTGCAGCTCGGCGACCAGCGTGCGGCGCTCGACCTCGGGCGACGGGCCGTCGTGGCGGTCCTGGATGGACAGCTCGGCGGGGATGAACAGCTTGCGGATCAGCACCACCGCGACACCGATGACCAGCACCGAGACGCCGAAGGTGACACCGACCAGCGGGGTGAACAGTGAGTAGGCCGTGTGCCCCTCGTCGTCGGCGGGCTTGAACTGCCAGGGCCAGAACAGGTACACCCCGACCAGCGCCGCCGCGGCGATGCCGGAGACGGCGAACCAGAAGGCGACCGCGCGCTCGGCGCGCTTCTCGGCGCGGGTGCCCGGAACCGGGAACCGCTCGCGCCGGTAGGCGACGTCGACGCCGTCGCGCTCGGTGCCGAGCTTGACCAGCTCGTCGCGCGTCATCGCGTCGAGCTCGGCCTCGGTGTAGTCCTTCTTCAGCGCGTGGCTGTCGGACTCCGCCACGGCGTGGCCGTCGGAGCCGGCGACCACCTCGTGGGAACCGTGGCCCGTGGATACGTTCGACGGCTCGCCGCCGTCGTGGCCCTCATCCGGCCGACCCATGTCGTTTGGCTCCTTCTTATCCGTCATGACCTCGAACCGATCCAAATCGCGGCACCGACGACCGTCGTGATACCGATCACCCACATGACCAGACCTTCGGTCGCGGGTCCGAAGCCGCCGAGGTCCCAGCCGCCGGGGGCGTTCTCCTCTTTGGCGTTCATGACGTAGGCGATGATGTCGCGCTTCTCTTCCGGCGACAGCTGCCGGTCGGAGAACTTCGGCATGTTCTGCGGGCCGCTGAGCATCGCGTCGTAGACCTGCTGCTCGTTCGCGGGCTCCAGCGGAGGCGCGAACTTACCGGAGGACAGCGCGCCGCCGCGACCGGTGAAGTTGTGGCAGGAGGCGCAGTTCATCCGGAACAGCTCCGAACCGCGGGCGATGTCCGGGCCGCGCAGCGACTCCTGGGCGATCTCGCCGTTCGCGTCGCGGACCACGCTCGGGCCGCCACCGTTGGCCGCCACGTACGCCATCAGCGCGTCGGTCTGGTGCTCGTCGAACTTCGGCGGCTTGCGCATCGCCTGGGCCTCGTTGCGGGCCATCGGCATGCGACCGGAGGACACCTGGAAGTAGACGGCGGCCTCACCGACACCGATGAGGCTGGGGCCGCGGTCCTGGACACCCTGCAGGTTCGCGCCGTGGCAGGTGATGCAGGAGGTGTCGTAGAGCTGCTGGCCCTCGCGGATCAGCGCCGAGGAATCCTGGTTCGCGGTCGCGACCTGCGGGTCCGGCGTCAAAGCCGCTGCCAGGAAGCCTGCTCCGACGAGGCCCACCAACAGCGCGAGCCCGCCCGCGATGCGACGGCGAACGCGGCGCTGCCTGCGTGTCTTGCTGGCCTCGCCGTTCCCGTTGCTTGCGGGCTCTGGCGCTGACGGGGGAGATGAACTCATCTGTGTCCCTTTGGAGTAGACGGAACCGACGTGTGCAAAAGACTGAGGTATGCCCGACTCAGCGGACGAAGTAGATCGTGGCGAACAACCCGATCCACACGATGTCGACGAAGTGCCAGTAGTACGAGACGACGATCGCGGCGGTCGCCTGCGCGGGGGTGAACTTACTGACCTTGGTGCGGATCAGCAGGAACACGAACGCGATCAGACCGCCGATGACGTGCAAACCGTGGAAACCGGTGGTGATGTAGAACACCGAGCCGTAGGCGCTGCTCGAGACCGAGGTGCCCTCGTGAACCAGGTTCATGTACTCGTAGCCCTGACCGAGCACGAAGATCGTGCCCATGATCAGGGTGACCACGTACCAGCGGCGCAGGCCGAACACGTCGCCACGCTCCGCGGCGAACACGCCCATCTGGCAGGTGAACGACGACGCGACCAGCACGGTAGTGACCGGCACGGCGAGCTTCAGATTCAACTCGGTCGGTTCCGGCGGCCAGACACCATGCGCCTGGGCGCGCGCGACGAAATACATCGCGAAGAGGCCGGCGAAGAACATCAACTCGCTGGACAGCCAGATGATGGTACCGACGCTGACCATGTTGGGCCGATTCAGCGAGTGCACACGCTGGGTAATGGCCGATCCGGGGGTCCCTACTGCGGTCGTCACGGGGGTAAGTATGACTCGTCGTAGTACGACACAAGTACCCGGGTGCGAAACTTGTGCCTCCGTGTCGGAAAACCCACGGACAGACAGCCTCTCGACCAGGGCTCGGCGTGTTGGAGCGGGCCCGCTCGTGGTGTGGCGGCGTCGGTCGGGACGTGTTTACCGGTCGGGGTCCGCGTGCCGACAGGTAGCCGGAGCACAGCATGACAGGTGTGCGTAAGTAAAAGCTGAGATGGAGGCGATGTGGCAGCGCGTGGATGGCGTCGATGGTTCGGGCGCGGTGGTCCGGCGCCGCTGGATCCGAGCCGGGCGGATCTGGTGGTGGTCGCGGCGAGTTTCGATGACGCCGAGGCTTGTTCGGCGGCCTTGGCGCGGGCGAGTGAGCTGACGCCGGATGCGGAGGCGGTGCTGCGCCATCATCTGCGGATACCGCCCGCGCAGGTCGAGGCGGTGTGCGCGATCGCGGCGCAGGACGGGTACGCGCCGGCGCCGCGGGTCGGCGGGCCGGGGACCGATGCGCTGGAGACGGTGATTCTGCAGCGCGTGCAGGTGCTCGACGCGTTGCACTGTTCGCAGGAGCGGTCGCGGATGGCGGGCTTGGCGCAGCGGCACGACGGGACGGCCGACGGGTGGGATGCGCTGCAACCGCGGGTCACGAGCGAACAACTTTAAGGACGGGCTCCGCCCCGACAACGCGCAGTAAGCTGCTTCGCGACAAACTGGTGTGAAACCAGTGTGACGGGAGAAGCAAGACATGAACGTGCGCAGCTGGGCCCAGGTGCTCGGAACCCTCGCCGACGGTGGCGACCTGGCCGCGGACGACACGGCTTGGGCGATGGACGAGATCATGTCGGACAACGCCACCTCCGCTCAGATCGCGGCGTTCGGCGTCGCCATGAAGATCAAGGGCCCGACACCGGCCGAACTGACCGGCCTCGCCACCGGCATGCTCGACCACGCCAGGCTGGTGCGGATCGACGGCGACGCGGTGGACATCGTCGGCACCGGCGGTGACCGATCCGGTTCGGTGAACATCTCCACCATGTCCTCGATCGTGGTGGCCGCGGCCGGAGTGCCGGTGGTCAAGCACGGCAACCGGGCCGCCTCGTCCAAGAGCGGCGGCGCCGACGTGCTGGAGGCGCTCGGGGTGCGGTTGGCGCTGGGGCCGGAAGCGGTGGCGCGCTGCGTGCGCGAGGTCGGCATCGGGTTCTGTTTCGCACCCGTGTTCCATCCTGCGCTGCGGTTCGCGGGTGCGGCGCGCAAGGAGATCGGCATTCCTACTGTCTTCAATGTGCTCGGGCCGCTGACGAATCCGGCGCAGCCGCGCGCGGGGCTGGTGGGGTGCGCGTTCGCGGATCTGCTACCGGTGATCGCGGGCGTGTTCGCTGGGCGCGGGGCGAGTGCGCTGGTGGTGCGGGGCAACGACGGGCTCGACGAGATCACCACTTCCGACACCACCGCGGTGTGGGTGGTGTCCGGTGGGCAGATGCGGGAAGCCACCATCGATCCGACGCGCCTCGGCATCGCGCGCGTCGGCCTGGAGGCGCTGCGCGGCGGTGACTCCGCGGTCAACGCCGGGGTGGCGCGGAGTGTGTTCGCCGGAACTGCCGGTGCGGTGCGGGACGCGGTCCTGGTGAACTCGGCAGCAGCCATCGTGGCCTACGACCTGTCCCAGGGGACCGTCGATTACACCGCCGATGTGCACGAAGCGCTGGCAGGGGGCATCGAGCGGGCTGCCGAGGCCATCGACTCGGGTAAGGCGGCTGCGCTGCTCGACAATTGGGCGAAGTTGACCGTCACGCTCGGCAATCGCTGACCGCGTCGTCCACCCTTCCGATCTGCACTTTTTCTCGGGATCCGCACGCCCCCAGGGCGTGCGCGTCCCAAGAGAAGGTGCAGATCCGGCCAGCCAAGTCTCGGGTAACCCCTTAGTGCGGGACGGTGCTGACCGTTGCGCAACGTTCGTATGCGGAACACACCGAGCGCTGCGATAGCTGAAGCGCATAAGATGTGGATAGCGCGTTAGCTAGATCGGCATGCTCATGGCAAAGCCAACTCGGCGCGAGCCCGCGTCGACCGGCCTCGACTGACGAGGAGCGCAGCATGAAACACAGCGTGCGTGTCGCACTCGGAGTGCTATCGGTGGTGGCTGTGTATGTCGCCGCCCCGACCGCAGGCGCGGCGGAGGGCGAATTGCTCGTCGACGGCACCGACTACGGCGGGCAGTCCGGCTGCATCGACCTCGGCCCCAATGCACCACGCAAATTCATCAACAACAGTGACCGGGTGGTAACCATCTATATGAACGCCCAGTGTATGGGCGCCGCTTCCGGGGTCCTCTCGGGTCGAGGGAGCGGCACCTACACCGGCAAGTCGATGATCCGCTGATCCCAGCGGCGTTCACTCCCCCAGCGAGAACCCGGCCTCCACGTCGGCGCTGGAGTAGGACTTGAACGCGATGTGGGTGATGGTCCTGGCGACACCGTCGACCTTGTCGATCCGGCCCGTCACCACGTCGGCGATCTGTTCGTGGTCGCGCACCCGCACGATCGCGATCAGATCCACATCGCCTGCGCAGGAATACACCTCGGCGACACCTTCGGTGTCCGCCACGGCCTGGGCGGTCTCGGGAATGCGGCCGTTGTCGGCGTCAATGAGCACGATCGCGGTAATCATGCGCTCAGCCTAAGCGGTCCACGTACTCCTCCTCAGCGGGTTGGGTCCGTGCCGCCGCATCCGCCACCTCCGCCCACCCCAACCACCGCCCCGCCCCGAATCTCGGCTCCCGATACCCCTCACTCGTCCGCACGATCCGCACCCCCGCCCGCGCCAACCAGCGCGCAACAAGCGCCGCCTCCTCGGGCGAGGCCCCCCGCAGCGGCGGCACATTCACCGGCACCCAATCCCCCGGTGCGATGTGCGGCGATGCGTCGAGCTCCGGCTCGGCAGGCGGTGAGGCGGCAGACCCCGGCTCAGCAGGCGGCAAGGCGGCACGCCCCGGCTCAGCAGGCGGCAAGGCGGCAGACCCCGATCCGGCAGGCGGCAAGGCAGCAGACCCCGGCTCACCAGGCGACAAGGCGGCAGACCCCGATCCAGCAGGCGGCAAGGCTGTCGGCGCCGATTCGAGAGGCGATGGTGCGGCGGTGTGGGGTGCGGTCGCTCCGGCGCTGGAGGCGAAGCTCACCTCGGCCGGGAGGTCGGCGATCTGCTCCTGAATCCCTACCCCTACCCCTCCTTCGGGGATCACGGTTTCGGCGGAGGCGACGATCTGTTCCACGACGACCATCGGCGGCACTCCGCGGGGTGCGGTCCCGGCGCCCGCGAGGCGGCCGTAGCGGATGACCGCGAACTCCCATCCGCCTGCGCCGTCCGGGTGGGCGGCGATCAGTTCCGCGATGCGGGCGACGGCGGCGAGGCGCTGGGTGCGGTGCAGGGCGCGAATGACGGCGACGACGCGATCGCGCAGACGGGCAGCGGCCTCGAAATGCTCGGCGCGGGAATAGGTTTCGATGCGGTCGAGCATCGAGCGGATTGGGGCGTCGGAGTAGCCCGCGAACAGCGCGCGGACGCGTGCAGGGACGGGTGCATATTCCTTTGTATTAATAGGAGTCCCGGCGACGGCCGCCGGACAACCACCGACGACCGCCGGCGGGCAGGCGTGCACACCGTTTCTGGGCAGGCGCGTGGCGCAGGTGCGCAAGCCGGTGTACTCCGCGATGATCAGCGCCAGCTCGGCCGCGTCGGCGCGAGAGTTGAACGGCCCCAGCGCATCTCGGTTCGGTGTGCGGACGACCGAGAATCGCGGGAAGGGCTCGTCGGTGAGCGTGATCCACCAGGCTCGCTTGGGAAACTTGGAGCGGCGGTTGTAGGGCGGCGTGTGCGCGACGAGCAGTCGCAGCTCGCGCACACCGGCTTCCAGCGCGTGCGCGCACACCACATGGTCGACCCGGGTGGCCAGGGCGACCATCTCTTTCATCCGGCCGCGCGTCTCCGAACCGGTGAAGTAGTTGCGCACGCGGCGACGCAGATTCACCGCGGTTCCTATATAGAGGACTTCGTCGGTCGGGCCGCGGAACAGGTACACGCCGGGGCTCGCGGGCATGTCGGCGGCGAGGAACCGCTTCGCGCGCTGGCGCGGGGTGACGTCGGGCAGGTAGTCGACCAACTCGGTGAGGCTGTGCACGCCTTGATTGCCGACCCGGGCGATCAACGCGTGCAGCACATCGACGGTCGCCCGCGCGTCGTCCAGCGCCCGGTGCGTCGGCTGGGTGCTCGCACCGAGCAGCCGGGCCAGCGCGCTCAACCGGACCGACGGCGCCTCGTCCCGGCCGAGTACCCGCCGGGCCAGCTTCACGGTGCACAACACCGTCGCGGTGGGCCACGCGGTGTCGCAGGCGGCCGCGGCTGCGCGCAGGAACGCCATGTCGAACCGCGCGTTGTGCGCGACGAGCACCGCACCGGAGGCGAATTCGAGGAAACCGGGCAGCACCGACGCGATGCTGGGCGCCGCGTACACCATGGCAGTCGTGATCCCGGTGACCTGCACGATCGCCGGCGGCACCGCCCGTCCGGGGTTGACCAGGGTGGCGAACTCGCCGAGCACCTCGCCGCCGCGCACCTTGACGGCGCCGATCTCGGTGATCGCGTCGGCGCCCGGACTGGTCCCCGTGGTCTCCAGGTCGACGACGACGAAGGTGGTGTCGAACAGCGGCGTGTCGAGGTCGTCGAAGACCAACTGCTGAGCGGCGGCTTTGCGTGGCGCGGGGTCGGACACGGGCTGGAGCGTAGGCGGAGGGTCCGACAAGCACGGGGCTCGCGCGGGCAGGCGTCGGCGCACACGAAAACCTCAGCAAATGTCCGAATTACACCGTGCGTATTTACGTCGAGTTACCCAGGAAATGATCTAGAACGCCGAAAAGTGACGCAGCTCACATCGTTGCATAAAACGTATCAATCGCTCGGGCGTGTCGAGCAGCCCGGGCGGGCCGCTTCCCGCTCGCTGTGACCGATCACAGCGGGTTGGCCGACCGGCCGGTCCCCGACCCGCACATGTCGCGGAGATGAACGCAGCGACCTGGGTAAATGTCCAATCGGTTCCCATCGGACCACCGATCAGCCATGGCATGGCTGACCGAGATAGCGACCGGGACGCTCGTCCATAAAAGCGCTTCGTTATCTTTTCGTGATTGCTGGGACATATCTCACACTGATTAAGCACGAATTCACGGGCGCCCGCGCATTTCGCCGGAGCCGGGCTTTACAAACCCCCGTGATGTGTTCGTAACCTTTTCGAGACCTCACGGAGTCCGACGCACCAACTCGGTGCGAACGACACGAAGTCCGCGGCACCAGTCAGGGTGCGGCGTCGTGGGGCAGATTGGGAGTACCGCATCATGACGACCAAATCCGTCAAGCGTTCGGCGCAGCGTGCCGTCGCCGCCGGGGCCGTCGGCGCTGCCACCATCGGCGCGTTCCTGCTTCCGGCCGCCCCCGCATCGGCGCAGCCGGTGACCATCCCCGGTATCGGCACCTTCGAGGTGCCGAACGAGATCCAGATCCCGCAAGGCATCCCGGGCGTCGAGCTGCCCGGCCAGGCGCCGCTGCCGTTCGTCGCCCCGAAGCGCACGGTCGGCGAGGAAGCCCTCGACGCCGCCATGAGCAAGCTCGGCGCACCGTACGTGTACGGCGCCGCGGGCCCGAACGCCTTCGACTGCTCCGGCCTGGTGAAGTGGTCCTACGAGCAGGCCGGCCTGGAGCTGCCGCGCACCAGCGGCGCCCAGCTGTCCGCGGGTAGCCCCGTGTCGATCGACGACCTGCAGCCGGGCGACCTGGTGTCGTTCTACGGCGGCGGCCACTCCGGCCTGTACGCCGGCGACGGCAACGTGGTGCACGCGGCCACCTCCGGCACGCCCGTGCAGGTGGCACCGATCTCCTCGATGCCGGTCACCGGAGCCCGTCGCTTCTGACGAACCGCTGGTCGGGCCGTACGTCGCGGCCCGACCACCGGACGGTCGCTGTGATCATTTCGTTCTCTACTGGACACAGACGCAGGACGTTCCGTAACCTAATCGAGACCTTCTCGAATTACCCGAGGCACGCAGTTCGCAAACCTCGTTTCGCGAGGAAGGCGCTCGTCGGTCAGATCGTCGGTTCCAGAGAGATCGTTTCACCAGAGAGCGGGGCACAGCAGGCTGTGGCAGCACACCGGAGACATGGCACACGACGTCTCGTGGGCGGCGTCCTGGCGGCCGGAGTGCTGGCCACCACCGCCCTCTACGGTGGCGGTCCGGCCGGCGCCGACCCGGTGGCGTTGCCGAGCACTGCCAGCGAGGCCGTGCAGCGGATGATCGACCTCTCGCGCCAGTCCGAGCAGCTCAACGAGCAGGCCCTCGTCGCGCAGACCGATCTCGACGCCAAGCTCGCGATCCAGCAGGACGCCGACACCAAGCTGGCCGCCAGCACCGAGCTGGTGCACCGGGCCCGCGACGAGGTGCGCAAGTACCAGCCGATCATCGACCGCACCGCGATCGCCGCCTACCAGGGCGCGCGCACCAACCGGCTGTTCGCCGTGCTGGTCAGCGATTCCCCGCAGCAACTGCTCGACCAGATGTCCACCCTGGACGTGCTCGCCGCGCAGACCTCCGCGCAGCTCGACCAATACAAGGTCGCGACCGACGCCGCCGACGCGGCGGAGACCGTCGCGCGCCGAGCCGCCGACGAAGCCCACGCGGCCGCGCAGAAGGCCGACACGGTGCGCGCCGACCTGGAACGCAAACGCAGCGACCTCGGCGGCGCCATCGCGCAGGTGGTGCAAGCGTGGGGCTCGCTGTCCACCAGGGACAAGTCCGCGCTCGCCGGTTCGCCCTTCCCGCCCGGCTTCGACCGCGACACCCTGCTGCAAGGTCTGGTCCCCGGCAGCGGCACCAGCGCCCTGGCCGCAGGCCTCACCCGCATCGGCGACCCGTACGTCTGGGGCGCGACCGGCCCGAACCAGTTCGACTGCTCCGGGCTCGTGCAGTGGGCGTTCAAGCAGGTCGGCAAGAACGTGCCGCGGACCAGTTCGGCGCAGGCGTCCTACGGCACGCCCGTCGCCAAGGACGATCTGCAACCCGGCGACGTCGTGTTCTTCTACCCCGACATCTCCCACGTCGGCATCTACGCGGGCAACGGACTCATGTTGCACGCCTCCACCTTCGGTGTCCCGGTCGCCGTGGCACCCATGAGCACCACGCCGTACAACTCCGCTCGGCGATACTGAACACCTATGAATGGACATGACCTGTCCAATCCCTCCCCCGCCGGGGTGATCTCGGCTGCGGGTTCACGTCACGAGGTGGAGTCATGAGTGGGGTGCGGCGCCTACGCGAGTGGTGGTCGGCGCGGCGGCGATTCGAGTTCTGCCTCACTGTCGCGATGGTGGTCACGCTCACCGGTCTCTGTGGCGCCGTTGTCATGCTGCCGAACTCCGCACTACCGAAACCGCATGCGGCCGAGGCGACCGACGCGGTCGGCCAAGCTCCGGCCACCGACCCGCGACTCGCCGAGGTGCGCCGCAGCATCGAACCGTTCGGCCCGATCGTCGCCCGCCAGGTGACCACCGGCGACGGACAACAATCCCTGGTCGTCGGCCATCCCGCACAGCGCATCGAGATCGACGTCCTGGAGCGTGAACTCGCCGCCGCGACCACCGCGGTCACCGAGGTGTGGGGCACGGACTGGGCGCAGGCCAGCACGGTCGTCGTCGCCTCCTCCCCGTCGGAGTTCGCCGGCCTGGTGCGCGCGGGTGCCGCGATGTCCACCGAGGTCGCCGCCGCGTCCGTCGCCGACCCCTTCGCGCCGGGCAGCCGGCCGACCGGACAGCGCATCGTGTTCAGCCCCGACGCGGGACGCCGCCTCGACCCCGATGGTCTGCGCACGTTGCTCCGCCACGAACTCACCCATATCGCCACCCGCGCCGACACCCGCGACGGCGCACCCCTGTGGATGCTCGAAGGTTTCGCCGACTACACCGCCCACCGCGACCAGGGCCGCCCCTTCGCCGACATCGCCCCGAGCCTCACCGCGCGGGCCCGGCTGCACGCTCTCCCCGGCGACCTGCCCGCCGACGCCGACTTCACCGGCGCCGACGCCGCCGCCACCTACGAACAAGCCTGGTCCGTCTGCGCCTACATCGCCGACACCTACGACGAACCCCGCTTGGTCGAGCTCTACCGCCGGGTCGCCGCAGCCCGCCAGACCCCGGCCACCGAAGATCAGATCCTGCAGACCGTGCTCGGCCGCAGCCGCACCGAATTCGTCGCCGACTGGCGTGATTGGCTGTCCGCTCAGACGATCTGAGCCGCACCGCGAGTCACCCGGCGGCCACGAACACGCCGCGGCGGCGCGGCAAATCGCACACAGTAGGTTGTCACCATGGCCCGAACTCTGCTGGTGACCAATGATTTCCCGCCGCGGCCGGGTGGTATTCAGTCCTATCTGCAGGCCTTGGCCGGGCAGCTGCCGCCGGATGATCTCGTCGTCTACGCCCCCCGCTGGCGCGGCGACAGCCATCTGAAGTTCGATGCCAAGCAGAAATTCCAGGTGGTCCGCCATCCCACCACGCTGATGCTGCCGACCCCGCTCGTCATGCGCCGCGCCGCGCGCCTGCTGCGCAGCGAGAAGTGCGACACCGTGTGGTTCGGCGCCGCCGCGCCGCTCGCACTCATGTCGCCGGTGCTGCGGCGCGCGGGTGCCGAGCGCATCCTGGCCAGCACGCATGGGCACGAGGTCGGCTGGTCCATGCTGCCCGGCGGCAGGCAGGCGCTGCGTCAGATCGGCGAGCACACCGACGTGGTCACCTACGTCAGCAAGTACACCCGGGGCCGGTTCGCGTCGGCGTTCGGACGCAATGCCGCGCTGGAGTATCTGCCACCCGGTGTGGACACCGACGAGTTCCGGCCCGACCCGGCCGCGCGCGCGGAACTGCGCGACCGCTACGGACTCGACGACCGGCCGACCATCCTGTGCCTGTCCCGCCTGGTCCCCCGTAAAGGTCAGGACGCGCTGATCGTCGCCATGCTCGAGATCCGCACCCGCGTTCCCGGTGCCGTGCTGGTGATCGCGGGCGGCGGGCCCTACGAGGAGAAGCTGCGCCAACTCGCCGTCGCCCTCGGGGTCGAGGACGATGTCATCTTCACCGGGCGCGTACCGTCCGGTGAGCTGGCCGCCCACCACACGCTGGCCGATGTGTTCGCCATGCCGTGCCGGACCCGTGGTGCGGGCTTGGACGTCGAAGGGCTCGGCATCGTCTATCTCGAAGCGTCTGCCTCCGGCGTGCCCGTGGTCGCGGGTCGTTCCGGTGGCGCACCGGAAACCGTCATCGAAGGGGAAACCGGGCGCGTCGTGGACGGCCGCTCCGCACAGCAGATCACCGACGCACTGGTCGACATCCTCTCCGATCGCGACGCGGCCGCCCGGATGGGTGCCGCGGGGCGGGCCTTCGTGGAGGAACACTGGCGCTGGGATTCCCACGGTGCCCGGCTGCGCCACCTGCTGCGGTGAACCGGCGAGGGCATCGCCGGGACAGGTCATCCATTAGGCTCAGCAGCGTGAGGCAGCGAAGCATAGACGCAGCGCCGCTGGACGCGGTTGCGTCGAGCGACAAAGAGGTGAGCTCGTGAGCGAGCGCAGCGAGCGAACCACAGACACAGCGCCCGTGGGCACGACGGAACCGAGCGCTAGCGAGGTGGAGTCGTGAGCACTATCCAGGTCGCCGACCAGACATTCGTCGCCGCGCCGGGAACCGCCGTCGCCGATATCCTCGCGGCCCAGAACAATTGGCGCCGCTGGTGGCCGGACCTGACCTTGGTCGTCCGGGAAGACCGCGGCGACAAGGGAATCCGCTGGACCGTGTCCGGCGCGCTGGACGGCACCATGGAGGTCTGGCTGCAGCCCGCACTCGACGGCGTCATCGTGCACTACTTCCTGCACGCCGAACCGCAGCCCGCGCTGCCGGCCAGCCGCGCGGCTGCCGCCAACCGCGCGCGCCGGGTCGCGGGCCGCGCTATGTCGTTCGAACTGAAATCCCGGCTGGAGGCAGGTCGCCCGGCCGGTGTCGCACCTGCCCACGCCTCCTGACGCTCACGCCGCCGGCTCCGCCGGCTGCCGTCACCAGCACCGACGCCGAAAGGAACAGCTGTCCGCTATGGCCGACAGGACCCAGAGGTCGATCATCATCGAGGCCCCGTCGCAGCAGGTGATGTCCGTCATCGCCGACCTGGAGTCCTACCCGGAGTGGGTCGCGGCGGCGAAATCGGTGGAAGTACAGGAAAAAGATCCGGACGGCCGGGCACGCACCGCGCGCTTCGTCCTCGACGCGGGCGTGGTGAAGGACAGCTATGTCCTCTCCTATACCTGGCGCCCGGACAACAAGGCGGTCAGCTGGACGCTGGTCAGCGGTGAGCTGCAGAAAGCGCAGAACGGCACCTACGAACTCATCGACCAGCCCAACGGTCACACCGAGGTCGTCTACACGCTGACCGTCGACTTGAACATCCCGATGATCGGCATGTTCAAACGCAAAGCCGAGAAGGTGATCACCGATACCGCGCTGAAAGAACTGAAGAAACGGGTCGAAGGCTGACGACGCACACGACCCGTGTCGAACTGTTCATCGGCAAAGGCGGGGTAGGCAAGACGACGCTGGCGTGTGCCACCGCCATGTCCTATGCCAGAGCGGGCAGCCGCGTGCTGGTCGCCTCGCTCGACCAGGCGCATTCGCTCGGCGACGCGCTCGGCTTCCGTTTCCCGCACGATCCGGGCACCGTCACCGGAATCGCCACCGTGCTGCCCGGTCTCGACGTGATCGAGGTGGATTCCCTTGCGCTGCTGGAGGATCGGTTCCGCGACGTAGTCCGCGTGCTGTCGCCGGGCACCGGTCACAACCACGGCATCGACCTCGCCGCACTGGACCCGGCCGAACTGACCGGCCTGCCCGGCGTGCAGGAACTGCTGATGCTCGTCGAGATCACCCAGTTCGCGAACGAGGACGACTGGGACGTGATCGTCGTCGACTGCCCGCCCTCGGCCGACATGCTGCGCATCATCACCGCGCCGGACACCCTGCTCGGTTATCTCGAGCGGATCTGGCCGCCGCACGCCAGGGCGATGAGCACGGTCGGCACCGACCTGCGCCGCGCGGTGCTGGCCGCGACCGTCGAACGGATCGTCAAGGCGGTCACCGAGGTCCGCGATCTGCTCGCCGACCATCGGCGCACCGGCGCGCGCCTGATCACCGTCGCCGAGCGGGTGACACTCGCCGAATCCGAGCGGGTCCGCTCCGCCGCCACGCTGCTCGGGTTGCGATTGGACGCGGTGGTGGTCAACAAGGTGCTGCCACCGACCACGCCCCTCGACCCCGCCGCCCCGCTCGACAGCGCGCACCCCGCGGTGCACTGGTATCTGAACCGGCGCGGCGAACAGCTGGCCGCGATCGCCGAATTAGAACGCGCGATGCCGGGTATCCCCGTCCTGATCGCACAGCACACCGGACCGGAACCGATCGGACTGACCTCGCTCGCGGCCCTGTCGTACGCGGTGGACTCAGACAGGAACACCGGCGACCCAGCCTTTATGCTGAGCGACAGTCCGACGGAGGTTGACGCGAGTTCCGGCGAACCGATGGTTCGATGGGAATCAGGCAGCGGTCTGCACGCGATATACACACTGCGGATGCCCCTGCCCGTTGTCGATGCGGCGACACTGCGACTTGGCCGAGTGGAGGACGATTTGATCGTGGGAGCGGACGGTGTCCGGCGCCGAGTTCGCCTTGCGCCGGTATTGCGGCGGTGCACGGTCGACGGCGCCGAACTCGACGGTGGTCAGCTCGTGGTGCGATTCCGGCCCGACCCGGACTTATGGCCGGAAGGTAGCGGCGATGAGTGAGCGGAGCGGCGGATTCTTCCGGCGGGGTGGACGGGACGGAAGTGGTGATTCTGCCGAGAGTCAGGGCCCGCGGGGTTCCGAGGCCGGAAGCGGTGATTCGACTGCGCATGGTTCCGATCAGGACGTCGACGGACTGAGCGCTACCGATGATCGGACTGCCGGTAGGTCGGGATGGCGCGGCAACCGATCGGACTCGGGCGATGATCGGACCGCCGAGAGTTCGGGCCGGGACGCCGAAGAACCTGCTACGCCTGGTGATCGGACCGCCGGCAGCTCGGGGCCTGGGCCGCGCGAGGATCGGACCGCCGGTGGTTCGGGTCGTGGTGCCGAGGACGCAGCCCATGCTGAGTCGCAGTCGCAATCCGGTGGCCGGTCGAAAGGCACTGCCGCAGAAGACGATCCGATAGACGGCCTCGCCGAGTTCGCCGCAGAGCTGAAGCTGCTCGCCGAATCCGTGCTCGAGCGTGTGGAACCGGTGTTGCGCCAAGCGGCCGACGGACAGGTGGAGTGGTCGAGCTGCAACTGGTGTCCCGTCTGCGCGGCGGCCGCGTTGATGCGCGGTCAGCACCATGAGGTGCTCCAGTCGGTGGCCGATCACGGCACCGCGATCGTGACCGTGCTGCGTGAGGCGTTGGCCGGGGTGCCGGTCGAGCCGGTCATGCCCGAGTACGATCCCGCCCGCCACCAGCACAACCATGGCGTGCCAACGGATTCGACGCCGACCGGCACGGAACCCACTGCCGGACACCACACATCGCGGACGGGCACTCGCTCCCGCTATGTCAGCATTCCCGTGACGATCAAGGCATGACGCACCGCATAGCAGGTGCGCGACCGCTGACCGTCGGAATCGACGTCGGCGGCACCAACATTCGCGCCTCCGTGATCGACACCAGCGGTGAGGTCCTCGACACCGTCCAAGCGCCGACCCCGCACTCCGCCAAGGCGCTCGAGGACGCGCTCGCCCGCTCCGTCCGCGAGCTGTGCGAACGGCACCCGATCGGCGCGGTCGGTCTGGCCGTCGCCGGGTTCATCAACGGTGACCGCTCCACCGTCCGTTTCGCACCGCACCTGCCCTGGCAGGACACCCCCGTCGCGCAGCGGCTCACCGAACGCCTCGAGCTTCCCGTCCTGCTCGAGCACGACGCCAACGCCGCCATGTGGGCCGAATACCGATTCGGCGCGGCAGCGGGCGGCCACAACGTGGTGCTCGTCGCGATCGGCACCGGCATCGGCGCCGCGCTGCTCATCGACGGTCAGCTGTATCGCGGAACGCACGGCGTCGCACCGGAGCTCGGGCACCTGCAAGTCGTGCCGCAAGGCCGTGCCTGCCCGTGCGGCAAACGCGGCTGCTGGGAAAGGTATTGCAGCGGAACGGCACTCGCCGACACCGCGATCGAGATGCTGGCCACCGACCCGGTCCGCTCGGTCCTGGCCAGGGACGTCTTCCGCGACCCCGGCTCGCTCACCGGCCGCCGCGTCGCCAATGCCGCGCAAGACGGCGATCCGCTCGCCGTCCGCGTCATGGAGGATTTCGCCCGCTGGCTCGGCCTCGGCTTGGCCTTCGTCAGTGACATCTTCGACCCCGACCTGGTCGTCATCGCCGGCGGCGTCAGCAGCTCCGCCCCGCTCTTCCTGGACGAAGCGCGCGAGGAATACGCCCGCTCGGTCACCGGCGCGGGTCACCGACCACTGGCCCGCATCCGCACCACCCAACTCGGTGAAGCCGCGGGCATGATCGGCGCCGCCGACCTCGCCCGCGCCGCACTCATCGAAAGCGAGCGCAAGTCCTCCCGAGTAGCCCGCAGCCACTGACCTTTCCGGATAGGGGACGTTTCATCGCCTGCGGCAGTGGTATTCGGTGGTCGAAGACTTTGCTTCGGTCGCCGCTGACCTCCCGATCCGGCCGCCGAGGAATCAGCTGCCGGTCACCGATTACGGCGCATCCGCCTGCTCATGGCAGAGTGTGGTGAGATTCGCCGCTGCGGTTGGATGTGATCTGGCACCAGCGGTAAAGTCGGCAACTGACGCAGGTGCCCGCCTCTATCCCGGTCCGGGGGAAGGACGTCATGTTCTACTGGCTGCTGAAGTACGCGCTGCTGGGGCCGTTCATGCATCTCTACAACAGGCCGACGGTCGAGGGCGTAGAGAACATTCCGGCGGACGGACCGGCGATCATGGCGGGTAACCATCTCTCCTTCGCGGATTGGCTGTTCGCTCCGCTGATGAGTCCCCGCCGCATCAACTATCTGGCCAAGGCCGAGTATTTCAACACCCCGGGCATCAAGGGCGCCTTCCAGAAGTGGTTCTTCACCACCACCGGACAGTTCCCGATCGACCGCACCGGCGCCGACGCGGCCGAGGACGCGCTGAACGCCGCCCGCAAACTGCTCGATCAGGGCCGCCTCGTCGGCCTGTACCCCGAGGGCACCCGCTCCCCCGACGGCCGCCTGTACAAGGGCAAGACCGGCCTCGCCCGCCTCGCGCTGGAGACCGGCGTCCCGGTCATCCCGGTCGCCGTCATCGGCACCGACCAGGTGAGCCCGCCCGGACCTTTCCGCTGGCGTCGCCGCAAGGTCACCGTCAAGTTCGGCACCCCCATCGACTTCTCCCGCTACGAAGGCATGGGCGGCAACCGCTTCGTCGAGCGCGCCGTCACCGACGAGGTCATGTACGAGCTCATGCAACTCGGCGGCCAGGAATACGTGGACGTCTACGCCGCCAGTCTCAAGAAGAACGTGCCCAGCGGCGCGCCCCGCGAAGAAGCAACCCGCATCCCGCACACCGCCGCCAGCTGAGCCGCACCCAGCCGTAGCCCGCCGACCGGCAGAAACGCTGGTCGGCGGAGCTGTCTGTGGCGCACGGTCGTTCACCGCCCGTCGAGCAGAGTGACTCGCTGAAAACAGTGCCGCCGTGTCCGGACCTACGGCTTGGCGAGGACGGCTGTCGTGAGATGGGTGGCGTAGTCGACTATTTCGGCGCGGGTGGCCGGGATTCGACCGGTGAGCCAGTCGAGGAAGAGGGAGACGAGGGCGCCGGACAGGGCGCTGATCGGCATGGTGAGGTGATCCGCGTCGAGCGACTGGCCGGGGGCGAATTGGGCGGCGACGAGTAGCACGAAATTGGGGAGGACGGCCGAGCCGTGGGTGCGCAGGGTGTCGTCGGCGAGGGTTTCGCGGAACATGATTCGGCCGCGGCGCGGGTCTTCCTCGAAGTAATGGGCGGCCGCATCGAAAGCCGCGCGTAGGCGGGCGGTTTCGTCACCTGGCGCGGTGGCCAACCGCGTCGTGACCGCGTCCAGCAGACCGTGCGCGACTTGGTCGTAAACCTCCACGAGCAGCGCTTCACGATCGGGGAAACTCTCGTAGAAGTAGCGCAGGCTCAGCCCGGCCGTGCGGCAGACGGCCCGCATAGTGGTGGCCGCCGCGCCGTCCGCGCCGAGCAGCTCGAACCCGGCACGCACCAATTGGTCGCGCCGCTCGGCGGAACGGTCGGCCATGGTGCTGCCGCGCCAGGTGTTGTCGGCTGACGAACTCACGGTGCTGATGATGTCACGGTCCGGTGGATGTCACGGCGCGGTCGGGGGCTCGGCGGTGCCGGTGCCACGGCGCAGTCGGGGGCTCGCCGGTGCTGATGTCACGGCGCGGTCGGGGGTCACCGGTGCTGACTTCGTGGCGCGGCCAAGGGGTTCGGCGATGCTGATGCCACGGCGCGGTCCAAGATTCAGCGGTGCTGGTGCCACGGCGCGGTCGGGGGCTCGGCAGTGCTGGAGTCATGAGGCGGTCGAGGGTTCGGCGGTGTGCGGAGACACTCGTTGTTCCAGTCGGCGGATCAGGTCGTGCGTGCGCGGGTCCAGGCTGAGATACCGGTCGAGCGCGACGTTGACCGCGCCGCGTAGGAGGGCATACGGCTCCCACACACTCGGGGCAATCGTGCGCGCCGCCCGGTGGGCGATGCCGTCGGCGATGCTGGCGGCCGCGTCGGCGGCGGTGATGCGCCGGTTCAACGGCCATGGCAGCAATTGCCCGGCGGCGCGGCCGAGTTCGTCCTCATCGAGGGTGTGCTTGGTCATCGCGGTCTCCACTATGCCGAAGTAGGCGACCCCCGCACTGGCCCCCGCTAGCGCGAGTTCGACGCGCAGCGCACGACCGAATTGCTCGACGCCCGCTTTGCTGATCATGTAGGGCGAGCCGCCCATGCCCGGCGCGAAGGCGGCGCAGGACGAGACCACCACGACATGGCCACGGGCAGCGACGATGTCGTCCAAGGCCGGGCGCACGGTATTGAACACTCCGGTCAGATTGATTGCGAGGACGCGATCGAAATCGTCGGGGTCCATGGTGCGGATCGTCGCCGGCGTCGGTGTCACACCGGCATTCGCGACCACGACGTCGATCCGGCCGAACCGCTCGCGGATCGTCGCCAAAGCCGCGACCATCCCGTCCCGATCGGCGACATCGGCGTGAACCGCCAGCGCGCGCTCCCCCAATTCGGCTTCGGCACGGCGCGTCCTCGCCTCGTCGAGGTCGATCATCGCCACCGAAGCACCCCGCCGGTGCAGCATCCGGGCCAATTCGAGCCCGATCCCCTGCCCCGCGCCGGTGATCACCACCGCCCGGTCACACACCTCGAAACCGGCTGTCGGCCACCGCAAACCCAACCTCATGCGATCCTCGCCTTTCGCTCGCGATCCGACATCATCCCCGCACCCCACTCGTCAGATAAGCGTCCTCGTCGAACCGGCTTGTGCGGCGGGCGTATTCGAAGCTCCAGTTCGGGTACAGCCCGGCATTCGCACTGCCGTCGGCGGTTTGGTAGTAACTGCGGCAGTTGCCGGTCACCCAGACGGTGTCGCGGCTGCGGTCGTCCATCTCCCGAAGGAACGCCTGTTGCGCCTCCGGGCGGACCTCGATCCGCTGGAGTCCGTTGTCCCGCATCGTCTTCAGCGCGTCGACGATGTAGCGGATCTGCGCTTCGATCATGTAGATCGCGGACTGGTTTCCCGCGGCGCCGAACGGCCCAAGGGTGGTGAAGAAGTTCGGAAATCCGGTCACCGTCGTGCCGAGGTAGCTTTGCGGACGGTCGCGGTACAGCTCACCCATGCTGCGGCCGTCGCTGCCGCGGACCCGGTCGAACACCTGCGGCGGCACGCCGAAACCGGTACCCCAGATGATGGTGTCCACTTCGTGCTGAACACCGTCGGCGGTGCGGAGGGAACGCGGTCCCACCGCGGTGATCCGTGATGTCACCACCTCGACGTTCGGCTGCGTCAGCGCCGGGTAGTAAGCGTCGGAGAAGATCGCCCGCTTGCAGCCGATCATGTAGTCGGGGGTCAACCGCTCACGCAGCCGCCGATCCGGCACTTGCCGACGCAACTGGAGGCGACCCAGCGCCTCGTACGGATGCCGGAATCGCTTGTCCACGAAACCGACCAAACCGAAGCCTTCGATACCGGCGAAGTAGGCGCCACGAACCGCCTTGCCCAGCAGCGGCATCCGCCGCAGCACGGACCGTTCGAGTGCGGACGTGGCCCAATCCAGCCGCGGCACGATCCACGGCGCGGACCGCTGGAACACCGTCAACTGGCCCACCACGGGCTGAATCTCGGGAATGAACTGCACCGCCGACGCCCCGGTGCCGATGACGGCCACCCGCTCGCCGGTCAGGTCATGTTCGTGATCCCAATGCAGCGAATGGAATTGGGTACCGGTGAAGTTCTCGATACCCGGCAGTTCCGGAATCTGTGCCTCGCTGAACGGACCGATCGCCGAAACGAGTACATCCGCCGTCATCGATCCCCGCGACGTGTTGATCCGCCAATGCCCGCGTACGTCATCCCAACTGGCTTCACGCAACTCCGTGTCATAGCGAATATGCCGCAGCACACCGAATTTCAGTGCCACCGTGCGCAGATAGTCGAGAATCTCCGGCTGCGTGCCATACCGGCGGGTCCACTCCGGATTCGGCGCGAACGAGTACGAATACAGCGCCGACGGTACGTCGCAGGCACAGCCGGGGTACGTATTTGCTTGCCATGTGCCGCCGAGGCCGCCGGCCCGCTCGAGAATCACGAAATCCTCGAACCCGGCCTCCCGCAACCGTACTCCGAGCCCGATCCCCGCAAATCCGGCACCGATGACTGCGGCAGACACGTGCTCTTCACTGTTTGCCATGAGGTACTTCCTGTTTCGCTACGCGGTCGGCCGCAGGTAGGTGTGGATGACAGAGCACGGCATCGCCCTCCTACCAGGGGCCAGCCTTCGATCGGGCTGCTCCACCAGCAGCCGTCGCCCTACAGGAATCACCTGATTCCATTAGAATCACATGATTCCCCTAGGGTCTCGATAAGTCAAGGAACAAATCGGAACGGCGACGCTCCGGCCCGCTTGACGGTCTCGATAGGGGGCGGGTTCTGCCGCGTCGAGGGCGTGCAGCGGAGCGATTCATTCGGTCAGGAACCAGCCCGAGTTCGTGATGTCCCGACAATGAAGGCCACGAGAAGGTCGGTCGATCCGTTGGTGCAGAATTCAACGACGGCACCAGCAGCCGTGCCTCGCGTCGAACCGGACCTCCCGGCGACACAGTTTTCGCCGGTGGCGCAATACATTTGCCCGGCCGACGCGAAGTTCACCGCACCTATACCCTCGGCAATACGCGTGCCCGGCCAGCTTCCCCGGCAAGCACCGCACGTGCCGACCATCATGTGGGGAGCCTTGCCAATCAGCCACCGGCACAACGCTCTCCGACCGCATCTACTCGGCATTACTCGGCTTCCGAGTAGGGGTATGACCAAAGAAAACTCGAATAGTCTTCTGCGCCAACTAAAACCGACCCGCCCCACCCATTAAACTCGCGATCGGAACCGCCAACCGATCAACGACCTCGCCACGCAGCGGGTCGACGAACTGCAGGGGGAAGCTGTGACCGCGACAGCCAAGTTCGGTGCCATCTCGCTCGACAGTAAGGATCCGCGCGGACTGGGGCTGTTCTACCGGCAGCTGCTCGGTCTCGAGCTCGAGTACGAATCCGATGAACTGGTTGTGCTCCAGGGCGACGGCGTCACACTGACGATCGAGCGCGTAGACGACCACATCCCGCCGGACTGGCCCGGCAACCGAGTCCCCAAACAGATGCACCTCGACCTGTTCGTCACCGCACTCGACACCGCCGAACAGGCCGCAATCGCCCTCGGCGCATCAAAACCCGACCCGCAACCCGAACCCGACCGCTGGCGAGTCCTCCTCGACCCGTCCGGCCACCCTTTCTGCCTGACTGTCCCGGCCATACCCATCGGGTAGCTCCCCGACCACCCGGTATGGCAGGGCAATACGGCTGCGGCCATGGTTTACAGCTGCGGCCGTGACTACGGCTGCGACTCCAACGGAAGCATGAGCGGTACATGACAGCGACGAGATCCTTACAACGGTGCGCCACCCACCGCCGGGTCTGCGGGACACCCGGCCTGCCCGGACACTTTCCCCACCCAACGGCGGAAATTCCCGCTGACCGGCCCGAAACTGTCCGCGCAGGCCGCCCAGTTACCCCACCGGACCGGACCCGTTCACCTTGCGTTGAGATAGCTGGTCCAGGGTGATCCCCATGAATGGTTCGACCCAAGGCTTCTCCCGCCGCACCCTGCTGCGCACCTCCGCGCTCGGCCTGGTGGCCGCCCCCGCGCTGGCCGCGTGCTCGTCGAACGACGGACCCGGCCTGGTCCGGCATCGCCCGGTGCTGACACACGGTGTCGCGGTGGGTGACCCGCGCAGTGACGGCGCGCTGATCTGGGCCCGTGCCGACCGGCCGGCGAAGCTGATCGTGGAGACCGCCTCGACCGAATCGTTCGCCAACGCCAAGCGATTCACCGGACCGTTGCTCACCCCGGATTCCGACGGTACCGGCCGGGTGCGTGTCAACGGCCTGCCCGCGGGCGAGCAAGTGCACTACCGGGTGACCCTGGAGGGCGACGACGGCGGCACCTCCGAGCCGATCACCGGCGTGTTCCGCACCGTCCCTACCGGCGCGTCCGACATCAAGCTGCAGTGGTCCGGCGACGTCGTCGGCCAGGGTTTCGGTATCAACCCCGACCTCGGCGGCATGAAGATCTTCGCGACCATGGCCGCCCGCGACCCGCACCTGTTCATCCACTCGGGTGATTGCATCTACGCGGACAATCCCATCAAGGAATCGGTGACACTCCCCGACGGGCGAATCTGGCGCAACATCGTGACCGAGGCGAAAAGCGCTCCCGCACAAACCCTTCAGCAGTTCCGCGGCAACTACGCCTACAACCTGACCGACCAGAACTACCTGCGCTTCAATTCCGCTGTCGCACAGGTGGTGCAGTGGGACGACCACGAGACGGTCAACAACTGGTACCCGGGCGGCCTCGTCCCGGCGGCCAAGGACTACACCGAGCGCAGCATGGATACCCTGGCCGCCCGCGGCTGGCAGGCGTTCCACGAGTGGATGCCGGTGGAGCCCAGGGAAGCTGTGGACGGCCGCCTTTACCGCAAGATCTCCTATGGCCCGCTGCTGGACGTCTTCGTGCTGGACATGCGCACCTACAAGGACACCAACGACGCGAACAACGGTGCCGAGGGCCGCATCTTCGGTCCGGAACAAACGAAGTGGCTGATCGAGGGCCTCCGTGATTCGCAGGCGACCTGGAAGATCGTCGCCAACGACCTACCGCTCGGTCTGGTCGTCAAGGACGGCGAACAGAAGGACACGGTCGCGTTCGAGGGTCCGGCCAACGGCGATCCCGGCGCGCCGTCCGGCCGGGAAACCGAGATCGCCCAGGTGCTCTCGGCGATCAAGGCGAACAAGGTGACCGACGTGGTCTGGTTGACCGCCGACGTGCATTACACCGCAGCGCACCACTACTCCCCCGAGCGCGCGGCGTTCACCGACTTCGACGAGTTCTGGGAGTTCGTCTCCGGACCGCTCAATGCAGGTGCGTTCGGCCCGAATCCGCTGGATGCGACGTTCGGCCCGGAGGCGGTGTTCGTGCACGCCCCGCCCGTGCAGAACAGTTCTCCGCTCGATGCCTTCCAGCATTTCGGCGAGGTGCGGATCGACGGCAAGTCAAGGGAACTGACGGTCGATCTGTGCGACGCGAGCGGATCCGTGCTGTTCAGCCAGCGGCTGGAACCGACCGCCCGGTAGCACAGGAGATCGGGCGAGCGGCGCGGGCCGCGCTGTAGTAGCTTTCGTGCCATGAGCACGCCGCAGTTTGTCTCCGCCGAGGAATACCTACCCCGCGATACGGCGGATGTCGTTCGCACGGTTCGGGATTCACGCGGACGCGCGCAACGGCTCACCGTGCGCGGCGGCGAGCAACTCGACGACGGCCTGACGCTGCCCGCCCAGCCGACGGTGGTGTCGCTGCGCCGGATGAATCAGGTGCTCGACATCAACCTGGGGCGGCGAACGGTGCGCGTGCAGGCGGGCGCCAAGCTGTCCGACATCGACCGGCGACTCGGCGCGCACGGGCTCGGCCTGCCGATCGTCGGCGACCATCGCGACATCACCGCGGGCGGATTCGCGTCCGTGGGCGGGGTGAGCGCGGCCTCGCACAAGTACGGCATGTTCATAGATCAGGTCGTCGATCTGGAGTACGTCGACAACGACGGCCGCATCGGCACCTGCGGGCGCACCCACCACGCCGAGCGTTTCCACCGCATTCTCGGCGCGGGTGGCCGCGCGGGCATCATCACCGCGCTCACTCTCGACGTGATCGACATCGACAAGGACCGCACCTGGCTCACCACCAACGCGGACCGCTTCCTCGATTTCGACTCGTTCGTGGAACACGCCTACGCCGAGATCATGCGGCCGGGCAACGCGGCGCTGCAAGTAGGCCGGTGGGTCGACACCGCGCCGTTGAAGGTGGCACGCCCCGGCGGTGTGGGGCATGTGCAGCTGGGCACGGTGCGGTTCGGCCAGTGGTCGACCCTGCACCCCACCGCACCCACCCGTTCCGTGCGGGCGCGGCGCGAGGTCGGGTCGCGTGCGAGAAAGTCGCTGGGCGTCATCGCGTCCGCCGCGAGCGGTCCGGCAGGCATGCCGTTGCGCAACGCCGCCGCGGGCGCGGTGCTGTTCGCGCCGAAGGTGCAAACCCTGCGCGACGCCGAATACCTCGCCGACACCGCCCTCAGCTCCTCCGAACGCGGACCCGCCTACCGCGTCGGCATTTTCGCGCCCCTGTCGAGCTACACGTCGGTCTTCTACCGCCTGCACGACCTGTTCGCCGGCCACCGCGAACGCACCGGCTGCTTCACCGTCATCTCCGCCATGACCTACGGCGTCCGCTCCCGCTACCTGCGCTCCGAATCCGCCGCCCGCGGCCTCTCCCCCGAAGACCACGGCCTCATCACCTTCACCAGCCGCCTCCGCCCCGCCGCCCTCCCCTCAGAACTGTTGCGCGACATCGTGTCCGGAATCGACGAGATCTGCCGGTCGGAGAACGCGCTGCGGTACGAGTCGGAGGAGTAGGGGTCAGCGCACTGGGACTCGCGCCCAACGGCCGCGAGTCCCTGGCTCGCGCCACGGGCACGGTTACGTCCTAGAAAGCGACGTCCTTATGTCCCGTTCGGCGGTCGTCTCGTGCAGGCGCTCATCGAACGGGATACGGCGTCACCTACGAGTCGAACGTGTTTCCAGCCGCCACCCCCGGCACCTTCGTCAGCAGTGTCATCGCTGGTGAGCTAGCTGTCGCATGTCGAGAGCACGCACGCAACCGGACTCGCGCTCCGTCCAGCAGCGGCTGGCAACGTGCCTCTGCTCCGCACGCCCCAGCGGGCCGGCAAACCATCGGACACAACGCCCTCACGTCCCACTCAGCGAACCACCGAGCACGCAACGGGGGCATGGGGGCGGTGAAACGCCGAAACAGCGCCCGCACGTCCCATTCGGCGACCGCCTCATACAGCCGGCGGCCATTGGAACACGGCGACGGCAAACCGCAGGCCACGACGCCTCCATGCCCCACTCGGCGGGCCACCGATCACCCAACGGGACATGACGGCGGCAAACCGCAGGACGCAGCGTCCTCATGCCCCACTCGCCGGGCCACCAATCACCCAACGGGACATGACAGCGGCAAACCGCAGGACGCAGCGTCCTCATGCCCCACTCGGCGGGCTATCGATCACCGAGCGGGACATGACGGCAGCAAACTGTTGCTGGGTACGGCGGCTTCAGCACCCCATTCGGCGACGGAGGGGGCTGGTGGGTAACTGCGGCGAGGTGCGCAGGGGCGCAGCGGTGTTCGCCTGGCGGTGGGCAAGCGGAGGCTGGGTGGGCTGGGCATCCGTGCGAACGGCTCCATCAACCGGGTGGCAAACCCTATACTGTGACCGGCCGCATGTGGTCGCCAGAAGGTTGCGGCGGCGGGCGGCTTCGGCACTGTCGGCGGGGTGCCGTGCGTGTGTTCAGCCCGATCGCGTGTGAAGGTTGCTGTGCCGATGCCCGAATTTCGTGCTGCCCCGGTGGGATTCGCCGATCGTAAACGCCACCGTCCGCCGGAGCGCTCGCTCGCCGGCCGACGTGTCCTGATCACCGACGCCTGTTCGGACGTCGGCCTTGCCACCGCTCAGACGCTTGCCGCCCAAGGTGCGCAACTGCTGTTGGTTGCGCGTGGCAGCGATCAGCTCATCGCGGCCTGCGACCAGATCCGCGCGAACAATGGTGACGCGCACTGGTATCGCTGCGACATCTCGGCACTCGGTGATGTCGACGAGCTGGTCACCTGGGTGCTCAGCGAGTTCGGCGCCGTCGATGTGCTGATCAACATCGCCGGTCGCCCGGTGCGCAGACCGGTGACTCAGTCGCTACACAAGTTCCGCGACTACCAACGCATGATGGCCGCCAACTACTTCGGCCCCCTACGCCTGACTCTCGGCCTGCTACCCGCCATGCTGCGCTCCGGCTCCGGCCACGTGATCAACGTCGGCCCCTGGAACGTGCACACCGGCGCCGCACCGAATTTCGCCTCCTACGCCAGCGCCCAAGCCGCCTGGACCACCTTCGGCCAATGCGCCGACGCCGAACTATCCCCGCACGGCATCCAGGTCACCGCCGTCCACTACCCCGCCTTCCGAGCGGACCTCGACTCCACCGAAGACCGCGACGAAGCCGACCACACCGCCCACCGCATCGAATCCGCCATCCACACCAGCACCCCCCGCCCCGAACCCCGCTTCACCCGCACCCTCTACGCCCTGGCCGGCGTAGCCCCCCGCTCCACCGCCCGCCTGATGCACGCCTTCGGCATCTAACCCGCCGTAATCCCGCGCACCAGAACGTCACACAGCACGATCCGCGCCTCCACGCCCGCCTGATGCACGCTTACGACATCCAGTCCGCCGTAATTCCGCACACCAGAACGCCGCCCAGCCATCCGGCATCGAACCGGGGGCGAACCCCCTACCGACTACGCGCTAGCCGGCGTAGCCCGACCGGCCTGCGCGCTCGCCCTGATAAATGCGGCCAGTTCACCGCCGAGCTGGACGACGATGCGGCTGTCGGTCTTCGGCGTGCCGAGCGGCCGTGCCCGAGCAAGTCGAACAGTACTGCTGGCACCCGCGCGAACCGAGGCTGCTGCGATCCACAAACAACCGAGACCGCCCCGACCTCCGCAAGCCCAACACCCTTCGCGCCCACTTAACGCAACCTGCACCACTTAACGCAGGCTGCACCCGCCTGACGTCTGCTGCAACACACGTCAAGAACCCGCAACCTGCGTCAAGTCGCATATGGAATGCCGAAAGCCCCCTCCGCAACCAGCGGAGGGGGCTTTCGTGAGATAGCTCAGTGCTTTTCGGGGCCGAGGTAGTACTCGAACACCAGCCCTGCGGCGGCGATCAGCACGCAGATCACGCCGAGGCCGATCAACCAGAACTGGAAGAAGGCCAATCCGAGGGCGGTGATGGAGCCTGCGGCGGCCAGGGTGATGGGCCAGAAGCTGCCGGGCGAGAAGAAGCCTAGGTCGCCTGCGCCGTCGACGATCTCGGCGTCTTCGTAGTCTTCGGGACGCAGGTCGAGGCGACGTGCGACGAAGCGGAAGTAGGTGCCGATGATCAGCGACAGGCCGGCGGTGAGGACGGTTGCGGTGGTGCCCGCCCATTCCACGCCGGTGCGGGAGACGCCGGTGAAGTAGCCGTAGACAATCGCGACGATGATGAAGAACACCGTCAGCAGTTCGAATATCCGCGCTTCGATCTTCATATCAGTCCCTTACTTCGCCTCGGCCGCGGTCTTGGTCGTGCGCTCGGTGTTGAACGGCCGAGTCGAGGTGGCGACCGGCGATTCACCGATGGAGTCGAGCGCCTCGGCGTTGGTCTTGCCCGCTTGGCGCGCGTCCAGGTACCTGGTGAACTTCTCCGGCGACACCGCGCGGACCTCGAAGTTCATCATCGAGTGGAAGGTGCCGCACATCTCGGCGCAGCGGCCGACGAACGCGCCTTCCTTTTCGATCTTGGAGATCTGGAAGACGTTGTCCGAGTGGTTTTCCTTCGGGTTCGGCATCACGTCGCGCTTGAACAGGAACTCGGGCACCCAGAAGGCGTGCACCACGTCGGCGGCGGCGAGCTGGAACTCGATGACCTTGTTGGTCGGCAGCACCAGGACCGGCACCTCGGTGCTGGAACCGTAGGTCTCGACCTTGTCGTAGTGCAGGTAGGACAGGATGTCGTTCTCCGGCTTGCCGTGCACCGGGCCCGGCTGCGGGTGACCGTCCTTGGTCCGTTCCTTGTACTCCTCGAGCTGCTCCTGGTTCGACGACTCACGCGTGGTGTCGATGCCCTCGAAGCGGTAGCCGTCCTTGAAGTTCACGTCGCGGTAGCCGAACTTCCAGTTCCACTGGAAGGCGGTCACGTCGACGGTGACGTCGGGGTCGGCCACCTTCTCGTGCACGTAGTTCTGCACGACGACGGTGAAGTAGAACAGCACCGCGATGATGACGAACGGCACCGCCGTGTAGGTCAGCTCCAGCGGCACGTTGTATCCGGTCTGGCGCGGGAACTCCGGGGAGTCCGGCTTCTTGCGGTGGAAGGCGACGGTCCAGAAGGTCAGACCCCACACCAGCACGCCCATCGCCAGAGCGGCGACGATCGACCAGGTCCACAGCTCCCGCATCCGGGTGGCCTGCGGCGTGACACCCGAGGGCCAGCCGAACCGCAGCCAAACATTGTCGATGGAGCAGCCCGAGACGAGCACCGCGGTGATCCCGAGGGACACCGCCAGCCCGGCCCGCCGAAGGATGCGGCTCTGCAGACCCTTGGCGGGTCGTGCCCCGATCTCTTCGCTCGCCTTGTGCGCCACGCTCACGCCTTCCTGGTCGCCACACATTCCGACATTTGCACCGCCTGGGCTGCGACCGCCCGGCGATACGTTCTAAGCACATGTCAGGCCGGTCCCCGGTCGAGCGCATGCGCCGCCTGAGAATGGCCTGAGTACTACGCAGCGTAGACCAAACGGGCGCCCTCTTTGTCGTCGGGTCGCATTCGACACTCCGCCAATGGCGTGCGGACAGGTGAGCCAGTCGCGGTCACCTTGGGATCGGTACGTAAAAGCCCTGGACAGGGAGCGCGATGCGCGCGGAGTGGGTATGTGCGGCATACTCGGACACAACATTTCGGCCGCTGTGCTCACCGCGAGAGCAGGCCCCGGCACGTACCGGAACAACCGCTCGCGGCAGACGCTGCGCACCGCCCCCGCAAGACATCCGGACGCCGCACTTTCGGCGGCGTCCCGACCGGAGAAACGAGGTTGCCGACGCCGTGTGTGGACTGCTCGGGTTTCTGACATCTGACGAGGCAGCACCTGGCGTGGTGGAGCAGGTGTACGACGCGCTGCACTGCGTCCGGCACCGCGGCCCCGACGAACGCGGCACCTGGCACGACGATCACATGATCTTCGGCTTCAACCGGCTGTCGATCATCGACATCGAGCACTCGCACCAGCCGCTGCGCTGGGGCCCGCCGGAGAACCGGGAGCGCTACGCGCTGACCTTCAACGGCGAGATCTACAACTACATCGAGCTGCGCAAGGAATTGGCAGAGGCGCACGGTGCGGAGTTCGGCGACGACGGCATCTTCCTGACCGAGGGTGACGGCGAGGCCGTGGTCGCGGCGTTCCACTACTGGGGCCCCGAGGCGGTGCGCAAGCTGCGCGGCATGTTCGCGTTCGCGATCTGGGACACCGAGACCAAGGAACTGTTCCTGGCGCGCGACCCGTTCGGCATCAAGCCGCTGTTCCTGGCCACCGGCCCCGGCGGGACCGCGTTCGGCAGCGAGAAGAAGAGCCTGCTGGAACTGCTGCCCGCGCTCGAACTGACCGACGCGCTTGATCCGCGCGCGCTGGAGCACTACACCGTGCTGCAGTACGTGCCGGAAGCGGAGACGCTGCACAAGGACATCCGGCGGCTGGAGTCCGGCAGCTACGCGACGGTGCGACCGGGCGAGGCGCCGAAGGCCACTCGGTACTTCCATCCCCAGTTCACGGTGCGCCCGTTCGCGCCGGGCTCGGCGGCCGCGCGTTACCGCGAAATCGCCGAGGCCATGGAGGATTCGGTCGCCAAGCACATGCGCGCGGACGTCACCGTCGGCTCGTTCCTGTCCGGCGGTATCGACTCCACCGCGGTCGCCGCGCTGGCCATGCGGCACAACCCGAAACTGATCACCTTCACCAGTTGCTTCGAGCGCGAAGGCTATTCGGAGGCCGACGTCGCCGCCGAGACGGCCGAGGCGATCGGCGCCAAGCACGTGATCAAGACCGTCTCCCCCGCCGAGTTCGCCGCCGCGATTCCCGAAATCGTCTGGTACCTCGACGATCCCGTGGCCGACCCGGCGCTGGTGCCGCTGTACTTCGTGGCGAAGGAAGCGCGCAAGCACGTCAAGGTGGTGCTGTCCGGCGAGGGCGCCGACGAGCTGTTCGGCGGGTACACGATCTACCGGGAGCCGTTGTCGCTCAAGCCTTTCGAGTACCTGCCCGGCGGGCTGCGCAAGCTGGCGGGCAAGCTCTCCGAGCGCATTCCGGACGGCACCCGCGGCAAGAGTCTGCTGCACCGCGGCTCACTCAGCCTGGAAGAGCGTTACTACGGCAACGCCCGCAGCTTCAGCGACGCCCAATTGCGTTCCGTGCTACGCGAATTCCGGCCCGAATGGACCCATCAGGACGTGACGGCGCCGATCTACGCGCAGTCACGCGGCTGGGATCCAGTGGCCCGCATGCAGCACCTGGACCTGTTCACCTGGCTGCGCGGTGACATCCTGGTCAAGGCCGACAAGATGACCATGGCCAACTCGCTCGAATTGCGGGTGCCCTTCCTGGATTCCGAGGTGCTGAAGGTCGCCGAGGGGCTGCCGTTCGAGCAGAAGATCACCAAGGAAACCACGAAATACGCACTGCGCCAGGCCCTCGAGGGCATCGTGCCGCCACACGTGCTGCACCGCGCCAAGCTCGGCTTCCCGGTCCCGCTGCGACACTGGTTGCGCGGCACCGAACTCTACGACTGGGCGCAGCAGCAGATCCTCGAATCGCAGACCGACCACCTGCTGAACAAGGCCGCGATCAGCGACATGCTCGTCGCGCACCGGGCGGGCGGCGTCGACCACAGCCGTCGGCTGTGGACGCTGCTGGTGTTCATGGTGTGGCACGGGATCTTCGTCGAGAACCGCATCAAGCCGGAGATCCAGGAGCCGGTCTACCCGGTCTCGCTGTAGTAGGCGCGAAAACGCAACTGTGCCCCTCGATCGAAAGGCCGAGGGGCACAGTGCTGTTCGTAGCCGTCCAGCTAGCTCACCGCAGCGGTTCCGGCTCTGATCGACAGCGCGCTGCGATGGTCCGTTCGCGGGAGGTACCGCGCTCGCCCGTCGACGCGCACCGTCAGCGCAAGTGCGGCAGGCGGTTTCGAGCATGCCGCCACAACTTCGCCCGTCAGCTGCCAGGCCACTTCCTCGTCGCGAATACTGTTCGCGTACACATCTTCTCGCGTCGTGCACGGCTCGCTGCGATCTCGTGCACGGCTGCGCGTTATGCGCGGCACCGGCCGAGCGGTGGGACGCTGTGCGCAGCGAGCAGGCTCAGAGCAGCGGCTTGATCTCCGCGGCCGCCTCGGCACCGTAGGCGTCGGCCAGGCGCTCCAGGGCGGTTTCCTTGTTGAGGGTCCACTCCTGGGTGCCCATGGTCTCCAGCACCAGGACCGCGATGAGCGAGCCCAGCTGGGCCGAGCGCTCCAGGCTGAGGCCTGCGGTGTGGCCGGTGAGGAAGCCCGCGCGGAACGCGTCGCCGACGCCGGTCGGCTCGACCTTCGTGGTCTCCGGGACGACGCCGACGGTGAGCTCGGTGCCGTCGCGGTCGACGATGTGCACGCCGTTCTCGCTCAGCGTGGTCACCCGGATGCCGACGCGCTGCGCGACCTCTTCCTCGCTCAGACCGGTCTTCTGCAGCAGCAGCGCCCACTCGTACTTGTTCGTGAAAAGGTATGCGGCGCCGTCGATCAGCTGCACGGCCTGCTCGCCGTCGAGGCGGGCCAGCTGCTGGGACGGGTCTGCGGCGAACGGGATGCCCAGTTCGCGGCACTGGGCGGTGTGCAGCAGCATCGCCTCGGGGTCGTTGGCGCCGACGAGCACCAGGTCCAGCGTGTGCGCCTTGGCCAGGTCGCCGATGGAGATGTCGCGGGCCTCGCTCATCGCGCCCGGGTAGAACGACGCGATCTGCGCCATGTCGTCGTCGGTGGTGCAGACGAAGCGGGCGGTGTGCGCCTTCTCGGAGATCAGCACGCCGGAGCAGTCGACGCCGTGCTTCTCCAGCCACTGGCGGTACTCGGCGAAGTCGGCGCCGACCGCGCCGACGAGCAGGGGTGTGCGGTTCAAAAGCCCCATGGCGTAGGCGATGTTGCCTGCGACGCCGCCGCGGCGGATCTGCAGGTCGTCGACGAGGAAGCTGAGTGAGACGTGGTCGAGCTGATCGGCCAGCAGTGCGTCGCGGAACCGTCCGGAAAAACGCATGAGGTGGTCGGTGGCAATGGACGCGGAAACGGCGATGGACACGAGGCTGGCCCTTCAACGGTAGGCGGCAGGCGGTGCAGACCGGGAACGAAGTCCCAGCATTACCGTACCAATGTTGGTCGGCGGCTCCGAGACCTCGATGCGGTGGGGGGCGCGCTGAGATCGGCGGTGGCGCGGGATCGTTGGGGCGCGGCGGGGTGCTCGTCGGCTCGGCGAGTCGCGCGCATCCTTACGGATTCCGTCGCTTCGGGTGCTGGTACAGCGGTCGGAACAGAGTTGGGTGGGCTACGGCGGTATGCCCTGATGGGTCGCGACACCGCCAGCTCGGCTCGAGCTAGCTGTCGTCCTGCGGCCACGGCACTGGGGCAGACATGCCCGCAGTGGTTACCGCTGTGGATCGCGGCCGCATCCGGGCGCCACTCGGAGCACCGCCGTGCGGACCGTCACTCGAACGCCGCCATGCGGACCGCTAATCGAACGCCGCAATGCGGACCTCGACTCAGGCACTGCGGTGGCTACCGCTGTGGATTGCCGCCGATTCCGAGCACCACACGAAGCGCCACCACGCGCACCGCCACTCAGACACCGCCTCGCGCACCGCCACGTAGGACTTCACAGCCCGCACCCACGACTCGGGCCGACTGCGAACACCCGCCACCCAGAGCACTGGCAGCGAATCCGGGCTGAAAACGCGCAACCCCACGTGAGCAATCCTCACGTGGGGTGGGCTGTTTACGCGGTGAACCCGCTTGCGACGAGGCGGTCGGGTTCGGTCAGTTGAAGGAATCGCCGCAGGCGCAGGAACCGGTGGCGTTCGGGTTGTCGATCGTGAAGCCCTGCTTCTCGATGGTGTCGACGAAGTCGATGGAGGCACCCTGGATGTACGGGGCGCTCATACGGTCGACGGCCAGCTTGACGCCGCTGAATTCGACAACGATGTCGCCGTCGAGCGAGCGATCGTCGAAGAAGAGCTGGTACCGCAGGCCGGCACAACCACCCGGCTGGACTGCGATGCGCAGCGCCAGATCGTCGCGACCTTCCTGGTCCAGCAGCGCCTTCGCCTTGCTGGCGGCAGCATCGGTCAGCACAGCACCGTGGGTTTCGGTGGCGGTCTCGTTCTGCACAGTCATGAACTCTCCTCGAGGAACCTGTCGTCGACCCGTGAACAGCGCACGGGTCGTGTCGGTCAACACCACTCGGCGGGCTGCTATTCCCCCATCTTGCCACCACCGCGCCCCGAGGAACACGTCACCTCCGTGACCCGCGACACCTGCGCGAATCGGACCGCATTTCCCGCCGGGTATTCCATCGAATAGCCTGGTCGATGTGAAATTGTTCCGTCGCGGCGAGTCCAGCACCACCGACGCGGCCGCCGATCAGACGGCGGTCGTGGACGGCGGCTCGGCCGCGGGCTCCACTCGCACGGCGGTCACCGCCACCGCGGGCAAGGGCCGTCCCACCCCGAAACGCCGTGACGCCCAAGGCAAGCGCCGTGGCCCGGTCGCTCCAGCACCGCTCACCGCGAAGGAGGCCCGCGCCCGGCGCAAGGCCACTCGCGGGAGCAAAGAGGAGCGCAAAGCGGCCGCGGCCGAGCGCAAAGCGGCCGTCCAGGATCGGCGCTCCCGCATGCTCGCCGGCGAGGACAAGTACCTGTTGCCGCGCGATCAGGGGCCGGTCCGGGCGTTCGTGCGCGACATCGTCGACGGCCGGCGCAACCTGGTCGGCTTGTTCATGCCGATGGCGCTCGTGCTGATCCTGTCGATGTTCGTCGCGCCCGCGCTGCAAACGATCGTCACGCTGGCCATGCTGGTGATGATGGTCTTCATGATCGCCGAGGGATTCCTGCTCGGGCGGATCGTGAACGGGCGGGTCAGGGAGCGTTTCCCGGACAGTGACGACACCGGGTACAAGCTCGGCTGGTACGCGTTCGTGCGTGCTTCGCAGATCCGCAAGATGCGGGCGCCGAAGCCGCGGGTCAGTCCAGGCGACGCCATCTAGATCGTCTGCGGTCCGGGCGCGCTTCGGCGTGGCCCCGATTCGCTCGTGTTCGTGCCTCGAGCTGTCCAGGGTGCTTGACAGGCCGGTTGATGCTGGCGAGGCAGACCTGTCGGATGTCGACGTCGGCGTGCGGACGGGTAGCGACGCGCAGGCAAGGCCGCTGGGTCTTTCGGCCCGGTCGACGCCTGCACCGTCCGGCTCCATCGCGTCCCCCATTCAGGGCAGCGCCGCCGCTTACGGCCACTGCGGCTCCAGCGCGGTCGACCACACACATGATTGCGGCCCGGCTCGTGGAATACGAGCCGGGCCGCGGTCGGTTGCGGGGACATGCGGTCAGATGTTGCTGGTTCGGCCGTGCATCGCCGACAGCTCGGCCTGCAACCGCTGCCGGTCCCGATCGGTGATGTTCGTCGAACCGGCGGGAGCGGAGTAGTGGCTCATCAGGGTGGCGAAAGCGACGATGACTGCGAAGGCGATCAGGAAAGTAATCATGGCAGTAATTTTGCGCTCGTTTAGTTACCGCCGAAAGTGGCTGGACTGACACTCTTCGTAAAGATTCAGCCATTATGCTAGCGGCATGCTGTCGAAGGTTGCCGTCGTCCTGTCCGAGCGCATGGCCATGTTCGAATTCGGGGTCCTGTGCGAGGTTTTCGGCATGGATCGAAGTGCCGACGGACTCCCCTCCTTCGACTTCAAGGTCTGCGGCGCCGAAGCCGGGAAACCGCTGCACTCCACCACCCCGGGCATCACGGTGACCCCGGAATACGGCCTCGCGGAGCTCGCGAAAGCGGACCTCGTCGCCATCCCGGCCGCCTCCACGAAGGACGGGTTCGATCCGCGCGTCGTCGGCGCGGTACGCGATGCCGCGGCGGCAGGTGCGACCGTGCTGACCGTCTGCTCCGGCGCCTTCCTCGCCGGCGCGGCCGGCCTGCTCGACGGGCGCAAATGCACCACGCACTGGAGCTACGTCGACCTGCTCGCCGAGCGGCATCCCGAAGCGACCGTCGACCCTGACGTGCTGTACGTCGACGCGGGCAACCTGATCACCAGCGCCGGCACCGCCGCGGGCATCGACGCCTGCCTGCATCTGGTGCGCCGCGAACTCGGCAGCTCGGTGGCCAACGCGATCGCGCGCCGGATGGTCGTGCCACCGCAGCGCGACGGCGGTCAGCGCCAGTTCATCGAGCGCCCCGTCGCCACCTGCACCTCCGACAGCCTCATCCCGACCCTGGAGTGGATGAACGCGAACCTCGACCTCCCGCACACCATCGAGGACCTGGCCGCCCGCTCCACCATGTCCACCCGCACCTTCGCCCGCCGCTTCGCCGCCGAAACCGGCACCACTCCCGTGAAGTGGCTCACCAACCAGCGCGTCCTGCTGACCAAACACCTGCTCGAGGAGACCGACCTCGGTCTCGAACAGATCGCCACCCGAGCCGGTTTCGGCTCCGGAGCGCTCCTGCGCCACCACTTCCAGCGCCTGGTCGGCATCGCCCCCACCGAATACCGCCGCCGCTTCGGTGCCATGCCCGAGGTAGTCGAGACCCCCGCCTGACTCCAGCCGCGCCCTCTCTCGGGATCCGCACCCAGCACCTGGAGACCCACAACCGGTGCAACCTCGAAGAGGCAGTGCGGCCCTCGCCGCAACACCTGCCCCCAGCCTCGGCCTCAGGCGGCTGGCGGTCTCAGCAGCCTCAACCTCTCTGCGAATCCGCACCGGTCCTGGGCGCCCACAACCGGTGCAACCTCGAAGAGGCAGTGCGGCCCTCGCCGCAACACCTGCCCCCAGCCTCGGCCTCAGGCGGCTGGCGGTCTCAGCAGCCGCAACCTCTCTGCGGATCCGCACCGGTCCTGGGCGCCACAACCGGTGCAGCCTCAGAGAGGCGGTGCAGCCCTCGCCGCAGCATCTGACCGCCTAGTCCGGCCTCAGGTTGCTGCCCGCCTCTGCAGCCGCAACCCGTACGCGCAGCCAGCCTGACCCGTAGAAGCGATGCACAGTTCGTCCGCAGCGCTATTCGCCCTCGTCGCCAGGTCACTGAAACCACCGGGACTCGGCAGGCGGAACAACGCGCCCGACCCGCACCGACGCGGGCACGCCACCGGTCATTGATACCGTGCTGACGTGTCGCACAGTCTCTCGTCCGCCGAGCCGCGCCGGACGCTCGTCCTGGGCGGCGCGCGATCCGGGAAGTCCACCTTTGCCGAGGAGTTGGCCGCCGAAGCGGTCGGTCCGGTCCGCTACCTCGCGACCGCCATCCCCGACCCCGCCGACCTCGACTTCGCCGCCCGCATCGCCACCCATCGCGACCGCAGGCCCGCCGACTGGACTGTGCTCGAAAGTGCCGACCCGGCAGCCGTTCTCAGTACGTCGGCGACCGAAGGCACAACGCTGATCGACGACATCGGCACCTGGCTCACAGCCCGCATCGACACCCGCGACGCCTGGGAATCCCCGCGCGGCACTGTCTCCCCCGACGCCGACGCGCTGGTCGCCGCGGTAGCCGCCTACCCGAATCGCCTGGTCATCGTGAGCCCCGAGGTCGGCATGGGCGTCATCCCCGCCACCCGCTCCGGCCGCCTGTTCCGCGACGAGATCGGCACGCTGAACCAGCGGCTCGCCCGGGCCTGCGACGAGGCTTACCTCGTCGTAGCCGGACTCCCCCTGCGCCTCAAGTGAATCGGGCACCTGAGCGCCGCCCTGTCCAACGCCGACCGTTTCATTCCACACGCTCGCACAAGCCACTCACCGCAGCCGAAGTGCCACACTGGGCTGCCCGAATGAGGGCCGGTACGGCGCAGGGAGTCTCCTGCGTGCCACATCGGCGTCGCAGCCGAGCACATCCACGCCACCGGCGCGGTCTGGTGAAGCAAGTGTCGCCGAAACCACTCCGCCAGCGCGATCCTGCGCACCCCGGCGTCACCCAACCACACCACCAGCGCGATCCTGGCACCTCGGCGTCGCCCAACCACTCCACCAGCACGATCCTGCGCACCCCGGCGTCGCCCAACCACTCCACCAGCACGACCCCGCGCACCCCGGCGTCGCCCAACCACACCACCGGCACGATCCTGGCACCCCGGCGTCGGGCAGTCCACTCCGCCGACACGATCCTGTGGAACCAGATGTCGCCGAAATGCTCCGGTTGCCGGACCTCGGCTGCAATGCGACGCACACCCTGCGATCGAGCGTGCCGATACCGATCGGTTGGGGGCGGCTGATGTGTGCGGCAATGTCTGCGGCGGGCAAGATTGAGCGACGTATGGGTGTATTGACCGTCCTGACCGGAAAGGCTCGACAGTGACACACGGATTTGGACCGGTGACGCCTCCTGACGCAGAGGTTCGGGTGGCGGCCGAGCGGCGGCAGGCGCAGTTGACCAAACCCGGTGGGTCGCTCGGGCGGCTGGAGGAGCTCGGCAACTGGGTGGCGGCGTGTCAGGGTGTGTGCCCGCCGAAGCAGTTCGAGCGGGCCAGGGTGGTGGTGTTCGCCGGGGATCACGGCGTTGCGCGACACGGGGTTTCGGCGTACCCGAGCGAGGTCACCGCGCAGATGGTGGCGAATTTCCTCGGTGGAGGGGCAGCAGTGAACGCTCTCGCCGTCGTCGCGGGCGCCACCGTACGTGTGGCGGACATTTCGGTCGACGCCGAGACCGATTCGCTCATCGCCAGGCACAAGGTGCGTCGCTCCAGCGGGGCCATCGACCGCGAGGACGCGCTCACGCTCGCCGAGGTGGCGTCCGCGCTCGCCGCCGGTAAGGCGATCGCCGACGAGGAGATCGACGCGGGTGCCGACATGCTCATCGCAGGCGACATGGGCATCGGCAACACCACCCCCGCCACCGCCCTCATCGCGACGCTCACCGACACCGAACCCGTCGCCGCCGTCGGCCGCGGCACCGGAATCGACGACGCGGGCTGGGCGCGCAAGGTCGCCGCGATCCGCGACGCCATGCGCCGAGCCCGGCCGGTCGCCAAAGATCCGGTCGAGCTGCTGCGGGTGGCTGCGGGCGCCGATTTCGCCGCCATGGCCGCATTCCTGGCTCAGGCGGCTACCCGCCGCACGCCCGTCATCCTCGACGGCGTGGTCGTCACCGCCGCCGCCCTGGTCGCCGAAGATCTGGCCGCAGGCGCTTCGGCCTGGTGGCTGGCCGGCCACCGCTCCACCGAACCCGCACACAACCTGGCCCTGCAGCGCCTCCGCCTGGAACCCTTGCTGGACATGAACATGCGCCTCGGCGAAGCATCCGGCGCCCTCACCGCCCTCCCCCTCCTCCGCGCCGCCGTCGCCACCCTCGCCGAGATGTCCACCTTCGCCGAAGCGGGCGTCAGCACGGCCGACACCGACACAGCCGACAACACCGACCTCACCATCCCCGCCGACACCGCCGACGCCCCCGGACTCACCGCGCCCACCGACACCGCCGATCTCACTACGGCCCCCGACACTCCCTCGGCCACACCGGACTTGCGGAAATGAGTGCCCGGCTGTCACTGACCGAAGCGCCCGTCGGGTTCGTCGAGCCCAGCGGCAGCCATAGTTCCCCTGTCGCACAGCAACTTCCAACCGCGGACCGGGTGGCGTCCACCGGTATCGACCCATTCATCGGCACCGATCGCGTCGGTGCGGCACAGCGTCCAGCGAGCGCAGACCGGACGACCTCCGCTGAGTGCGTCAAGTCCAGCGGCAGCACTGGCGCCCCTCTTTCGACTGCGGACTGGGCGACGTCAAATGGGCACGGCAGTTCGCGCCTCTCAGGTCCGCGGGCATGAACGGGCTGCGGCTCGCGGTGTCATGGCTCACCGTTTTGCCGGTGCGTGGACCGGAGACTGTCGATCGGGTAGCGGCTGGGCGGGCAATTGCGTTGGCGCCGTTGGTGGGTGGTCTGCTCGGGGCGGGGGCTGCCGGACTGCTGTGGATGCTGGTCTGGGTGGGGGCCAGTCCGGTGCTTGCCGGGTTGCTGGCGGTCGGGGCGTTGGCGTTGATCACGCGGGGCATGCATCTGGATGGACTTGCCGACACGATGGATGGGCTCGGCAGCTATGGCCCACCCGAGCGGGCCAGGCAGATCATGAAGAGTGGCGGTGCGGGGCCCTTCGGTGTCACCGCCCTCGTGTTCTCCATTGGCGTCCAAGCGGTTTCGTTCGCCGCACTGGCCGAGGCGGACCGCTGGTTCGCCGTCGCCCTGGCGGTCACCGTCGGCCGCATCGCGGTAGTCCTCGCCTGCCGCAAGGGCATCGACGCCGCGCCGGACACCAGCTTCGGCGCCCTCGTCGCCGGCACCCAGCACCCGTTGACCGCAGCCCTATGGTTTGCCGCCGCCCTCACCGCCGCAATCTTCGCCACACCCGACCACTGGCAAGGCCCCCTCGCCATCCTCATCGCCCTCACCGCCGCGACCATCCTCGTCCGCCACACCGTCCGCCGCTTCGCCGGCCTCTCCGGCGACACCCTCGGCGCCACCATCGAACTCACCGTCTCCCTCACCGCCGCCACCCTGTCCCTCTAACGGACACCCCATGATCACCGGAACACAGCCGCAACCTCGACCCGTACTCACCGCCACCAAGTCCCACCGACCACCGGCGCTGGCACCCAACGAGACATAGCGAAGCACCCACCCACACTCCTCCACCACCGTGTCCCGTTGGCCACCGACGCCGACGCCCAACGGGACATGACGCCGCCCCATCCACACTCCGCCACCACCACGTCCCATTCGCCACCAACAAACCCCGACGCTGGCATCAAACGAGACATGGCGCCCCCACTCGCACTCCGCCACCACCACGTCCCACCGACCACCGACGCTGACGCCCAACGGGACATGACGCAAGCCCCCACTCGCACTCCGCCGCCACCGTGTCCCGTTGGCCACTGACAATGACACCGAGTGGGACATGGTGGAGTTCACTCGCATCTCTTGCCCATCACATTCCGTTCGCACACGGATCACCCCGGGCTGACACCGATTAGATCGGCGCGACAGTCTGCCGCTCAACACTTCGAATGCCACGACCAGCAAGACGTGACGGAGCCCCGCCGCACACATCGCTGCAGTCCCGTCCCATTTACGATGGCCTGCCAAGACATTTCGCCGACTGTCCGGTCGCACTGCCCAGTCGACACTCGAGCGTCAGCTCGCCCGGCGCTTCAGGAGACATGTTTGCGGCATCATCCGAGTGGCGTGCACCACACTCTCACCTAATATTGATCAAGCCCAACTGAGCGTTCGTCCAGTCGCGCCGCGGGACGCACGTTCGGCACAGCAAACAATTTGTGCCTGCGGCGCGCGGATCGTCTGGGTCGGGCAATAAGGTGGGCGGTATGTCTTCTGAGCGCCTGTATTTTCGCCAGCTCTTGTCGGGGAGGGACTACGCCGTCGGCGATCCGATTGCGACGCAGATGAGAAATTTCGCGTATCTGATCGGTGATCAGGAGACCGGCGAATGTTTGGTGGTCGATCCGGCCTACGCGGCGGCGGATCTGGTCGATATCGTCGAGGGTGACGGGCTACGGCTGACCGGGGTACTCGCGACCCATCACCACCCCGACCACGTGGGCGGGACGATGCTCGGATTCACCCTGGGCGGTGTCCGTGAGTTACTCGAAGAGACAAGCGTCCCAGTGCATATCAACGCACAGGAGCTTTCCTGGGTAGCCAACGTCACGGGTATCGCACCGAGCGAACTCACCGGCCACGAGCACGGCGACAAAGTCAGCGTCGGCACCTTCGACATCGAACTTCTGCACACCCCCGGACACACTCCGGGCAGCCAATGCTTCCTGTTCGACGACCGCCTCATCGCGGGCGACACCCTGTTCGTCGACGGCTGCGGCCGCACCGACTTCCCCGGCGGCGACTCCGACGAAATGTTCCGCAGCCTGCGCTATTTGGCCGAATTGTCCGGCGACCCGGTCGTCTACCCCGGGCACTGGTATTCGCAGGAGCCGCACGCTCCGCTCTCCACTGTCCGGGACAAAAACTACGTCTTACGCCCGAAGACTTTGGACGAGTGGCACATGTTCATGCCCAGCTGATTCGCCTGGCACACGGGCGGGAAATCACCCCGCCCGACAAGCACGCGCTCGGAACGCCGGGGCTGAATCCGACACAGGTATGGCATTCGCCACGAACCGCCGCAATCTCCGCGCCGGGCTGAGCCGAGTGGCACACCATTGCGGCAAATCGCAAGAGACCCGCACCATGGTGTGCCACTCACCGACTACATCGTGCGCATCCACCCATGGATGTCGGCGAAAGTTCCCCGCTGGATACCGGTAAGCGTGTCGCGCAGCGCCATGGTGACCTCACCGGGCTCGCCACCACCGATGGTGAACTCACCGTCCGCGGACTGGACCCAGCCGACGGGAGTGATCACCGCAGCGGTTCCACACGCGAAAACCTCGGTGATTTCCCCGGATTCGGCACCCTTGCGCCATTCCTCGACCGACACCTTGCGCTCTTCGACCGGGAACCCGGAGTCGGCCGCCAGAGTGAGCAGCGAGTCGCGGGTGATGCCGGGCAGCAACGCACCGGACAGCTCCGGAGTGACCAGCCGCGCTTCCGAGCCGGATCCGAACACGAAGAACAGGTTGTTGGTCCCCATCTCTTCGACGTAGCGACGCTCGCACGCATCCAGCCACACCACCTGATCGCAACCCTGCGCCGTAGCCTCGGCCTGCGCGAGCAGCGAGGCGGCGTAGTTACCGGCCACCTTGGCCTCACCTGTGCCGCCGGGCGCCGCGCGCACGTATTCGGTCGACAACCACACCCGCACCGGCTTGACCCCGCGCGGGAAGTAGGCACCGGCCGGGGAGGCCATCAGCAGGTACTTGTAGCCGGCGGCGGGCTTCACGCCGAGCCCGGCCTCGGTGGCGAACATGAAGGGGCGCAGGTACAGCGAGTCTTCGCCGCCCGCGGCGGGCACCCAGTCGCGGTCCACCTCGAGCAGCTGACGCACGGACTCGATGAACAGTTCCTCCGGCAGTTCGGCCATCGCCATCCGACGAGCGGAGCGGCGGAACCGCGCGGCGTTCGCGTCGATGCGGAAGCAGGCCACGCTGCCGTCGCCGTGCCGGTACGCCTTCAATCCCTCGAAGATGGCCTGTCCGTAGTGGAAGACCATGGTCGCCGGGTCGAGGGGCAGCGGGCCGTACGGCTCGACGCGGGCGTTGGTCCACTCGCCGTCGGTGTAGTCGATCGAGACCATGTGGTCGGTGAAGAACCGCCCGAACCCGGGCGCCGCCAGTACCTCTTGTCGCCGCTGCGCCGGAGCGGGCGCGGGATGCGGGACACGGGCAAACTGTGCAGCAACGGTCATGTGCCTGATCCTAGCCAAACCACATTCAAGCTTTGCGCCCGATCGGCCACCTCACCGCAGAACTTCCCGCGACCCCCACGAGGCGCGCACCAAAATGCACCGTGCGCCCCAACTCGCCCCAGGAAACCACACCGCTCAGTACGCAATCTGCGCACCCACCAACCCGCCACGCCGCGACTTTCGCGCGACACGCCGCGTTCAACGGTGTCCCGCCGCGAATCTTGGAAGGCAGCAGGTACGGACGCGAGCCAAGATTTACGCCCGCCAGTGGCGAGCAGCGGTCTCGCGACTCGAACAGCAGCCCAGCGCACTACACCGTAAGCAACAGTTCTCACACCGCGCTCGAGCGGTGACTGGCATACCCGCCCACGCGAGCGGTAGTTGTCGGGGGCGAGGCCCCGTCGGACGCCACATGACCGCCGCCTCGGAGGGCAGTACGCCAACGACGACAGGGAGGCGCGTATTGCTTGCCGCGCGATAGATCCCGCGCGGCAAGCAAACTCACACCTACTTCGTATTCGTCTCCACGAACGGCGGCCGGATGACCTCACACCGAAGCCGACGTCCACGAACATCCACCTCGACCTCGGCGCCGGGCTCGATGCCGGCCTCGGTGTCGAGCAGCGCAAGCGCGATGCCGATCTTGAGAGTCGGCGAGAACGTGCCGGAGGTGGTCTCGCCGACCGGCTCACCATCACGCAGCACCGTCTGCCCTTGGCGCAGCACGCGGCGGTCGAGCGCTTTGAGCCCCAACAGGGTTCGGCGCGGCCCGGCCGACTTCTCCTGCTCCAGTGCGGCTTTGCCCCAGAACTCGGGCTTCTTCCACCCGACGGCCCAACCGGTGCGAGCCTGAACCGGGGAGATCTCCAGGGACAGTTCATGTCCGTGCAGCGGGTAACCCATCTCGGTGCGCAACGTGTCACGGGCACCGAGGCCCGCGGCCTGGCCGCCTGCGGCGCGCACCTGCTCGACGAGGGCACGGAACAGCGGCTCGGCGTCGGCCCAGCGGGGCAGCAGTTCGTACCCGTGCTCGCCGGTGTACCCGGTGCGACACACGCGGACCGGGCGTCCGTCCCATTCGGCGTCGGCGTAGGCCATGTACTCCATGTCGGTGGGCAGGCCGAGCGCGGTGAGCACCTCGGTCGAGCGCGGACCCTGCACCGCGAACACCCCGTACTCGCGGTGCTCATCGGTCACCGTGATGCCCTCGGGCGCCACCTTCTGCAGCTCCGCGACCACCGCCGCGGTGTTGGCCGCGTTGGGGACGAGGAAGATCTCGTCGTCGCTCACGTAGTAGGCGATCAGGTCGTCGATCACGCCACCGTCGGGCGCGCAACACAGCGTGTACTGCGCCTTGCCCGGCCGGATCCGGCCGAGGTCGTTGGTGAGCGCCGAGTTCACGAAGGCCGCCGCGCCCGCACCGCGCACCGTCGCCTTGCCCAGGTGGCTCACGTCGAACAGTCCGACCGTGGTGCGGACCGACTGATGTTCGGCCACCGTCCCCTCGTAGGAGACGGGCATTTCCCACCCGCCGAACGGCGCGAAAGTCGCCCCCAGCTCGACGTGTACACCATGGATAGGGCCTTGCAGCAGGTTCGAGTCGGTCACCCGGCGAGCTTATCCGTCACCCGCAACCGGCGTCCCCACTCCCGCCCCGACTCCGTCTGAGCCCTCAGACGGAGCCCGTCGAGCGGGACATGAGGGCGGCTCACCGCCGTCATGTCCCGCTCGAACTCATCCGCGGAACCACATGGGACGGATGGTGGGTCCGTTCTCAGGAAGGTCGTGGGTGGTGCCGGTGGCCGCGAAACCATTGCGGGTGTACAGCCGGGCGGATCGCTCGGTGCTCGCCTCGAGGTAGGCGGGCAGTCCCGCCGAGGAAGCCGCCTTCGTCCGATCGGCGAGAATCGCGCCACCCGCCCCTTTCCCGCGATGCTGCGGCACCGTGACGATCACCTGCAGATACCAGTGCGGGAACTCCCGGGGATGCGAGCTCGCGAGCAGATCGGTCAGCACGGCGACCCGTTGCAGCGGACGCACATCGGGCACACTCGCGGCCATCGCGCGCGCCTCAACGGCTTCCGCCTCGAACCGTGCCACCGAATCCACCCGCTGCCAGATCGACACCGCCCAGATTTCCGATTCGGTACCCGCGAGCCAGATCTCGTCGTCACGCAATCCGCGGTCGATGAGACCGGGCACATACTGCGGGGTGAACTCGTCGACGGGATACCCGTCGAGCACCCATTCCGTCACCACCTCGTCCGGGCTGGCAATGCTGTACGCCGCGATCACCGCGTCGCGATCCTGCTCGCCCGCCCGCCGAACCGTGATTTCCATCCGCTGACCCTTTCGTCGTGAACACCGTGTGCTTCTGCCAAGGTAGGCAGGTCAGCGTGGCGTCGCTAGAATTTCGTCACACCTATTCGTGTGTCGAAATGGAGGCCGATGTGGCCTGCGGAATCTGCGGCAACGCCCTCACCCAACCGGCCCGCGGCCGCAAACGCCGGTACTGCTCACGCGCGTGCCAAGCCCGCGCCTACCGAGCCCGCCGCCACCACGTGACGCCCACCTCACGCGCCGCGCGCCCGGCCAAGCTGACCACGATCGGCATCCTGCGCGCCGCCGTCGACCTGGCCGACCGCGAGGGCATCGACGGACTGACCATGCGCAGATTGGCCAGCGAACTCGGCGCGGCGACCGCAGGCCTGTACCGCCACTTCGCCGACCGCGAGGCACTACTGGCAAGCATGGCCGAACTGGTACTCGCCGAAATCCACCAGCCCGACACCGAATCCGGCGACTGGCGAACCCGGCTGACTCACGAGGCGCACGAGGAGTGGCAGCTGTATCAACGCCACCCGTGGATGCTGCCGATCCTCGCGCGCATGCGCCCGCCGATCGGCCCCGCACTTCTGGACATTCTCGAGCGTTCCTTCGCCGCCCTCGACCAGCGCGGCCTGACCCGTGACGCGATGCTCGCGATGTATCTCGCGTTCTCCGGCTTGGTTCAGGGGCTCGCCTTGCTGACCAATTCCGAACGCGTCGAACGGCTGCGCACGGCCGGGCCGAGGGAGTTGCCCGCCGATCACGCCGAGTTGCTGGACCCGGCTGTGCGCCCCGTGCTACATCGGCTTTTCGCCGACGGCCCGCCCGGCCCGGACCTGGACTTGCCTGCCATCCTCGACACCGGCCTCGGACTGCTCCTCGACGGCATCGCGATCAGACTGCCCAGTAGCCTGTCGCCATGACCGCTGTTGCAGATCGTTCACTAGGACCGGAACTCGTACGTACCCAGACCATCGGTGCGGACACCGACGTCCTCGTCCTCGGTATCACCTCGTCGGAGAACGGTCCCGCCATCGTGCCCGAGGACCTGTTCAGCGACGTGCTCACCGCCGATGTCCGTGCGGAACTGCTGGATCAGCTCGGTGCGGTCGGCGCGAAGGGCAAGGCCGAGGAACTGACGCGAGTTCCCGCCCCGGCCGCGCTGGCGGAGGTGACCAGTGTGCTCGCCGTGGGCCTCGGCGCCGCCGACAAGATCGACGCCGAACAGATCCGCCGCTCGGCCGGTGTCGCCGCACGCGCGCTGTCGGGCACCGAGCTGGTGGCAACCACCCTGTCGGGTCTCGACCTCGGCGCCGCAGCGGAGGGTTTCTACCTCGGCGCCTACACGTTCACGCCGTTCAAGTCGGGCAAGTCCGCGCCAAAGCCGGACGAGCGGCCGGTGGCCAGGGTCGAATTCTTGGTGCCCGAGCCGGAATTCGGCGAGGCCGAGCTGTTCCGTGCCCAGCTGATCGCCGAAGCCGTCGCCACCGCACGGGATTTCGTGAACACTCCGCCCAGCCACCTGTACCCCGCCGAATTCGCCTCCCGCGCGGAGGAATTGGCGAAGGCGGCCGGGCTCGACGTCGAGGTGCTCGACGAGAACGCGTTGGACGCAAGCGGTTACGGCGGCGTGCTCGGCGTGGGCAAGGGTTCGTCGCGGCCGCCGCGGCTGGTCCGGATCACCTATGCGGGCGGCCCGAAGAAGATCGCACTGGTCGGCAAGGGCATCACGTTCGACACGGGCGGCATCTCCATCAAGCCCGCGCAGAACATGGAGAACATGACCTCGGACATGGCGGGCGCCGCCGCGGTCGTCGCCACCACACTGCTCGCCGCGCGGCTGAGCCTGCCGGTGACGGTCACCGCGACCGTGCCGATGGCCGAGAACATGCCGTCGGCCACCGCGCAGCGCCCCGGTGACGTGCTCACCCAGTACGGCGGCACCACCGTCGAGGTGCTCAACACCGACGCCGAGGGCCGCCTCATCCTGGCCGACGCGATCGTGCGGGCCGGCGAGGACGAGCCCGACTACCTGATCGACGTCGCCACCCTCACCGGCGCGCAGATGGTCGCGCTCGGCACTCGCACCCCCGGCGTGATGGGCACCGACGACTTCCGCGACCGCGTCGCCGAGATCTCCCGGCGGATCGGCGAGAACGGCTGGGCCATGCCGCTGCCCACCGAGCTGCGCGCCGACCTCAACTCCAAGATCGCCGACCTGGCCAACGTCGCCCCGCACCGCTGGGGCGGCATGCTCTCGGCCGGACTGTTCCTGAAGGAGTTCGTCCCGGAGGGCGTGCAGTGGGCGCACTTGGACGTCGCAGGGCCGGCCTACAACACCGGCGGACCGTTCGGCTACATCGGCAAGGGTGGCACCGGCGTGCCGGTCCGCACGCTCATCGCCGTCATCGAGGACATCGCCGCGGAGTGAGCACGGTGCGCCGTCCGGAACTCTCGGACGGCGCACCTCGCCCCGCGATCCGCCGAATCCGCGTTCAGTGGCACACGGCTGCGGCAAACCACGAGAGGACCTCTCCATCGTGTGCCACTCACGGCTGCTGACACAGTGCTTCGGCGCACGCCACTCGAGACCTTCGCCGCACGCCCCACGAGACACTCGCCGCACGCCGATCAAGAGCTTCGGCGCACGCCACTCGAGGCCTTCGGCGCTCGCCGCTCGAGACCTTCACCGGCAGCCACTGACTCCCCGGCGTGGCGCCCGTCCGACGCCGCTGCCGATGCAACTCGCACCTATTCCCACGCGATTCCGCGCACGCCGACTCGACCGCTATGCGGCGTCGCTCGCCGGTAGCCAGGAGCTATAGATCCCGCAGTTCCGCTTCGAACGCACGCTGCCGCTCGATGCGTTTGCGGGCGTCATAATCCCGCATCCGTTGTGGATATCCAGTTTTACCGACCTCGTAAACCGGAATCCGCAAATCTTTGGCTAGCCGACGCGCCCCGCGTTCTCCGACGATCCGCCGCGTCCATTCGCCGTCTGCGGCGATCAGCACGACAGTGACATCGGTCACGGTTGTTTTCGGCTCCAAATAGCCTTCGACACCGACATGGGTACGCACCCACTCGGCGAGATAGCGGGCGTCCTCGCCGCCCCCCGAACCCGCACGTATTGCGCTACCACCCCGGGTCGCGCCGCCTCGGAAACGATCTAGCAAACCCAACGACGCGCACCTCCTTTCAACCCCCGGCACATAGTGCGCGCCGGTCTCCCTATCTTGCCAGCTCGACGAAGTTCACTGCCCTTGTGCTACACGCCGGGCGGTCGAGTGCAAGGATGGATCGCGGTACAAGAACCACACAGATCTCCGGTGCCACGCACAATGATCGGTGGCTTTCGGACTCGCGCCGCAACCCGCGACGGGGGTCCGCTGAGAGATCAACTGTTGTAGAAACCCGTCGAGCAGTCAGAGGAGTCAGAGGACATGGCCTTCTCCGTCCAGATGCCAGCTCTTGGTGAGAGCGTCACCGAGGGAACGGTCACCCGGTGGCTGAAGCAGGAAGGAGACACGGTCGAGGTCGACGAGCCGCTGCTCGAGGTCTCCACCGACAAGGTCGACACGGAGATCCCGTCCCCCCAGGCGGGCGTGCTGTCGAAGATCGTCGCCCAAGAAGATGATGTGGTCGAGGTCGGTGGTGAGCTCGGCGTGATCAGCGAAGCCGGCGAGGCGTCCGAGTCGAGCTCGGCTCCCGCCCCCGAAGCCGCTGCCGCGCCCGCGCAGGAAGCTCCCGCCGAGGAAGCTCCGGCCGCCGAGCCCGAGCCCGAGGCTCAGGAAGAACCGGCTCAGGCGCCCGCCGCCGAGGCCGCGCCCGCGTCGTCGGGCGATGGCACCGCGGTCAAGATGCCCGAGTTGGGCGAGTCGGTCACCGAGGGCACCGTCACCCGGTGGCTCAAGGCGGTCGGTGACGATGTCGCCGTCGACGAGCCGTTGCTCGAGGTCTCCACCGACAAGGTCGACACCGAAATCCCTTCGCCGGTGGCGGGCAAGCTGCTCGAGATCACCGCGCAGGAAGACGATGTCGTCGCTGTGGGTGGACAGCTCGGCGTGATCGGCAGCGGTTCCCCCGCGAAGGCCGAGCAGCCCGCGCCGAAGCCTGAGCCGAAGCCCGAACCCAAGCCCGAGCCGAAGCCGGAACCGAAGCAGGCCGCCGCGCCCGCCCCGGCTCCGAAGGCCCCGGCCCCCCAGG
>NZ_BJXA01000028.1 GCF_007990755.1 Nocardia ninae NBRC 108245 | reverse complement strand
GCCCGCGGGGACGGTCGGGGTGCCCGGGGCGCCGTTGGCGCCGTGGACGGTGACACAGGCGGCCGCGAAGGTGGGTGGTGCTATCGCGATCATGGTGCCGGTGGCCAGGACCAGGCCGCTCAAGAGGGCGGCGACGCGGGTGCGTGTGGTGAGAGTTGTATTCATGGTCGTACTCCGTCTTTGCAGAAGCGCTGATGCGCTCAGGTCCATGTGTCGGCACCGACCGAAAATGGCGCGCTTTTATGCCTCCGGTTCGACATGGAGGAATGCGAATACGCCTCGCGCCAGACGGCGTATTCACCGGCTCGTCGGTTGATCGACAAGTCTGCTACTTCGCCGTCTTCGTCAGCGGAAGATATTTGGATCCAGCAGTGGGTTTGTTTTCGGCGAGGTCCGGGCCGAACGCAAAACTCGTTGCTACCGAACGCATTTCGACAGCCACGTCGGCGGCCATCAACTGTGGTAGCGCCTCGACGCGGCATGGAATCATTGGTAGATTCGGGCAATCATCCATGCTTTGACTCATCTGCCAGCAATGGAAACATCGATGATGCCGCCTGGGCTGGAGCGGTGAACTCAGCATACGCCCATCGCACGCCGATTACTATGCAACGAATAACCGACCGGCGAATTCAGGATTCAGTTTCATATTTCTTACTATCACAGGCATGAAATGGCCGGGGGATTCTGCCGGGTTCGGTCAGTGGAGTCGCGCCCGGTCTCAGGGGACGGCCTCGAACTGCGCGGTCCAAGTGGTGTGGAAGGTCATGCCTTGGCAGCGGGCGTCGGTGTCTGCTTTCAGGATCACGGCGTCGATCATTCGGTATGGGTAGTTGGTTTCGTTCTTGGCGAGTGTCGGTAGGTGGGGGTCGGCGCCGACGGTGGACAGTTCGATCTGGTCGTGACAGTAGGGCTTGTCGGCGGGGTCGGCGACGGTGTCGATCACGACGTCGTCTGCGCGAATGGGCAGCAGTTTGGCTTGTACGTTGGCGTTCGGGTTGGACAGGGTGAGGGTGATATACGCTTTTTCGCCGGGCAGCAGGACGCCGATATGTGCGCCGACCACGGTGGCGTGCGACTCGGCTGGGCTCGACCCGCCGCCTGCGGCGCTGCTCTGCACGGACGCCGCGAGGGCGAAGCCTGCGATGCCTGCGATACCGAAGATTGCGCCGGCCGCTGTGGTGCCGACTGTGTGTCTGATTCTCCCAGGGATGCCCATGGCGGTTCTTTCATCGGGTGCGTCGTGCGGCGGGGGCCGAACGGGGGGTGAGCCCGTGCCCGTTCGGTGGGCCTGGCCGCTTGGGTACGGCAACCCCGAGGCCGAGGTTTCGGGGTTGCCGTGTTCAGCAATTAGCGGACGGCCTGGAATTGGGCGGTCCAGGTGGTGTGATAAGTCATGGCCTGGCAGCGGATGTCGGTGTCGTCCTTCAGGGTCACCGCGTCGGTCAGTTTGTAGGGGAAGTTGGCTTCGCTGACCGCCAGTGTCGGCAGCAGCGGATCGGCCCCTGCGGCGGACAGGGAGATCTGGTCGCGGCAATAGCTCATATCCGCGGAATTGGCGACCGAGTCGACGATGACCTCGCCTGCGGCGATGGACACCAATTTGACCTTCACATTGGTGTTCGGGTTCGACAGGGTCAGGGTGACGTAGGCCTTTTCACCGGGCAGTAGGACCCCGGTTTGCGCGCCGGTCACTGTGGCGGGTGCCATGGCTTCGGCCGAGCCTCCGACGCCGCCGGAGCTGCTGTCTTGGACGAACGCGGCGAAGGCGATGCCGGCCACCCCCAGCATCGCGCCGATAGCGGTGACGGCGGCGAGGGCTTTGATTCTGTTGGTGATACGCATGGAGATTCTCCTTCTAGCGGGTGGAAATCGTGCAGCCGAACGGCAGCAGGTCGATGGGTCGTGGTTCCGGTTGCGGAGCCTGGCGGCGGCAGTGAGCGGGGTGTGCTCGGCCGTCAGGGACCGGTCGGGGGTTGCGGCTCGCTGACGCTGGATGGCTCCACCTCAGGCGTGGTGGCGGTGGTGACCGGCGTGGTCGTCGTCGTTGTTACCGGCATGGTTGCCGTCGTCGTGGCAGGCGATGGTGTGGTCGTCGGTACAGGCGTGGTCGTGGTCGTGACAGGCGGTGTTGTGGTCGTTGCGATCGACGTGGTCGCAGTCGGTGCCGCGGTGGTGGATTGGATGAGGGCGGGTGCCCATGTGCCGGTGGTGCCCGCGATCGAGATCGCCGTATTCATGCCGGGCCCGGCGGTTGCCACGCCGACCGCGAACCCCGCGATGCCGAGTTCGGCGGCCACGATCAGAGCGATGACCGTGGCGTGCCGGACAGAGCACCGGCGAACGATGCCCTTCAGGGTTGGGTTTCCGGGTATTTCCGTCATTTCGGTAGCAGGCACCAGGGCCGCACAATTGTTCTCCTGACCCGATTTGGGCATCATTGGACTGTTCTTCCTATGAATTCTGGAACGAGTCGTTTTGACTGTCCGTCGAATAATTGAGGGCCCTGCACCCGCACTGCTTATGGGGCACCAAATCTGTTGTGCGGCAATGCCTTGCAGGCCCACGCTAACCGGTGTCAGAGATGGTGAATTACCTCTCGGCGTCTCGGTTGTAGCCGAGCGGGTGGATTTTTGTGCCGTCACCATGAAAGTCGATCGCATAACCCGCCTTGTTACGAGTTGTTGAATAACAGCGCCGAAGCGTTACCGGCGATCGAAATCGCGCGGAGAACGGCCGCGATGCTGCCCGGAGAAAATGGCTGGGGAGCTCATGTGCCCCGGTCGGTGTGCGAGTCTGTGTGTGGATGGACGATTCCGATAGCTTGTCGAAGTAGGATTCAGAGATGCTTGGCACCAGATCTCCTGAGCCGTAAGAAGATCCGGGTGAGTCGACCTGCCATCGCGCGTGAGGCGCGTCGATGTCCGACGGCCATACAACATGCCGGGGAGTCGGCGACAACCCGGCGATCACCCGCCGTCATTCCCAGATCAGCCAGGCGGCCCAGCTCGTCTCGGCGAAACGAGCCCAGGTGTGGGCGGTGGTGTCGTGGATGCCGAACAGGTCGGTGACCACGGTCGGGTTGAGGTCGGCGATGTTGGCCATCATCGCCGTGTTGCGGGCCGCGATTGTCGGGAGTCCTTGCGCTGTCATGCGGTCGGCCAAGGACCGAGGGTTTCGAGGTCGGCTTGGTGGTCGCCCCGGCAGCAGATGGGCAGGCCGGCCGGGGCTGACGGTGGCGACCATGGAGCCCGAGGCGCCTTGTCGGATTCGCTGGTCTTATGAGTTCGCCATCTTGCCGCCGACGCATTGCTCGGAAACTCCAGTACAGGAGCCTCGTGACAAAACTCATTTTTCCGGGGTTAGCGGCGAATCGTTAGGGTGCGCGCGATAATCGGACAAATAGGAGGGGACTTCGATGAGATTCATTGGCGCGCGCAATATGCGGCTGCTGGTGGTGCTCGGTTGCGGCGCACTGGTTGCCGCGTGCACCGCCACACCGGGGGGCACACGTGCGGAACCGGACCTCGACAAGTACTACAGCCAGCGGGTCGAGTGGGGGTCGTGTGCCGGGTTCGCGGGCATCGAAGATGCCGGTAACGAGGTGCAGTGCGGGCGGGTGCAGGTGCCGATCGACTACGACAAACCCGAGGGCAATACCGCGCAGATCGCCGTTTCACGGATGGCCGGGCGTGGGAAGCGGATCGGGGCGGTGGTCGTAATCCCAGGCGGTCCGGGACAGCCTGGGCTCGGCGTGCCCACGGTCTTCGGGAAATCGGGGCTCGGTGCGAACTTCGATGTCGTCAGTTTCGATCCGCGCGGGCTCGGCGCATCCACCCCGCTGGTTCGCTGCGTCTCGCAGGAACGGCTCGAGGCGATTCAGCTGCGGGCGATGACGGATATGTCGCCGACCGGAATCGAGCGGTCCGAGCAGGACAATCGCGACTATGTCGCCGAATGCGTCGCGAAGACGGGTACCGAACTGCTCGGACATCTCGGCACCCGCGAGGCAGTCCAGGATCTCGATATCATCAGGGCCGCGCTCGGTGCGAGCCAGCTCAATGCGCTGGGCGTCTCCTACGGTTCGCGAGTGGGCTCGAGCTATGCCGAACGCTTCCCCGACAAGGTGCGCGCCCTGGTGCTCGACGCCGCACTCGATCCGGCGGCCCGGATGTCCGACCCAGTTAAAACCAATGCCTCGCTGCAATCGGCGTTCCAGACATATGCCGACAGGTGTGTCCAGGAGAGCGCCTGTCCGCTGGGAACCGACAGCGCTGCGGCGACCGACCGGCTACGTAGGCTGATCAACCCGCTCCTGGATCGGCCCGCGGCGACCCGTGACTCGCGGGGACTGAACTATCTCAACGGACTATCCGCAGTGGTCTACTCGCTCTACATCCCCCAGCTGTGGCCGCAAGTCACCACGGGGCTGCGCGAGCTTGCCGGCGGCAACGGCGATACCCTGCTCGAACTCTCGGACCAGTTCCGCGGCGTGGTCGACCGCTCGGCAGGGCAGGCGACAATGTGCCTCGACGAACCGCGTACGACGGACCGAGCAAAGGCCGCCGAAGAGATCAAGCTCGGCATCGACGCGGCGCCGTTCGCCGATACCGGCCGCTTCCAAGGTCAAGCGCCACTGGATGTTTGCGCGTTCTGGCCGGAGCAACCGACCAGCCAGCCGCATCAGATAATCGGGATCGAAACTTTACCAAAGGTTCTCGTCGTCGCCACCACTGGAGATCCGGTAGCGCCCTACCAGGGCGGAGTGAATCTGGCTCGCGCCCTGAACGCTTCGCTCATCACAAACGATGGTCCCGGGCACAGTGGATTCCTGCGCGGAATCCACTGCGTGGACGAGCTTGTCCTCGCCTACTTCGAGCAGCTGACCGCGCCGGGCGATATCACCTGCCGCAAGAGCTCATAGTCTCAAAATGGGATGATGTCGCCCGGCACCGACGATGTCACGCTTGATGGGCGCGCGCGGTAAACATCCACGTTCTGGTCGGTGATCGTCACGTTCGCGGAGTCGCCAGCGGGGACATCATCACAGTGGAGCCGGACGACGAGGGGGTCCTCTGGGTCGGCAAGACTGTCGAGCCCTCGCAGAACTGCACCATCCGCTTGATCGTGCTGAAAGACGATGGCTCGGCTGCCACTCGGGAGAGTGTATTGAAGGCCTTCCACCGCCTCTGCACGACAGGTGACGGCATCGAGCGCTACCGGATGGTGGCCTTGGATGTACCGCCGGAGGCGGACCTGCCGAAGATTCGCAAGCTGTTGGAACACGGTGCGGGGCAGGGTTGGTGGCACTGGGAGCGAGGAGGCGGCACCGCCGCCTGGAAGGTCACTGCGTAAGCGTGACAGCAGAGCGCCCACCACTCGATAATCGGCTAGATGCGGACGTCTTCAAGGGTGGCGGCTGGTGACCGCGCGCGACTTGCCAGCCGAGGTCATCGCCCGACTCGGTGCCGCCCCAGCAATTCGGGGACTGACGATCGCCCGGCGGGGCACAGAATTGGTGGATGAACACGAAAACCGTTCTGGTGCATATGGCCTGCTGGGCGGCAGTGGTGGGCGGCATGGCCGCTGCATGTACCACGCTGCCCGACGAGGACGCGAAGCTCTCCGTGTTCGAGATATGGGCTTCAAGTCCCAACCCGCATTCGGAGGCACCCCACGTCGGCTGTGGCTGCGCTCTCGTAGCGTCCGTCAGGTACTCGGCGCAGGCGGACCCGTCGGACGAGGTGAACTTCTACGTCGGCGAACAGCTCGTCGGTACTTCCGGGCCGAATCTCGTTGTCGAGAAGGGGTATGCGAATGTCGGGGTGCCGTGGACTCCAGCGACTGCCGGCCCGCACACGATCGTCGTGAAATTCCGATCCCAGTCCAAGTCGGAAACGGTCACCGTTCTCGCTCCGCCGGACAGACGGACACAGTGACGCCAGTGAACGATTCGACCCTGCACGATGGAGATCCTCAGTACGGAGGACTGCTCGCTGATCGGCATGTCCGTGCGTTCACCCGGCCCCGGATGCCCATCGCCGGTAGATCTTCCGCCCGGGACCAGCGGCTGATGAGAATGCCTGCGCCGCAGTCGGCATCACGTCGAACACCCACCGTGTGGTCCAGATAGGTTGATGGCATGTCGACATTCATCTCTCGATCTGTTTTGGTTACCGGCGGTAATCGCGGTATCGGTCTGGCGGTCGCGCGACGGCTGGCTGCCGACGGACACAAGGTGGCTGTCACCCACCGGGGATCTGGCGTCCCAGAGGGGCTGCTCGGCGTGAAATGCGATGTCACCGACACCGATTCGGTCGAGTCGGCGTTCAGCGAAGTCGAAGCCACACACGGACCGGTCGAGGTGCTCGTCGCCAATGCCGGCATGGTCGACAACACCTTGCTGATGCGGATGAGCGAGGAGCAGTTCACCAGCGTGCTCGATGCCAACCTGACCGGTGCGTGGCGCTGCGCCAAGCGAGCCAACCGAGCGATGCTGCGGGCGCGGTTCGGGCGCATCATCTTGCTGGGTTCGATCGCCGGTCAGTCCGGCATTCCCGGCCAGGTGAACTACGCGGCGGCCAAGGCTGGATTGGTGGGCATGGCTCGCGCGATCACCCGCGAGATCGGGTCACGAAATATCACCGCCAATGTGGTCGCTCCGGGGTTCATCGATACCGACATGACTCAGCAAGAGGTACCCGACGACGCGCGCGAGGCCGCCCTGAAGGCGATACCGGCGGCGCGCATCGGCCGACCCGACGAAGTCGCCGCGGCCATCAGCTTCCTTGCTTCCGACGACGCCGCCTACATCAGCGGTGCCATCATCCCGGTCGACGGCGGCATGGGCATGGGCCACTGATACAACCTGTAATACGTCGCGTAATCGGCACTGTCGGGTGTTCCGGAGACGTTGGCGGCAAACCGATCAGCGGGTAATCGCCGTACGTTCAGATCGAGCGCTCCGCGTGGCTACTTAGACAATGGTGGGTAGGGCTGGGTCCTGGCCAGGATCTGGTCCAGGTGCCCGGCGGGATGCTCTCCAACGCGGCTGCCCGCCAGTAAGACCGGTGTGGCTCACTCATGGCTTGCCTCCCGCCGGGTGCCGTGCGGGAGTGGCTGAAAAGGGGCATGCCCTGGCTCGAAGTAGCGGTGCCCTCCCCGTGCACGGACACCGAAACCTGCGTCGAGAGAGGGATAAGCGATGACCGTCATCATCGGCATGGATCCACACAAACGCTCGGCCACCATCGACATCATCGACCCGACCGGCAAGACGCTGGCCGATGGCAGATACGCCACCGACAAACCTGGCTATGCCCAGATGCTCACTACTGCAAAACAATTCACCGACCGAGTATGGGCTGTCGAAGGATGCAACGGCATCGGCCGCCACTCGGCGCACCGGCTGGTCGATGACGGGGAGACCGTCATCGACGTGCCGGCGCAGGTTCGCGTGTTCGCTACCGGCAACGGTCGCAAGACCGATCCCGTCGATGCACACTCAGTGGCGCTGGCGGCGCTGCGAGCACCGAATCTGCGCAGGGTCCTCGCCGATCCGGAACTGATCGCGTTGGGTCTGCTCTCTGATCGCCGCGACGAGCTCGGTCGTTCTCGCACCCAGATCGTCAACCGAGCCCATCGGCTGCTGCTGGACTTGATACCCGGCGGGGCCAAGAAGTTCCGCACCGCGACGCAAGCTCGCGCACTGCTCGCTTCACTCACTGTCGACGGTCCCGTCGAACGAGTTCAGAAACGGCTGGTCAGTGAGCAGATCGATGAACTCGGGGTCGTCGATGGCAAGATCGAAGCCGCCGACAAGGAATTGCGGGAACTGATCACCGATCGCGGCTCGACCTTGATGGATCTCAACGGCATCGGACCCTCCAGCGCCGCACGGCTTCTCGCCGACACCGGCGACATCCATCGTTTCGCGACCCGGGACCGGTTCGCGTCTTGGAATGGCACCGCGCCGCTGGACGCTTCCTCCGGAGACCAACAGCGACATCGGCTTTCACGCTCAGGAAACCGCAAAATCAACCGGGTGCTGCACATCATGGCCGTCGTCCAACTCCGTCACCGCACTGCCGGCCGCGCTTACTACGACCACAAACGACTCGCCGGTAAGACTTCAATGGAAGCCGTCCGAGCCTTGAAACGACGGATATCCAACGTCATCTACACACGCATGCTCGCTGACCAGGACAAACGTGAATTGGCAGGCCCGGGAGGGCAATCGGGAACGACTACTGGCTCCAGCGCGACCGGCTTCAACCCGCACAGCGATCCTTCGGACAAGCCACCTCCCCGGACCCACGAAACAGCATAACTCCGCACCCTCGTCGACCCCTTGACTAAAGGGGCGCCTACTTCGCGCGGCCTGGCGCGTCACCGAGGCCGTGCTCGACAGCACCTCCGGTGAAGTGCACTTGAAATGTTCGACCACCGCCACCCTGGTCGTGTGGTCGGGATCGAGCTACTTCACATCCCCGGCGCCACAAGGGAAGCTACCGCTTATGCCCCTGGCAGCGGTTCTGAATATGGGTCAGCGGTAACCAGCGAGGCGACCAGGAAACCGGGAGCTCTGCGAGATCCCGAAATCCTTCGCGATCTGAGTCAACGGATCTCGCCCTTGCGGGCGACCGCGACAACATCGCGGCGGAAGTCCTCGGGACAGGGCTTGGGCATGTTGATGATGCTTCCACCGCGGGGACGCATCCGCACAGCTCAGGAGTCAACCAAACCGGGGGCAGTCCCCGGCAGTGCCGTACCAAGACCGTAGCGCGGTCCCCTTCGGTACGAAACGTCGCAGGTCGTCGATCACCTGGAAGGCGATTCGATCGGCATTCGGGTTGCCGTGGGCGTGCGGACCAGGTGGTCATCATGGGCAGAGCGAACGCGAACATCGAAAGTGGAGCTGGGAGCTCTGTGTTGCGGACTGAATGCAGCCGTGCGCTTCGGGTCCCAGTCAGCTCGAGTCGTGGCGCAAAACCGTATGAGACGTAATCCGAACCATCGCGAGGACAAGATGAATACTGACGATCTTCCCACGCTGCCTGTGACTGGGTCATCGATGCCTGATGACCAGTTTCGACTGCATCGAACCGACGGGGACCTCGATATCGCGTGTGTGCTGGATGTACTGCACGGCAAGCTCGCCGCTTATCAGGTGAGCGGCTTTCTCGCGGAGTCGGATTGCCGGACCGTTACCGATAACTTCTGGGCGTCGATGGCTCGTACTCCTCGATACGGGGCGGGCGCTGATGGTGTGGAGGCGTACATCGTCGGGGCTTCCCATATCGATAAGACCACTGCGCACTACCTCGATGATGTCGAGCGCACAGAGGCCGCGGTGCGGGGACTGTACAAGAACGCCGACGATCCGGTGGCACGCCTGCGCACGCTGCTCGCCGACGCGGGCGCCGTCCCAGGGGCGCGGCCCGCAGCGCACGGTGGCCGCGTCGCAGGCTCATCGAAAGCGGTGTGCTGGAACAACATCGATGAGTACCTGCTGCTACCGCACGACGATCTGGCACAGCTGAGCGATCCGCTGCAGGCCGGGTTCGAGATCCAGCGGATCCGCCGGGTGATGGCGGTCAACGTTTATCCGCACGTTCCCGGTCATGGCGGCGCGGTCAAGATCTGGAACGTGATTCCTGACGCGGAAACCCGTGCGAGGCTCGAGGTGACGCACAGCGGATATCCCTATCCACCACACTTGCTCGCCGACCACGCCAGCATCGAGATCCGGGTCGCGGCAGGCGATCTCTGTGTCATCAACGGGAACCTGGTGCACGGCGTCCTCGGTGGCGACGACACCGACCGCGGCAGGTTGCTGATCACGTGTTTCACCGGTCTCGCCGAAACCGGCGAGTTGCTTTTCTGGACGTGACCGCGGTCGGTTGTAGCCCAGGCGCGCTTACGGTTCGCCACCGAGTTCGGCGAGTAGCCGTTCCACCTGCTCGTCGGACATGTCGTCGATCTGCCGCCGCAGCCGGGCGACGGCGTTCAGCGGCTCCGGGTCGGCCTGCCCGCTGCGGATGAGCTCGGCCAAACCCGCGATGGTGGACGCGGAGATCGCGGCTTGTGCGGGGAGGTCTATGCCGAGCACGTCCCTGAACCGCGCGACGAGCTGAGTGGCCAGCAGCGAATGACCGCCTAGCGCAAGGAAATCCTCGTGTACGTTGGGCCGGCGATCGGGCAGGCCGAGGACTTGATACCAGATATCGGCGATCAAAGCCTCGAGGTCGTCGCGCGGTGGCAGTGCCGCGACTTCGTCGCCGACCAGCGGGGCGGGCAGCGCGGCCCGATCCACTTTGCCGTGCGCGGTCAGCGGGAATCTCGGTAGCGGTACCGCGATGGCCGGAACCATCGCCGAGGGCAGTATTCGGCGCAGGTCGGCGAGTACGGCCGCAGGGTCGATCCTGGCGTGCACCGGGACGACGTAGGCGACCAGTTGATCGAGTTCGTTCGGCGCCTTGCGCAGCACCACCGTGGCGTCGGCGACGTCGGAGTGGGCCCGTAATCGTGCGGTGACCTCACCTAGTTCGATCCTGACACCACGGAGCGACACCTGATCGTCTCGGCGGCCGAGAAAGTCGAGCGCGCCGTCGGCCCGCCGGCGAGCGATATCACCGGTGCGGAAGAGTCGGGTGCCCGAACCGAACGGGTCGGCGACGAAACGGTCCGCGGTCAGCGCAGGCCGGTCGAGATATCCGCGGGCCAGGGCGCTCCCACCGAGATACAGTTCGCCGGGCGTAGCCAATGGCACCGGGCGCAACTTTTCGTCCAGCAGATGAGCCTGCACATGGTCGACCTCGGAACCGATCGACGGAACGTCCGCGGCGCCCTGCGCGACAAGGCCTGCGGTGGCCACCACGGCGGCTTCGGTCGGCCCGTAGTGGTTCACGATCTCGAAGGGCGTGCCCGCGGGCGGCGCGGCCGTGAGTGCGTCGCCGCCGACCAGGATGGCCCGGGTGCGCAATGACCGATGCTCCGGCACCCGCAATAACTCCTGGGCCAGCGGCGTCGGCAGGAACGTCACGGTGATCCGGTGCTCTGCCAGCCAGCGCGCGAGTAGGTCGGGCCGGGTGCGGGCAGTGTCGGCGGGCAGCTGCAGGCTTGCGCCCGACGCGAGGACCGGCCAGATCTCCCAGACGGAGGCGTCGAATCCGAAGGCGGCGAGGTGCGCACATCGATCACCGCCGGTGATTCGATAAGCGCGCAGGTGCCAATCGACGAGAGCGGCCAGTGCGCGGTGCGCGACCATGACGCCTTTCGGCGTGCCGGTCGAGCCGGAGGTGTAGATGACGTAGGCCAGGTTGTCCGGCCGCACCGGCACCGTCGGATCGTCGCCGGGTTGTGCGGCAATCTGTTTCGCGTCCCGGTCCAGATCCACTACCGAGCCGGTGGCGGTCGGCAGCCCGGTCCGTGTCGACCCGTCGGTGATCAGCAGGGGAGGCCGGGCCTCGGACAGCAGACGGCGCAGCCGCTCAGGTGGATAGGACGTGTCCAAGGGCAGATATGCCGCGCCCGCTTTGAGGACCGCGAGCAGCGCGATCAGTAGCCGGGGTGTCCTGGGGAGGCACACGCCGACCACGACGTCGGGCCCGGCGACACGGCGGCGCAACACTTGTGCCAGCCGGTTGGCCTGTTCGTCGAGGTCTCGATACGACAGTGTCGTGTGTCCGTCGGTGACCGCCGCGGCATCGGGTCGGGCGGCCGCGAGCTCCGCGATCCGCCGGTGCACGACAGTGGTTGCGCCCGCCGACTCCGCCGCGGCCGCGGTCTGGTCGATCATTGGTTCGCCGAGATGTCGGTGCGAGAACGATGGAGCAACGGGCGATTCCGGTGCAGGAAGCCCAGCATTGCCGGAACCGGGCTGATGATCCTCGGTCGAGCCGCGAGCAGGTCCTGTCGCCGCTCTCGCACACCGGGCAGCTGCGACCAGTGCGTCGACGGGCTGAGGTGATGCTCCTGGTGATAGCCGTCGTTGAAGGCGAGCAGGTTGTAGAGGCGGCCGTAGTAACTGACCGCGTCGGCACCGCGGTGACTGGGGTCGGCACCGAAATGCCGGTAGTAGTTCTGCACATTCACCAGTGCCAGCGCGACGAAGAACGCGGGCAGATAGCACAGCAGCGTCCACTGCCAGGACAGTACGGCGAACCCGGCCAACGACAGGATGTGCGCCGCCCGGTCCGCCCGCACCTGCCGCAGCTCCTGGCCGCGCCGGGGTTCTCTGCGGGAAATGAGCGAAAGCAGTTGTGTCTCCCGGGCACCGATCCGCCACAGCCTGGTGATCGCCAGCGCGTCCTTGCCCCTGGTGCGCAGGCTGTCGAGCGCACCGAGGAGTACATATCGGAGCAACGGACTGTGCTCGCCGTCGTGCCCGTCACGGTAGGTCGACGACGTGTCCCGGGTGGTGCCGTCGTCGCCGATCGGATCATTGTTGTAGCGGTGGTGATTTCGTACATGGGTCAGGTGGTACGCCTGCACGGATTGGCCGATACAGATCGAATTGAGCAGGGAAGCAACCGCATTGAGCCGCCGTGCGGTGAACCACGGTGCATGCGTGAACAAGTGCGAGACCACGATGATGTTGTAGGTCATCAGCATGGTGATCAGCACGAAGCCACCGGCTCGTGCGAGGGGAGCCGCGTCGGACCAGGTGCGGGCCAGCCAAATCATCGCTATCAGCTGCGCCACGCTGAAGCATAGTGGCACAGCGTCTTTGGGGCTGTGTCGCCAGATGTGAGTCGACATTGTTACCTGACCTCCGTTGTCGCCGGGCGCAATCCGCTGGACAGCTCGTCGAGGAGCACATCAGGGGCGCTCAGGAACTCGTAATGTTCGCCTGGCAGCACCGTTCTGATGAAGCGGTCCGGCGCCGCGTAAGCGGACCAGCCCGCCATCTGCTCGGGCCGGATCTCCGGATCGTCGCTCCATCCGATCGCGCACAGCCGACCGGGCAGCGGCACCGGGGCATCGAGCCGGTAGCGCTGATTCGCCGTCACGTCGGCGCGCAGCACGCGCAGGCTCAGCGCGAGTAGCTGCGGCTGCGGCTCGGCGCCCATCGCGCGCGTCAGCTGGGCCAGCTCGACGCCGAGCTCGTCATCGCTCATGGACAGAAACCGGCCGAACGGGCCCTCGTGCGGTGCTACCTGCGAGGAGACGAACAAGCACGCCGGATCGGGCAGCGGAGTGTCCGCGAGTAGCAGCGCGGTCGCGAACGCCGCGAGCGCTCCGCCGCAATGGCCGAACAACCCGAACGGGCGGTCCAGGAACGGCTCCACGTAGGCCACCACCTCTTCGGCGAGTTCCGCGTAGGTGCCGAAGTGTGGGTCGCGCATCCTGTTCTCCCGGCCCGGCGGCTGGATCAGGCAGATCTCGATATCCCCGATGCGGGTTGGCCAGTTCCTGTACATCGAGGCCCCGAGACCCGAGTAGGGAAAGCAGAACAGGCGCGCGGCGCAGTCGTCCCTTGGTTGCCGGAGGAGCAGCTTGGCCGGGCGTCGCGTGGCACTCATCCGGCACCTCCTGTTCTGCGTGCGGTCCCGACCCCGATCGGATCGTCGGCGTGTCGCGGGTCGGGAAATCGCGCGTTAGGAAACAGCTGTGCCCGCAACGGGAGTCGCTTCACGCCCGCGGTGAAGGTCGACGCGAGATGCTCGACCGGACCGGCCACCGAGAACGACTCGACCACCCGCGTGATCTCCTCGAACAGCACCCGGAGCGCGATGCGCGCCAGCGGTGCGCCGATGCAGTAGTGCGGCCCATAGCCGAACGCGACGTGCGGGTTCGGCGCCCGGGTGAGGTCGAACCGGAACGGATCGGCAAAGACGTCGTCGTCCCGATTGGCCGAACCGAGCCAGGCCACCACCGCTTCGCCCGCGGGGATCGACTGCCCGCCGATCGTGGTATCGGTGACCGTGTAGCGCAGGAAGTGGTTCGTGGGCGAGGCCCAGCGCAACCCTTCCTCGACCGCGGTCGGGGTCAGCGACGGGTCCGCGGTCCAGCGGCGGTACTCGGCGGGATGGTCGATCAGCGCGAGCACGGTCGCGGCGACCGCGTGGGGGGTCGTGACATTCGCGCCGAGCAACAGGCTGTAGCAGTTGTAGACGAGCTCGTCGTGGCGGAGCTTGCGGCCGTCTGCGGTCATCTCGAGCAGGAAGCCGATCAGGTCGTCGGCGGGATTTCGCCTGCGCCGCATGACCAATCCGGCGAAGTAGGCGAACAGCTCGTGGTGTGCCGCCGCCAGCGTGCCGTGACCCGCGGTCTGCTGGAAGTCGGGGTCCTGCGGTGCGATCGCCATGGTGGTCAGCCGAGCGAGCGAAGGCCAATCGTCCTCCGGAATCCCCATGAGGGCACCGGTGAACATCATCGGGAACCCGGCCATGGCCTCGGCCATGTCCCACACACCGCCGTCCAGCAGGGGAGCGAGGACCTGGTGGGTGATCCGGCGGATCTGCGGCACCCTGGATCGTAGTTCGCGCGGTGACAACGCCTTGCTCAACGGCTCGCGCATCGCGGTGTGCACGGGTGGGTCGCTGGCCGCCATCATCTTCCCGCCCGCCGGGTCGGTGCCGCCGAGGATCGACAGCAGCGTGCCACGGCTCGAGGTGAAGCGGGTGTGATCGCGCAGGACGGCTCGGACGTCGTGATATCGGGTTATCGACCAGAACGCCCGGCCATCGGGCAACTGCCGGCGGTGCGCCGGGGCGCGTCTGCGCAGCTGCGCCCAGATCGCGTGCGGATCCCCCGAGGTGAAGCAGTCGAGATCGGACAGATCCACCTCGGCGAGATCGATGTCGGGGTCGGGGTCGGGGTCGGCTGTTCGTGGCACGGTGATTCTCATGGGTGCTCGCCTGTCCGGTCGTGGTCGGCGGCCAATTCGTCGATCAGCACCGACAATTGAGCGATCGTCGGGTCCTCGTAGAAGGCGACCGGGGGCACGGTCTGCCCGTAGCGGGCGCCGATTTCGAGGGTTATCCGGGTAGCCATCAGGGAATGCCCGCCCAGTTCGAAGAAGTCGTCGTCGACACCGATCGTGTCCAGTTGCATCAGATCGCCCCACAACTGCGCCAGCCAGGCCTCGGTATCGGTGCTCGGGGCCCGGTATTCGGTGCTGAGTTCGGGTCGTCCTGGCATGACGGTCGTGGCGAGCCGCTTCCGATCGATCTTGCCGTTACCGGTGAGCGGTAGCTGGTCCAGCCACTGGAACGCTGCGGGAATCATGTACTGCGGCAACGTCGCTGACAGATGTTCGCGCAGATCCGCCGAGGTCTGTGCGAAGTCGCTGAGATAGAACGCGGCCAGCACGCGTCCGTTGTCGCGGTCTTGCGCGACCACGACGGCGTCGAGCACCTCAGGGTGGTGGCGTAGCGCGGTTTCGACCTGCGCGGTTTCGACGCGGAAGCCACGGATCTTGACCTGCTCGTCGGTGCGGCCGTGGAACTCGAGCACGCCGTCGGGGCGGCGCAGTGCGAGGTCACCGGTCCGGTAGAGGCGATCGCCCGGCACCTCGGCGAACGGATTCGGCAGGAACCGGTCCGCGGTGAGTGCGGCATTGTTTCGGTAGCCGAGTGCCAATCCCGCACCGGCAGCGAATAGTTCGCCTACCTCGCCGTCGGCGACCGGTCGCAGTGCGCGGTCGAGCAGGTGCACTGTGGTGCCGCGAATCGGCCGACCGATCGGGACCCGTCCTGCGCCGATCGGCGCGGTGATCCGGTAGCAGGCGGTGAAGGTCGTGTTCTCGGTCGGGCCGTAGCCGTTGATCAGTGTGGTGCCGGGGAGTTCGCGCAGCGCTCGATCGACATGGGCGGGCGAGAGCACATCGCCGCCGGCGAGCAGGTAGCGCACCCCGCGTAGCCGGCTGAGGCCCGCCTCGACCATGGCGTGGAAAAGACCCGCGGTCAGCCAGAGCGTGGTCACCGCCTCGCGTTCGATCAGCTGTGCCAGTTCGGGCAGGGAGATGTCGCCGGGCGGGGTGACGACCAGCCGTGCACCGTTGAGTAGCGGTCCCCAGATCTCGAGGGTGGAGGCGTCGAAGGCGACCGGCGCCAAGTGGAGGAAGACGTCATCGGGCCGGATAGGCAAGAACTCTTGATCCGATATCAGCCGCAACACCGCCCGGTGCGGAACGCAGACCCCCTTGGGTCTGCCGGTCGATCCGGAGGTGTAGGCGAAATAGGCGACGCTGTCTCCGCAGGCAGGTACCGGCGGCAGCGTGGCCGGTACCTGCGGAGCCTCGGCCATGAGCTCGGATGTCACCACCACCTTGACCCCCGCGTCAGCCAGCACGGTCGACCGGACTTCCTCCGGTTGATATGGGTCGAGTGCGAGATAACCCGCGCCCGCCTTGAGCACGGCGAGCAGGGCGACGATCAGCTGGCCCGACCTGGGCAAATCGACGCCGACCGGGTCGTCCGGTTGGATGCCGAGGGTGAGTAGCCGACCGGCGAGCCGATTGGCGCGGTCGTTCAGCTCGGCGTAGGTGAGGTCGCCGTCCGCGGCGCTGATCGCGAGCCGGTCGGCGAATTCGGCGGCGCAGCGCTCGAACGCCGCCGAAATGGTGTCGGACGGATACCTCGGCACGTGTGCTCCTTGCGGTCAATCGCCTGCGGCCGGCGGGATGGCGAGCTCGGTCCACGTGGCTGTCGCCTTCGCGACCAGCGTCATGGTTTCGGTGTAGAGCGCGGTCGCGACGGTGCGGGACCGGCCGTGCGCGCGGAGCAGCGTCCCGACGACCACGTGCGGCCGCTCGGCCAGGACGACCCCGGTGATCTCGGTCGACATGCGGGTCAGCACCGCGGGGGCGACGGCCGGGTCCCGGACCCAGCCACCGGGACAATCCAGGACGCTCCAGATCAGTTCCTCGGGAACAATCCCTTCGCCGGGAACGCCGTCGCCGTCGGCCGATGCGGCGCGGGGTGTCCACGGGCACGCGACGGTGTCCGGTCGGTCCGGCACCGGACCGGGCGTGAGGGCCAGCCCCGCGCCGTCGGTTCGCTGGTGCCCGCACACGAAGCAGGTAGGAAATGGATGCCCGAGGTCGGTGAATTTGCGGGCCGCTGCCGCGGCGGTCGCGAGGTCGACACCGGCGATATCGGCGCCGAGGGACGGGGAAACAGCGGTGACCGTCGCGATCAACTCCCCGTGTGCGTACACCGAACAGCGACGTTCCTGCGAGACCAGCTCGATCGGGGTCTCCAGCGGAGGCGGAGCGATCAGGGTCACCGCCACCGGAGGCCGCAGACCGGACGTACGCGCGAACGTGGCGCACGCGTAGCCGCCGTGTGCCGACGCCCGCGGACCGTTGAAAGCGGCGGGGATCGAGGTATGCCGCACCGCCGCGGTGTCGGTCGGCCGCGCGCGTCCGGTCATCTGGCCTCGACTCATGCCGGTACGGCTTCGATCACCGACGCGGGTCCGGAGGTCGGCACGATGCGGCGAACCCGGAAACCGGTGTCGGTCAGCAGATCGGTGTACTGCTGGACGGTGCGCAGGCGGCCACCGGACTCGAGCAGCAGGTCGAGGTCGATCAACTTGCTGAGGTGCGGCCGGTTTCCGTCGGGGATGAGCATTTCCACCGAGATCAGCACGGCCGCCGAGCTCATCGCGCCACGCACGGTATCGAGGATTTTGCGAGCATCGTGCTCGGGCCAGTCGTGAATGACGTGCTTGAGCAGGTATGCGTCGCCGCCTTGCGGTACCCGATCGAAGAAGGAACCACTCTCGATGGTGCAACGGTCCAGCACACCGGCGGCCGTCAGTGTGCGCGTCGCGCCCGGCGTCACGTGCTCCCGATCGAACAGGACACCGCGGGAGCGCGGCGCGATCCGCAGGATCTCGGCGAGCATGCGACCGTGCCCGCCGCCGACATCCACCACTGTCGGGAAGCGGGAAAAGTCGTATGCCGCCAGGATCGACGGAACCGCGACCTCCGTGGCGGAGGTCATGGCCTGATTGAACACCTCGGAGTAGCCGGGGTTCTGCTCGATGAACTCGAACACGGGCATGCCGCGCAGCTTTTCCACCATGGGTTCGCCGGTGGTCACTGCGGGCAGGAGCCAACCCCAGTGTTCCCACTCGTACGGGTGACAGGCGAGCAGGATGAGCGCGCGGACCGAGTTCGGAGTATCTGACCGCAACGCCTCGGCCATCGGCGTGAGCTGGAACCGGCCGTCGGGCCGTTCGCGGAAAATGCCGCGGCCGGCCAGCGCGCGCAGCAGCCGGAAGGTCGCGTCCCGGTCCGCGCCGACCGTGGCCGCGATGTGGTCGGCCGTCGCGGGTCCCTCGGCGAGCGCGTCCGCGACCCCGAGCTTCGCGGCGACATAGATCGCCTGAACGGTGCCGACGCTGGCGAGATCGAGGAGATTGAGATGCGCGGGCGCGAGGCTGCGGTACAGCCCGAGCAGTCCGTTCCTCGCGGTGTCGATGAGCGCTCCGAGGTAGGGGAGTCGCGCGGGGGTGCGGAGGAACGGGACACTCTCCGGGAATTGGACCATGACGCCTATTCTCGAGCGGCGACACGTCACCTCCGTGGCACCGGACGTCCGGCAACCGGCGCTGATTGTCCTGTTCAGTCCTCCGACGACGAACCCGCCACGGGGTTCCTGCGGATAACGCCGGACCCGGCACACCCCTGTCTCGTCCGCGCCGACGGCTCCCGTACCGGACCGTCGGTGGTTCCGCGCAACGAGCGTTGCGCTGTACCGCGACCGGCGGTGGCGCCGTGGCCGGGCATCGACGGCTCGGCACAGTACTCGCTCACGATGGTCGGGTGAAGCGACAGGCCGTTCCCCCCTCTGCGCACGTCGTGATCGTCGGCGGCGGCGTGATCGGCACGAGCATCGCGTACCACCTGGCCGTGGCGGGTGTCCGGGATATCGTGCTCGTCGAGCGCGACGGCCTCGGCAGCGGCTCGACCTGCCGGGCTGCGGGTGGTGTGCGCGCCCAATTCTCCGATGCGCTGAACATTCAGATCAGCACCAGGTCCATGGCGGCGTATCAGCGGTTCTCCGCCGTCCCCGGCCAGGAAATCGACTTGCGTGCCGTGGGTTATCTCTTCTTGCTGTCCACGCCCGAGGACGTCGCGGCCTTCGAGAAGAACGTCACGGTGCAGAACGAGTTCGGCGTGCCGAGCCGGATGGTCGATCCGGCGGAGGCACGGCGTCTGTCGCCGCTCATCGACACCGACGGTGTTCTCGCGGCGGCCTACTCACCGGAGGACGGTCACTGCACGCCGGAATCGGTGGTGCTGGGTTACGCGACGGCCGCGCGCCGCCTTGGCGCGCGCCTGATCCCGCACTGCGATGTGGTCGGAATCCGCACCACGGGTGGCGAAGTCCGTGCGGTGGAGACGAATCGGGGGACGATCGCCACGTCGATCGTCATCTGTGCCGCCGGCGCGTGGTCGGCGGCGATCGGCGACATGGCAGGCGTGCCCCTTCCCGTAGTGCCCTATCGCCGCGAGCTCGTCTGCACCGACCCGATCGATGACGCCGTCCCGGTTCCGATGACGCTCGATTTCTCCTCGGCGTTCTACTTCCGCAGGGAGGGTCGTGGTCTGCTGCTGGGACTTTCGGATCCCACCGAACCGCCGGGCTTTTCGACGCACCGATCCGACGCCTGGCTGGCCAAGCTGGCCGACGCGCTCGCCGTCCGCGCGCCTGGGCTGGTCGATGTCGGCGTCACCAGTGGCTGGGCCGGGCTGTACGAGGTGACACCGGATCACAACGCACTCATCGGTGAAGCCGCCGAGGTCGGCCGTTTCCTGTATGCCACGGGGTTTTCCGGTCACGGATTCATGCAGGCGCCCGCGGTCGGGGAGATCGTCGCCGACCTCGTGCGCGAGCGCGCGCCCTTCGTCGATGTCGCCGCGCTGCACGTCGATCGGTTCTCCTGTGGCCGTCCACGAACGGAGCTGAACTATGTCTGAGGACGGCGCGGGAACCGCGGACCCGCACGATGTCGCCGGGCATATCGCGCAATCCTGGTGTCGTGCATTGCAAGTGCCGGAGGTGCATGACGACGACGACTTCTTCGAGCTCGGCGGGCATTCGCTGCTGGTCACCAGGATCGTGTCCTATCTGCGTCGCGAGCTCGGGGTCGAGGTCGACATGCTGCAGGTCTTCGACACCTCCTCGTTCGGTGAATTCCGTGACACCGTAGCGGAATTGGTGGCCAAGACAAACGGAGCGACCCGATGAGCGCGCGCCTCTGTGGCTGAACGGAACAGGAAAGGACGCCCATGTCGGATCAATCGGCGCCTCGGCAGCGGCTGCTGTCACTGCTGCTGCAGCGGGAGGGCATGACCGCTCCCGTATCGGCCACCATCGAGCGGGCGCCGCGGTCCGATCCGCTACCGATGTCCTTTGCCCAGCAACGGTTGTGGGTATTGGATCGGTTGCTGCCGCGTAAGTCGGTGTACACCGCGCCGATGGCATACCGGCTCGCCGGGGCGCTGGACGTCGACGCGTTGCGGGCCGCGTTCGGTGTGCTGGTCGCACGGCACGAAAGCCTGCGGACAACCTTCGCCGTGCACGACGGGGTTCCGGTACAGCGGATCGGCGCCGCCCGTGAAATTCCGCTCGAGCGGATCCAGTTGACGTCGGCGGACCGCGAGGCCGAAGCTGAGCGACTGGCCAAGGCCGAGGCGGCCGAACCGTTCGACCTCGAGCAGGGGCCACTGCTGCGGGTCACCGTGCTGGAGCTGGCACCCGCCGATCACGTTCTGCTGCTCACGATGCACCACATCATCACCGACAGCTGGTCGCTTTCGGTGCTGTACCAGGAACTGGCCACCGCCTACGACGAGATCCGGCACGGCAGGACGCCAGATCTGCCCGCGCTGCCGATCCAGTACGCGGACTTCGCGAGCTGGCAGCGCTCACCCGAGAACCGGCGGCGGCTGCAGGGCGATCTCGACTACTGGATCGAGCAGATGCGAGGTGCGCCGCAGATCGTGACGCTGCCGCTGGATCGGCCGCGCGCGGTGGTCCCGCCGTTCAACGGCGGTGAGTACATGGCCACCGTGCCCGGTGACGTCGCCGACGCACTGCGCGCCATCGCGGTGGACGAGAACGCGACGCTGTTCATGGTGCTGGTGGCCGCGTTGTCGGTGCTGGTTGCCCGCTACAGCGGCGAGTACGACGTGGTGCTCGGCTCCCCGGTCGCCGGGCGTGACCGAGTCGAATTGGAACCGGTCATCGGCTTTTTCGTCAACAGCATCGTGCTACGCACCGACCTGAGCGGCAATCCCACCTTCCTGGACGCGGTGCGCGCCGCGCGCCGCACGGCACTGGCGGCCTTCGACCATCAGGAACTGCCGTTCGACTGGCTCGTCGAGGAACTGCAGCCGGTGCGCCAGTTGAGTGTGCATCCGTTGCACCAGATCAGTTTTCAGGTGGTGAGCAAGCTCAACGCGGGCACCGCGGAGCTCTCTTTGGACGCCGTGCCCGGCGCGGGCGCCGAGATCGCACTCACCTTGCCCGAGTTGGATATTCGGCCGTTCCCCACCGGAACCGGCACCAACAAGTTCGATCTCGCGATGGCCGTCGCGGAGGCGCCGGACGGACTGGTCGTGCGCATCGAATATGCGGCGGACCTGTACGACCACGCCACCGTCGCACGCTTCGCCGGCAGCTTCAGCACCCTGCTGGCGGCCATCGCCGCCGGGCCAGGCGTACGGATCGCCGATCTGCCACTGCTCGGGGACCGGGACCGGTGGCAGGTGCTCGAGGAGTGGAACGATACGGCGGTCGCGGTCGACCAGACCTGTCTGCACGAGATGTTCGCCGCGCAGGCCCGGCGCGCGCCCGATCGGGTCGCGGTCCGTGCGGACGGCCGTGCGGTGACTTACGGACAACTGGATCGCTACGGCAACGCGCTCGCGCACCGCCTGCGCGCGCTCGGCGCCGGACCGGAGGTGATCGTCGCGATCTGCGCCGAACGTTCGGTCGAGGCCGTTGTCGCGATGGTCGGTGTGCTGAAATCCGGTGCGGCGCTGACGATTCTCGATCCGGCGCAGCCACCGTCCCGGCTCCGAACCCTGCTCGCCGACACCGGTGCGCTGGCCGTGATCACCCGGAGCGAAGCGGCTGCCGACCTGACAGACACCGTCGACGTACCCCTGGTCGAACTGGATCCTGAACTGTCCGGCCTCGCGGGATACCCCACCGACGCGCCGGTCACCGGTGTCACGCCGGACAACTTGGCGCACGCGGTGTTCACCTCGGGCTCGACCGGCGCCCCCAAGTGCATCGTGACCCCGCACCGCGGTGCGGCCAATCTGCTGTCCTGCGATCAGGCCGAGTACCGGCTCGGCCCGGCCGATCGGTTGCTGCAGAAGGCCCCCTTCACCTTCGACGCGTCGATGTGGGAAGTATTCTGGCCGTTGACCTCTGGCGCCACCGTCGTCGTCGCCCCGCCCGGTGGACAGCGCGATCCGAAGTGCCTGGCCCGGCTGATGCGCGAAGAGCAGGTCACCCTCGTCCATTTCGTGCCGGTGATGCTTCGCGCGTTCCTGGCTGAGCCGGAGGCCGCCCGGTGTACCTCGCTGCGCATGGTGCACTGTGGCGGCGAGGCCATCACCCCGGACCTGGTCGAACGATTCCATCAGGTGTTCCCGGCGGCCGAGCTGCACAACCAGTACGGGCCGGCGGAGTGCTCGGGGCAGACCAACTTTCACCGGCTGCGGCCCGGCGCGGAACGTATTCCGCTCGGCAAGCCGACCTGGAACACCCGGCTCTACGTACTCGACAGTGGTCTGACTCCGGTGCCGCCCGGTGTCGCGGGCGAGCTGTATGTCGCCGGTGTTCAACTCGCGCGCGGGTACCACGGCAGGCCCGACCTCACGGCGGGGCGGTTCGTTGCCGATCCGCTCGGCGCGCCGGGTACGCGGATGTATCGCACGGGCGATCTGGTGCGCTGGATGTCCGACGGGGCACTGGAGTTCATCGGCCGGACCGACTTCCAGATCAAGGTGCGCGGCTTCCGGATCGAACCCGGTGAGGTCGAGGCGCAGCTGAAGACCCACCCGGCGGTGTCCGCCGCCGTGGTGGTCGCGCGCGCCGACGCCGGTGGCGAGAAGCGACTCGTCGGCTATGTGGTCGCCGAGCCCGGCGCGGGCGAGCCCGAGCCGATCGCGTTGCGCGCGCACATGATCGAGCGGGTGCCCGAGTACATGGTGCCGAGCGCGATCGTGGTCCTCGACCGATTCCCGTTGAACGTCAACGGCAAGATCGACCAGCGTGCGCTGCCGGAGCCACCGGCGTATCAGGGCAGCGGACAGGGTGTGCCGCCACGGACCGCGGCCGAGCGCCTGCTCGCGGACGTATGGCGGGTGGCGCTCGGTATCGACGAGATCGGTGTGCACGACAACTTCTTCACCCTCGGCGGCGACTCGCTCCGCGCGATCGACGTGGCCGCCCGTGCCGACGCGGCGGGCCTACGGATCTCACCGAACCTGCTGTTTCGTTATCAGACGCTGGCGGAACTCGCCGCAGTCGCGGTACCGCACGGGGACGAACGCACGCCGGTGGCGGCCGAACAGGACGAGATCACCGGCGCGGTGCCGCTGACCCCGGTACAGCGGGAATTTCTCGAACACGGTGACCCCGGCCGCGACTGGGTCTCGCAGTACGTGGTGCTGTCGGTACCACGGGAACTACAACCGGCAGTGCTGGATTCGGCGCTGGACCGGCTGATCGCCAGGCACGACATGTTGCGTGCGGCATTCACCCGGACGGACGGCGGCGAATGGAAGCAGACCATCGTCGCGCACCAGCCCGCGCCGCGTCTCGAGCGGCTAGCCGAGGTGACCGGCGACCCGATCGAAGCCGCGGTTGCCCTGGCGCACAACGCCTTCGACGTGGCGGCGGGCCGTATGCTCGGTGCGGTGCGCACCGATCAGGTGCTGGTGCTCGCGATCCATCATCTGTGCGTCGACGCGGTGTCCTGGCGCGGTTTGCTGACCGACCTGGAAACCTTGTGCACGAGTACGCCGCAGGCGCTGCCCGCCAAGACGACCTCCTACCGCACCTGGGCCGACCGGTTGCGCGAGCACAGTTCGTCGCAGACGCTCGCGGACGAGATCGTGATCTGGCGTGACGCGCTCCCGACGCAGGTCGACCGGCTGCCGCGCGCGCACGATGCCGGGAGCGGGACGGCAACCCGCGCCGATATGGCGGTGTACGACACCGCGTTGTCGGCGCAGGCAACCCGGACGCTGCTCTCGTCGTTTCCGGCCGCGTATCGCTCGGGCACCGAAGACGCGGTGCTGACCGCCCTGCTGGTGGCGTTGTGCCGCTGGACGGGCTCGGCCAGGCAGCTGATCGATGTGGAGGGGCACGGGCGCGAAAACCTGTTCCCCGACCTCGATCTCACTCGCACGGTCGGCTGGTTCACCTCGGTGTACCCGGTGTGCGTCGACCTGCCCGACGTCGACGATGTGCCCGGTTGTCTCGCGGCGGTGAAGGAGACGACCCGGGCGGTGCCCCGCCGAGGCATCGGTTACGGCCTGCTGCGCCACCTGCGCGCCGACGGAAATCCGTTCGCCGACCTACCCGATGCCGAGGTACAGCTCAACTACCTCGGGCGCATCGATGACGGGCCATCGGGCGAGCGGACACTGCGGCCGCTGGGCGATCCGCTGCGCGCCGCCGCCGCAGGCAGCCGGCCGCGCAAGTACCTACTCGAAGTGGTGGCACAGGTGCGGGCAGGGACTTTGCGTTTCGCACTCTGCTACGACCGGCAGGCCATCGCCGGCGCGGACATCGAAAAGCTCGGTGCCGCAATGTGTACCGCGCTGGAGCAGATCGCCGAGTGGGCAGCGGGGCCCACGGCAGGCTGCCCGGTGGCCGCGGACTTCCCGCTCTCCGGACTGAGCACCGCCGAGCTGGTCCGGCACTTCGGGTCCTGTCGCGGTATCGCCGATATCTATCCGCTGACACCGGTCCAGGAAGGCATGCTCTTCCATACCGTGCAGGCGCCACGAGCGAGCCTCTACACGACCCGAATGACTTGGGAGGGTGGCGATCTCGACGCCGACGCGTACAGCATGGCCTGGCTGGAGGCGGCGCGCAGGCACCCGGTGTTGCGTACTCGGATCGCCTGGGAGACCGTGGACCGGCCGCTCCAGGTGGTGGAGGAACAGCCGCGTCTCGAGATTTCTCGGCTGGACTGGTCCGATCGCTCGGCGACCGAGCTCGACGCCGAGCTCGACACGCTGCTCGCGGCGGCACGGAATCGCGGCTTCGACCTCGAAACCGGTCCGCTACTGCGGATCACACTGATCAGGACCGGCGCCGAGGACTGGCGGATCCTGCTGGAATCCCATCACCTGTTGCTCGACGGCTGGAGCAGCGGCCTGCTGATCGGCGATGTGCTCGCCCTCTATCGCAGCATCCGCGAGCAGCAGCCCGCCGAGCTGCCCGCGCGGCGTCCCTTCCGTGACTTCGTCGCCGCGCTCGCCGATCGGCCTGCCGGACAAGACGAATCGTTCTGGACCGGATATCTCGCGGGCTGCACCGAACCGACCCCGCTGCCGGGGGCGGAGAAGACCGGCGCCGATCCGCGACATGTGCTGGTCCGGGTCGACCTGCCCGACGACTTCGGCCCCGCGCTCACCCGGTTCGTCCGCCAGGCCCGCGTCACCCGGAGCACGGTCTGCCAGGGGGCGTGGGGCGCGGTGCTGAGCAGCTACACCGGCCGAACCGACGTCGTATTCGGTGCGACGAGCGCGGGCAGATCCGGGCTGACCGGCATCGAGCAGATGATCGGCAATCTGATCAACACGCTGCCGGTGCGGGTCCGCACCGGCGCGGACCGGCGAATCGGGGACTGGCTTCGCGAGTTGCAGCAGAACCGCTCGGGCATGCCGTCCGAACACACCGCCCTTGTGGACGTCATGCGGTGGAGTGCCGTCCGTCGGGGCAGGCCCTTGTTCTCCAGTGTGCTCGTCTTCGAGAACTATCCGGTGGACGAGCAGGTCCGTACCGCGTTGCACGGCCGCTCGCCCGACAGCCTGCGCGCGGACGACTCGAACAATTACCGGCTCACCGTCATCGTTGAAGACGGCGAAAAGCCGTGGGTGCAGCTGATGTACGACACCGCATGGTTCACCGAGGACGCCGTCATCCGCCTCGGTCACAGCCTGACCGCGGCGCTGTCCGCGCTGGTCGATCCCGCCGAACGGACGCTGACGGAGGTCTTCGCCGCCATCGCCGCGGCTAGAGCCACCGATGAAATCACCGCACCTGCCGTCATGAAGGGAAGTGCCAGCCATGCTCGATGAGTTATCGGAGGCGATCGAGGAAGTCCTGCCGGATATCGTCGCCGCCACCGGAGCACCGGGAGTCGCGGTGGCGCTGGCCACCGCCACCGACCTGCGGAGCTTCGGTGCCGGATATGCCGATCTCGCCCAGCGGATACCGATGACCGGCGAAAGCATCGGGCCTGCGGGCTCGCTCAGCAAACCGCTGCTCGGCGTCGCACTGATGCAGTTGGTCGAGGCCGGTGCGATGGCGTTGGACGCGCCGATCAACAGCTTTCTGCCTGCTGGGCTGCGGCCGCCTGACCCCGCCGCGGCGCCGATCACGCCGGTGCTGCTGACGTCGCATCAGGGTGGATACCGGACCGACTTCATCGACGCCACGCTCGAGCGGCCAGGACCGTTCGACGAGCATTTCGCCCGGCGCGTCGCGATCGGTCGCACACCTGAATACGGTGGAGTGTCACCGCTACTCGGCACCCCGGGCACCTATGCGTACTCCAGTCTCGGGATGTCCTTGATCGGTTCCGCGGTGGAACATCTCACGGGGGAGCGCTACGCCGATTTCGTCGACCGCCGCATCGGGCGACCGCTCGGCATGTCCAGCTCGGCGGTGCCTGCCGGTGCCTCGGCGCTGTCGCGTTGGGACGAACTGCGGCAGGCCGCCGATCGCGCCGTCGGCTACATGGGCTTCGGCGATTGGTGCGTGCCGTCGCCGGAATTCCATGCCGCGACCTACCCGGCCGCCGGGCTGCTCACCTCGCCCGCCGACTACGCCCGGCTGCTGCGGTCCATGCTGCGCAGCGCGGACGGCGCGGATGACGGGATCGTCACCCCGGCGAGCCTGTCGCAGATGCTGGTGCCGCGGATCGGCCGGAGCAGTCCGGTCACCCCCGACACCTGGGCCGGGATCGGACTGGAGATCAGCAACGCCGATCGGCTCGGTGACCGTTTCTGGTGGGGACATTCCGCGGCCTATCCGTGGGGCTACTGGTGGGACGCGCGGGTGTATCCGCGCAGTGGCCTGGTCGTGGTCGCGATGGTGAACAAGTGGGACATGATGCGGCTGCACAACCCCGCGACGCGCAACGCGGCGGGGATCGTCGCCGAGTGGGCGGGCCGCTGGGCGGCTGAGGGCGTGCCCACTTCGGCCGGTCGGGCGCTCGCTCGGACGGGCCTGTCCACCGGCGGTGCGCCGACCCCGACGCCCGCGTCGTCCGCGTGGATCGGTGCGGTGGCCGCCGAACGCGCGTACGGCACCCTCGGCGTGGCCGAACGCTGGGACGGGGCAGCGACCAAGTCCATGGTTCTCGGCGCGCGCCCGTCGGACGGCAGCAACCCGCCGGGCCTCGACCTCGCGGCCTTCGAAGCCGCCGTCGACGCCATTGCCGCGCTCGCACCCGATCCGGACGCCATCCGCTCCTACGCGGGCAACCAAGGACCGGAGGCGGCGCTCTGGGCGCTGGCCTGCGGTGCGAGCACCGCCGAATTCCCGATGCCGGTCGCCGCTCTGGCGGGGCCACATCCGTAGTGATGCAGAGGATCTCATGTATCTGACCCAGTCCCTGCATCGAGCACTGCAGCAGTGCCCGGACCAAATCGCCACCATCCACGCGGGCCGCGAACGGTCCTTTGCCCACCACGTCAATCGGGTCGCCAGACTCGCTGGGGGACTACGGGCACTCGGCGTCGAGCCGGGTGATCGGATCGCGATAGCGGCCTCGAATTCGGATCGGTACCTCGAATACCTGATGGCGGTACCGTGGGCTGACGCCGTAGCGGTGCCGGTGAACACGCGATGGGCGCCCGCGGAGATCATGGATTGCCTGCGCGATGCCGAGGTGCGTGTGCTGGTGGTCGATGACGGCTTCGCGGGTCTGGCCGCCGCGCTGTGTGCGGGCTGCCCGGATCTGAGCCGGGTGGTGTATGCCGATGATGGGCCGACACCGGCGGGCTGCGTGGGCTACGAAGCGTTGTTGGATGCGGCCGAACCCATCCCGGATGCCCGACGCGGTGGCGACGCGCTGGCCGCACTGTTCTACACCGGCGGTACGACGGGGCGGCCCAAGGGCGTCATGCTGAGCCACACCAATCTGCTCACCTCGGCGCTCGGCTGCATGGCGGGCGGGTTCATGGCTACTCCGCGCGGGCGCTTCCTGCACTCGGCGCCGATGTTCCATCTCGGCGACCTCGCGCACTGGCTGATGCAGGCGCTCGCCGGTAACACACAGGTCACCGTGCCGAAGTTCGAACCAGCCGCGGTGCTGTCCGTGCTCGCGGCGCAGCACATCACCGATCTCTTCCTCGCGCCGACGATGCTGCAGGCCTTGCTGGATCACCCCGAGTTCGGTCGGCACGACCTGCGCGCGGTGCGCCGAATCGTCTATGCGGCCGCCCCCATGCCACCGGACCTGCTCGATCGAGTGTCCGACAGCTTTCCGGACGTGGAACTGGTGCAGGGCTACGGAATGACGGAACTGGCTCCGGTCGCCACGCTGCTCGGCCCCGCCGACCACGCCGAGGGCGGCGAGCATCGCTACTCGGCCGGGCGGCCTGCAGCACACAGTGAGATCAGGGTGGTCGGGCCCGACGGCGTCGACACCGCGGTCGGCGCGGTCGGCGAGATCCTGTGCCGCGGCGCACATGTCATGGGCGGCTACTGGCGCCGCCCCGACCTGACCGCCGCTGCCGTTCGCGACGGCTGGATGTATACCGGCGATGCGGGCTATCTCGATGCGGACGGCTACCTGTATGTCGTCGACCGGATCAAGGACATGGTCATCACCGGCGGCGAGAACGTGTACTCGGCCGAAGTGGAGGCGGTGCTGCGCGACCATCCCGCGGTGTCCGCGTGCGCGGTGATCGGGTTGCCGGACAAGCGTTTCGGTGAGCGTGTGCACGCCGTCATCGTCGGGGACGGCGCGGTCACCGCCGACGAGCTGCGTGCCCACGTGAAGCGGCGCCTTGCGGGATACAAGGCGCCGCGCAGTGTCGACTTCGTCGATGAGCTCCCGGTCTCCAACGCGGGCAAGGTGCTCAAACACGAGCTACGCGACCGGTACCGCGGGCAACTCGGCGAGGTGCCCGGCCAGCTCCCGCAGGGTCGGGAATCGGAAGAGGTCGGTCGGGCGTAGCTCGACGCCGAGCCGCGCGCTGATCTTTGCCGCAATCTGCACCGCACGGACGGAGTCGATCCCGTGGTCGGAGTGCGGGGTGTCGGCGTCGAGCGTTTCCCGCGGACGTTCCAGCACCTCCGCCATCGCCGTGGCCGCCGCCTCCCACGCTGCCGTCACGTTGTCCGGGGTTGTCGTGGCACGCTGCGCCGCACCGTTTTCCGGGTGTCCCGTCGGGCTGTCCGGGGTCGCCGCGGGCGGTTCCGCCGACGCACCGAAGACGCGGTCGTCATCGATGAACCAGTGCCGCCGAGGTTCGAACGGATAGCCGGGCAGTGACAGACGCGGACCCGATCGGCTCTGCCACTCCCCGAGCCAATCGACCTCGGCGCCGGCCAGGTAGGCGACGGCCTTCGGATCGCCCTCCGCGGCAGCGGCACTCGCCGCCGCCGGATCATCGAGCGCGGCCCGCAGTGCACTGATGTCGGAGACCAGGAACGCTGCTCGCTCGGTGAAATGGTCCGTGTGTAGCTGCAGGTGATAGGCGAGGTCGGTCAGGGATGTCACGGCGTCGGGGCCGTCCAGCCAGCGCGCGAGCTTCGCGCACCAGGCGAGCAGTGCGGTACGCGTGTGCGCCGAAACCGGGATGAGCAGGGCGGCAGGGGAATTCGCCGCCCGGCGGGCGGACCGGCCGGAGCTGTCCAGCTGTGGCGGCTCTTCCAGCACCACATGGGCGTTCGTTCCGCTGAACCCGAAGCTGCTGACCGCGGCACGGCGTGGGACGCCGGGCTCGGCAGGCCAATCCCGCGGCTGCGTCGCGACGACGAAGGGTGTCTCGGCGAAATCGATCAGCGGGTTGGGCTCGTCGAAATTGAGTGATGGCGGAATCCGCCTGTGGCGCATGGCAAGCAGCACCTTCAGCACGCCGACGATGCCGGACGCGGCCGCGGTATGGCCGATGTTCGTCTTCGCCGTGCCGATCGCGCACCAGCCGGTGCGGTCGGTGTGCGCGCGGAAAGCGTTGGACAACGCCTCGATCTCGATCGCGTCACCCAATCGGGTGCCGGTGCCGTGTGCCTCGACGTAGCCGATGGTCGCCGGGTCGATCTCGGCACGCGCGTAGGCGGACAGCGCGACCTCGGTTTGCGCACTGCCGCTCGGCGCGGTGATCCCGTTCGTGCGGCCGTCCTGATTGATCGCGGTGCCCTTGATGACGCCATGGATATGGTCGCCGTCGCGCAGCGCGGCCGACAGGGGTTTGAGCAGCACGGCACCGACCGCCTCGCCGGGACCGAAACCGTCTGCGGCGGCGTCGAAGGTCTTGCAGCGACCGTCGGCGGCGAGCATGCCGCCGTTGCCCGCCACCACGAAGTAGTCCGGGTCGAGCGTGATGAACACGCCGCCCGCGATCGCGGTGTCACATTCGCCGTCGATGATGCTTCGCGCCGCGAGATGCAGAGCGACCAGCGATGACGAGCACGCGGTATTGATCGCCATGGTCGGTCCCTTGAGGTCGAGGACATAGGCGATCCGGCCGGCCAGCACCGACGACTCGTTGCCCCAGAACACCTGTGGCGGCTTGGCCACTCCGGCCGCGGTCATCCTGGACAGATATTGGCTCGGCCCGACGCCGACGAACACTCCGCATCGGCTGCCGCGCATCGCGGCGGCCGAGTAGCCCGCCTCGGCCACAGCGCGCCATGTCTCTTCCAGGAACAGCCGTTGCTGTGGGTCGGTGTATGCCGCCTCCTCGTCCGAGATGGCGAAGAACCCGGCGTCGAATCCGGACACGTCATCGAGGAAACCGCCCCACTTGCAGTTCGTTGCTCCGCTCCGGCGTCCATCCCGGTCGTAGTAGTCCTCGGCCGCCCAGCGGTCGCGGGGAACCTCACGGACCGACCCGTTGCCCGCCGCGAGGTTGTCCCAGAAAGCGCCGACATCGGGTGCGCCGGGGAACCGACCGGACATGCCGATCACCGCGATGTCGTTGTTGCGCACCGTGTCCTCGTCGAACGGCTGCGATGCGCCGGCAGCCGTTTCGGCGCAGACCTCCGGGTCGGGCATGGTGACCACGACCCTGCCGATCAGCGCCCGGTCCTCCTTCAGCGCATAGGCCTCCGTGACCCGGTCGAACGGGACGACATGCGCCACGGTGGGCACGACCTTGCCGGACGCCAGATGCTCGGCGGCGATGCGCAAATACTCGGCGCGCAGCTCGGGATGGCGGCGGAAGAACTTCTTGGTATTGAAACTGTGGAAGCTCTGGTTGTCGACGAGTCGGGACAGATCGAACCCGCCGGACGCCTGGAGGCCGAACACCGCGATCTCCACGTACCGGCCCTCCGGTGCCAGTACGTCCAGACCCTGCTGCGTCGCCTCGCCTGCCTGCGTGTTGATCACGACGTCCACGCCTGCGCCCCCGGTACGGCGCAGCACCTCGGCCACCACATCGGTGCGCTGATGGTCGATGGCGTCCGAAATGCCGAGCCGCGCCAGGTATTCGATCTTGTGCGGCGCGCCGGCGGTGGCGATCACCTCGGCTCCGGCGAGCCGCGCGAGCTGGATCGCGATCAGCCCCGTAGTCCCGGTGGCGGAGGGGATGAGCACCCGATCGCCCCGCTGGATCCCGGCCCGCTCGAAGGCGAGGTACATCGCCAGGAAGGCCACCGGAAAGCCACACGCCTGCTCATGACTGATGCCTGGTGGCTTGGCGACCACGAAATCCGCGTCGGTGACCACCACCGACGCCTGTCCGCCGAATTGGGGTCCGGTCAACGCGATGACCTCGTCGCCGACGGCGAACCCCTGCACATCGGAACCCACTCTGCGGACGATGCCCGACACCTCTACCCCCGGCGTGCACGGGAACTCCGGCATCGTTGGGTACAGGCCCTTGGCGAACAAGAAGTCCGAGAAGTTGATCGGGAAGGCCTTGACCTGCACCTCCACCTGACCGGGGCCGGGGTCCACGGGCTCGATCGGCACGATGCGAAGCTCCCGGGGATGACCGGGGCGGTCGAACCGGACGGCCCGCATCGGCGCGGAATCCGTTGGCGTGAGGTGGGATTCGGCCCTCGCCTGCGTGGTCGTCAGCGGCTTCGGCGGTGTCGGCGGGGTTGCCGATCGTGTCGGTGTCGGCGCGGGAATCAGCTCACCGAGGCGGTCAGGGTTGCGCTGCACGATGTAGGCCGACAGGTCGGCGACCGTCGGGTGATCGAACACGACAATGGTTTTGAGCACGATGCCGAGCGCGTCGTTCAACCGGTTGGTCAGCTCCACCGCGACGATCGAGTCGACCCCGAGATCGGACAGCGGCGTGTGCTGGTCGATCTCGGCGGCGCGGACCCCGAGACACCCGGCGACGCGCTCGGTGACCACCGTCCGCACGATCTCGCCGAGCCGGTCGGTATCGACCGGTGTGGCGCCGACGGGCTCGGTGGAACAGTCCTCCACTGGCAGTACGACCGCCGGATCGGCGACCGGGACCAGATATTGCTCGGTGCCGCCGGTGGCGATCAGCACCTGCTGGCTCAGCGATCCCGGAGTGCTGCCCGCGCCGAGCACGGTCACGCCGGTGAACCCGGCATCCTCCAGGCGTCCACGCCACATGTGCGTGTCGAGGAGCGGCGAACCCGGCAGCCTGCGGGTCTCATCTGGATCGCGCCACCAACCGTCGAGCAGGCCGAAGGTCACCGTGTGGAACGGCTGCACCGCGGTCACCTCGGTGAGCACGAGACGCCCACCCGGAGTGAGCAATCGGTTCATCTCACCGAGTACGGCGTCCAGGTCGGCGGTGGCGTGCAGCACGTTCGCCGCGATGACCACGTCGTAGTGGCCCGCCGCGAAGCCCTGCTCCTGCGCGGGGCGTTCGATGTCCAGTCGCCGGAACCGGAGGTCGAGGTTCGGTCGGTCCAGCCGGGTTGCGACATGCCGCACGAGGGCAGCCGAAATATCGGTGACCTCGTACTCGGCGGCTACCCCTGCCGCGCCGAGCGCGTCGAGCACCCGCTCGCTCGTCGCGCCGGTTCCGGCGCCCACCTCGAGCACGCGTAACGGACGAGACGTGGCCATCCGCGCGATCTGCTCAGCGAGAATCGTGTTGCAGTACTCGGCCTGTGGCTCGCCCCGATAGATCGCGGCCACCTGTGCCATCGAGCCGTCCGGGAACAGCACCTCGGTCGCGGGCATAGCGCCGGTGAGCACGTCGGGCAGGGCGGTGAGGCAGCGCGAGACCAGGTCGATCCGGTCGCCGAGGCGCGGGAACCTGGCGTGCAACCCGGCCGGATCGAGGGTCGGCTGGGTCGTCGTCGTGTCGCTGGCGACGATGAGCTCGCCGCGCTCGGAGACCAGACCGTTTCGAGCCAGGATGCGCAACAGCGCATCGACCAGCCGGCGATACTTCGGCAGCGCGCCGAGCCGGTCGAGCAATGCTGTGCGCGTGTGGCTTTCGTACGGTCGAGTGAACAGGCCGAGGCCGCCGAAGCAATGCCGGAGCGAGGTGGCGACGAATTCGTCCAAGGCGTGCCGCTCGGCTGGATCAGCGTCGAAGACCGCGATGTCGGGGGTCGGCTCGGCCGTCCCCGCCGCCAGGACACCGATCGTGTCGAGCACCGTCCGCTCGGCCCGCAGCACCGCCAGCTGGCGCTCGCCGCTGCCGAGAACACGCTCGACCGCGTCGATGCCGTCCGCGGGCAACAACGGTTGGTAGCCCCTGGTGGTCAAGCTGTCCTGGTAGTCGGCGGCGGCCACGCGGCCGACGGCCGCCCACGGCCCCCAGTTGACGATGTGCACCGGGTAGCCACAGGTGACCGCGAGCCGATGGGCGAACGCGTCTTGCGCGCTCGACGCGGCCGCGTAGTTCGCCTGGCCCGCCGAACCCGTGAACGTTTGCACCGAGGACAGCACGAGCAGGAAGTCCAGCGGTTCGTCGGCGAGGACTTCGGCGAGCACCCTGGTGCCGTGCGCCTTCGGCGCGAGGACCGCGTCGAACGCGTCATCGGGCATGCGCTCGATGATCCCGTCCCGCAACACCATTCCCGCATGCACGACACCGTGCAACGGTCCACAGGTCTTTGCCTTGGCGATCACCGCGCGCATGGCCTCGCGGTCGGTGACATCCGCAGGCCAATAGCCTGCCTGCCCGCCGAGTCGGACCAGCCGGGCCAGTGCGTCCTCGATCCGCTGATCCTGCGGACTGCGGCCCACCAGGATCAGCCGAGCGGACCGCGTCGCCGCCAGATGCTCGGCGAGCGCGAATCCGATGCCGCCGGCGCCACCGATGATCAGATAGTTCCCGCCGTGCCGGAACGGCGTGCGCGTGGTCGGCCGCAGGGCCACCGGACGCAGCCTGCGAACCAGCCGGCGGGTACCGGCGAAAGCGACTTCGCGGTTGTCCTGGCGGGCGGGTTCGGCGCGCAGCGCGTCGACCACCTCGGCCAGTTCGGCCCGGGACGGCTGCCGTCCGGCCGGGATACCGATATCGACGCAGTTCACGCCGACACGGGGGAACTCGTGGGCGAGCGACTTGCTCAGACCGGTGAGCGCGGCGGCCGCCGGGTTTCCGACGCACCGCCCTGCGGCGTCGGAGGAGTCGTTGAGCACCGATCGGATCGACTCGACATGCTGGATCAGATCGGTCTCGGCCAGCGCGCGGACGGTGCGGAACAGCAGCGGCGCACCCCTGCGCACCAGCGCGGGGTCGTCGGCCGCGGTGTCATCGGCCAGCAGGCCGCCGAGGAACCACACGTGCCGGATCGATCGCGCTTCGCGCAGGCAGTCGCGCAAACCGTCGGCGGGATCGGCGGGGTCGATCTCCCAGGTCCGTTCATCGAGTCTGCGGTTCTGCCTGCCGGTGAGAACCCGCCAGACCGGTCCGGTGTGCCAGGTGGCGAGGGCGGTATCCAGGCCGAACGCGTGCGGTGGATGGATGATCAAGCAGCTGCCATCCGGTCGCGCGAGCCCCGCGGGCGGGTCCTCGGGCACCCAGTACGGACGATAGAAGACATCGTCGAGCCGATCCCGCTGTGCGCGCACCACCACTTCGCGCAGGACGACGCATGGGCGCCCCTGCTCGTCGAGCACCAGCACGTCGTGGCTGCCCGTCTGTGCCCGGACTCGGATGTACCCGGATGACGGTGGCGCCGAGATCAGTTCGATCGACTGCACCGAGAACGGCAGGCGGGTGCCGATGCCGGTGTCACCCGCGGCGTCGAGCACGGTGATCGCCTGTAGCGCGGCGTCGAGCACGCTCGGCGAGAAGCGGTAGGTCAGGTCGCCGGGAGCCTCCTCGACCGTGTACCTGGCGAGGAGTTCGCCGGTGCCGATCCACGCCGCGCGCAGGCCACGGAACAGCGGGCCGTACTCGATGCCGATGGCGTCGAAGGTCCGGTAGATGCCGGTGGAATCCACCTTGTCCTGGCAGTTCTCGATGACCGCGTCGAGCTCGAGCGGCGCGACGTCCGGTGTTCCGCCGGTGTGCCGTACCCAGCGACCGGTCGAATGTGTCACCGGCGCACCGTGTTCGACCGTCCTGATCTCGTGCACGATGTCGCCACTGTCCTCGGTCAGCCGGATCAGCACCGTGCTCCCCGGGTCCGGCACCGTCAGCGGACGCAGCCAGCACACGTCGGTAGCGTGTCGGTGCTCCGGCCGGTGCGCGGCCACCGCCGCAGCGGCGAGTTCGAGCTGCACCACGCCCGCGACCACCGCCGAACCGCGGATGCGATGTTCGCGAACGAGCCGATCGGAGGCGGCGAGATAGGTGCTGAACACCGTGCCCCCGTCGTCGTCCGCCGCGCCGGGGCCGGTGACCAGCCGACGGGCCGCGGAATTGGCCTGCGGTTCCTGCGTCGGTGGCACCTGATCGGTCTCCGGTTCCGCCGCCGGTGGCACCTGTTCGGTCTCCGGCTGTGGTAGCCAATGCCGTTCTCGGGCAAACGGATACGTCGGCAGGCTCACCCGCCGCGGGCGGCGGTCCCGGTGGGTCGCCTGCCAGTCCACCGTCGCGCCGTGCACCCATCGGTCGGCAAGTCGGTGCGGGTCTTCGCCGGCCGCTGAGCCCTGGTCGTCGTCCGCGACGGCGTAGCGGCCGCATGGGCCCGGCGAGCCCGTCGTCGCGAATTGCCGCAGTTCGTCGGCGAGCACGCCGGTCGAGTCGGTGACCACCGCGAGCCGGTGCGGTTGCGCCGCGCGACCGACCTGCAGGGTGAACGCGATATCGGCCGGGGGACCGGCGGTTTCGCAGCGGTCGGCGACCGTGCGCGCGTACTCGCGCAGCTGCTCCACCGACCGGGCGGAAAGCACGAACACCTGCTGCGCGGGCGGCTCCTGCGGCCGGGGTTGCCCGACATACTCTTCGAGCAGCACGTGGCCGTTGACACCACCGAAGCCGAAGGAGCTGACGCCCGCTCGGCGCGGGAGTTCGGTGCCGTTCTCGGTGCGACGTGGCCATTCGGTCCTGCCGCGCACAATCGTGAACGGACTGTCGTCCAGCCTGATCTGCGGATTGATCTCGTCGATATGCAGATTGGGCGGGATGGCGCCGTGCTTCATCGCGAGGATCACCTTGCATATGCCCGCGATGCCCGCGGCCGCTTCCGCATGCCCCATGATCGATTTGACCGAGCCGAGCAATGTCGTCGGCTCAGTCAGGCGAGGTAGCCCGGCGCGATCCCGAATCTCTCGGAAAGCACGTCGCAGGCCATTGATTTCGATCGGGTCGCCGAGTGCGGTCCCGGTGCCGTGCAGCTCCAGGTAGCCCACAGTGGCGGGATCGGTGCCGCTTTCATCGAAGGCGCGCACGATCAGCTCGGACTGCGCGTTGGGATTCGGGGTGGTCAGCGTGTTCACTTTGCCGCCGTGGTTCACCGCGCTGCCCCGGACGACGGCATGGATGTGGTCGCCGTCGCGCTCGGCCGCCGAGAGCGGCTTGAGCAGCAGCGCCCCGACGCCCTCGGCGCGCACGTAACCGTCGGCGGCCGCGTCGAATGTCCGGCAGCGACCGGTGGGGCTGAGCATGCCCGCACGGGCGAACGACAGGTAGACCATCGGCGCCAGCAGCAGATTCACCCCGCCGACGATGGCGGTGTCGCAGCTGCCCGCCCGCAGCGATTCGATCGCCGACCGCAGTGCGACCAGCGAGCTCGAGCACGCGGTGTCGATCGGGAAGCTCGGCCCTTTCAGATCCAGCAGGTACGAGACCCGGTTGGCCAGGATGGCATGGAACAGGCCCGTGGTCGTGTAGGCCTCGACCGGCACGCCTGCGTCCCGGAGCAGGTCGTAGTAGTCGTGCGAGCCCACGCCGACGAACAAGCCGGTGCTGCCGGCGGCGAGGTCGGCGGGCTGGTATCCGGCGTCCTCGATCGCACGGTAGGTCGTCTGCAGAAAGAGCCGCTGCTGCGGATCCATCAGCTGGGCTTCCTTGGGGGAGATGCCGAAGAACTTCGCGTCGAACCGGTCGACGTCCGGCAGGAACCCACCCCACTTGCTGTTCGTCCGCCCCGGCCCCGGCGTCGGGTGATAATTCTCGCGCCAGTCCCAGCGGTCCGCCGGAATCTCGGTGACGAGGTCGCGGCCGTCGATGAGGTTGCGCCAGAAGGCTTCCGGATCGGGGCTGCCCGGCATAGTGGCGTGCATGCCGATGATCGCGATCGGTTCCGGGCCTGCGGTCGGGACGGCTTGTGTTGCCGCGGGACGGGTTTCGGTCACATCCTGGACGGTCGGCTCCGAGCGCGACGCGACGCGCGCTCCGATCGGCGCACTCGCTGCTCGTGCGATCCGCGCCGGGTCGCAGTCGGGCTCAGCGGCCGCACCGGCCTCGGCCAGCTCGGTCGGAAAGGTCTCCACCAGGTGTGCCGCGACCTCCTGCACGGTGGTGTACTCGAAGAACAGCGCCGGGGTGATATCCACCGCAAGACGTTTCACCAACTGGTTCGCGAGCCGTCCGAGCGACAGGGAGTCGAAGCCGTAGTCGCCGAGGGCGCGGTCCGGCCGGATTCGGCCGGGGTCCAGCTTTCCGATCTCGGCGATCTCCGCGATCAGCAGCTGCTGCACGGAGTCCGTCGAGACGGCGGGCCGTGACTCGGTCGCCGTCGCCACCCGCGGCCGGTCGAGCGCGCCACTGAGTAGCCGCTCGACCGTGGCGCCGTCACCGGGGACGACCATCAGCCGTGACTCGCCGCTCGCGAGCGCGACACCCAGCGCGGTGAGCCCGAGCCTGGTCGGCAGTGGACGGAGCCCGAGATTGCTGAGGAGCCATTCGGATACCTCAGCGTCCACGCTCATGCCGCCGTCGGCCCACAGCGGCCAGTTGATCGCGAGGGTGCGGTGGCCCTCGGCGTTGCGCGACTCGGCGTAGCGGTCGAGGAAGGCGTTGGCGTACGCGTACGGGGCTTGTCCCGCGCTACCGAGCACGGCAGCGACCGAGGAGAACAAACACCGGAAGTCGAGTCGCCGGTCGCCGGTGGCGGCATCGATACGTATGGCGCCCAATACTTTTCCGGCGACCGCCGCGCGCAACTCGGCGGCGTCCTGCCGGACGAGGTAGTCGTCGGCGAGCACGCCCGCGCAGTGGAAAATTCCGTGCAGCCCACCGAATTCGGCATCGGCGGCCCGCACCGCGGTCTGGGCCCCCTCGGCTGTCGACACGTCCGCTTGGACGAAACTCGCCGCGCCACCGACCGCCTGGATTCGGGAAAGGGCGGCACGCACGCGCTCGTCGGGCGACGATCGCCCGGCCAGCACGACGCGGGCGGCCACCGTCTCGGCCAGCCAGCGGGCGACCAGCAGTCCGAGTCCGCCCCCGCCGCCGGTGATCAGGTAGACCCCGTTTCTTCGCAGTCCGGACGCGGCCTCAGGCTCGGGCCGGAACCGCCGCCATTCCAGCGCAGTTCGCCTGTCGTCCGCGTAACGCACGTCGGCGGAGTCGATTTCGGACAGTGCTTCGTGCGCAGCGAGTTTCGTGGCGGCACTCGCATCACCATCGGGCAGCCCGACATGCACGTAGGACACCCGCGTGCTCTCGCGCGCGACGGTGCGCAGCAGCCCACCGAGCGCCGCGTACTCGGGGGCGGCGTCCGGGTAGGCGCACACGACGCGAACCCGCCGCTTGTCCTCGGCACGGACCAGGGCGCGCAGGAGACCGAACAGCGGCAGCACACCACGCTCGATCCGATCGGCTACCTGTTCAGCGGAGGCGTCGCCGGACGGCCGGTCAGGGCAGAGATAGATCACTGTGTCCACCGGCCCGGCCGCCAGCAGCGCGTCGAAGTCGTTGTCGGAGTGCGGATCAACGGCGGGCTGCGCGTCGTCGAGCGAGGAGAGCGAGCCGTCCGGCGCCGCGTACAGCGCACGGACCGGACGAGCCTGCGCTCGGGTGAGTGCGGCGACGAGTTGCTCGGCCGCCGTACCGGTGGGGGCGAGCACGAGTGTGGCGCCGGGGTCGCGGTGGCCGCGTGGCTGTGCGGTCACCCACTCGGGGCGGAAGTACGTGCCGGCGTCGATATCGTCGTCCACCGGCGCCGCGGGGCGCCACGGCCGCAACCACATATCCGTCACGCGCAGGACGATCCGGCCGGACTCGTCGATGACGCGGACGTCGAGCTTGGTGCCGGTCGCCGTGGACCTCCGCACGACCACGTGCGAGAAACAGGTGGCGGGCAGCGGACCGAGGATGTCGACGGCGCCGATGCTGAACGGCAGATGCAGCTGCGGCGAGCGCCGCGCGAGCAACCACAGCGAGGACTGCAACGCGGCGTCCAGCATGCCGGGGTGGAGCAGGTACGCGTCCTGGTCGCCGGACGCGGGCCTGCGCAGTTCCGCCAGCGCCTCGTCGTCGTTCCAGTGCACTCGCACGATGCCCTGATACATCGGTCCGAGGCGCAGCCCGCGGCGCTGGATCTCCGGGTAGAAGTCGGCGGCGGCGAGTTGGTCGCGGCAGCGGCGACGGACCGCCTCTATATCGATGGTTTCGTCGTGCTCCGGTGTGGCCCGCAGATTTTCGATTCGCCCGGTCGCGTGCACGATGCGGCGCCCGTCGGCCTCGTCGCCGACTACCTCGTACTCGATCCGCGCTGCCGTCTCGGTGAGTTCGACCCGGACGGTGCGCGGCTCCGTGACGGTGATCGGTGCGGACCATACGTTGTTACGCAGTCTGATCGGAACCCCTCCGGCATCGGAGGACGCTGCGGCACGGACCATTTCGAGGTATCCGGCGGCCGGGAAGATCGGCACGTCGTCCACCTGGTGGTGCTCGAGGAACGGTTCGCGGCCGGTGAATTCGACCACGGTGCCGTTGCCGTCCCGCCGCGTCGTGAAGGGATGCGAGTCGGTGGGGGATACCGGCAGGCCGGGCAGCTCCGGTAGCCAATAGCGTTCCGTGGCAAACGGATAACCGGGCAGATCGACATGCGGCAGGGGCGCCGAGTACAGCGCTTCCCACGGCACGTCCACGCCGGTCACCCACGCCGCGGCCAACGCGGGCAGATCCCGCCGTTCGAGTGCGGCGGGTAGCTCCCGCCGTGCGGCGTCGCGCGCGTCGCGCTCCCGAACGGTGGTCCAAGCGCCGTCCTGCCGCGTTCCGCCCTCGGCGATCGCGGTCAGCCGAGCCGCGAGATCGACCGGATCATCGGCCAGCAGGGCAAGCCGTTCTTGCAGTGGCTCACGCCGCACCTGTAACTGGTAGGCCAGCTCGGATACCCGCATATCGGTTGAGCGACGGTGGATTTCGGCGGCCAGGTTCCCGCAGTGCTCTCGTAGCCGGTCGGGGTCGGCCGCCGATACCACGATCAGGTGCGTCCCGTCCTCGGGCCCACGAGCCACCGTTCGGTCCGGCCCCTCCTCGACGATGATGTGCGCGTTCGATCCGCCCGCGCCGAACGAGCTGATGCCTGCGCGTCGCGGCGGCTCGACACCGTCGGCGCGTGGGCGTGGCCATGGTCGCGATGCCGTGGTGACCTCGAACGGGGTATCGGCGAAACTGATGCGGGGGTTCGGCTCGGTCCCGTGCAGCGAGGGCGCCAGTTGGCTGTGTTGCAGCTGGAGCAGCACCTTGGTCAGGGCGGCCAATCCTGCCGCGGCTTCGAGATGGCCGATATTCGTCTTGACCGAGCCGATCGCACAGGAGCCGGGTGCTACCCCGTCGAAAGCCTCGGTGAGTCCGGCGATTTCGATGGGGTCGCCCAGCGGCGTTCCGGTGCCGTGGGCCTCCACGTAGTCGATCGTCGCCGCGTCGACGCCGGCGTCGGCGAGGGCATCTGCGATCAGCCTGGACTGCGCACGCGGGTTCGGCACGGTGAATCCGCTGGTGCGACCGCCGTGATTGAGGGCAGTCCCCTTGATCACGCCGCGGATGCGGTCACCGTCGGCGAGTGCGGCGCGCAGCGGCTTGAGCACGACCGCACCGACGCCCTCACCGGGGACGAAACCGTCCGCCGCCGCACCGAACGCGTGACAGCGTCCGGTCGGAGAGAGCATCTGCAACTGATTCAGCCAGTCGTATTTGGCGGGGTGCAGGTAGAGATTGACTGCGCCCGCCAATGCCATGGCGCATTCGCCGCGCGCGATGCTCTGGACCGCGAGATGGAGCACGGTGAGTGAGGAAGCGCAGGCGGTATCCACCGCCATGCTCGGGCCGTGCAGGTCAAGGCAGTAGGACACTCGGTTCGCGATCGACCACGGGTTGGCCAGCGGGATGCCGTCGTTTCCGGCGCGCTGCTGGTCCGGCCCCCACAGGTGGTAGGTCTGGGTGGTGACACCGACGAACACGCCGACCGCGCGGTCGCCCGGTTCATCCGGGTCACCCAGTCGCCGGGGCGGGTACCCGGCGTCTTCGCAGGCGTGCCAGGCGGTCTGCAGCAACAACCGCTCCTGCGGGTCCATCGTCTCCGCTTCGCGCGGCGAGATATGGAAGAACAGTGGGTCGAAGGCGTCCACGTCGTCGAGGAATCCGCCCCACCGGTAGTCGGTGCGGGCGGTGTTGCCCGCGCGGTCGCCCGGGAGACGCCAACGCGTCGCGGGTACTTCGCCGACACAGTCCCGGCCGCTGCTGAGGTTCTGCCAGAAGGTCGGTAGATCGGGGGCCTTCGGGTAGCGGCCGGCCAAGCCGACGATCGCGATGTCGTGGTCGTCGGCCTCGATGCTCGGCTCGGGAGTCACCGACGCGGGGAGTTGTTCGGTTGCTACGCGGGAAGTCCCGGTGCTGCCGTAGTGTGCCGCGAGCTCGCCCGGTCGCGCCTTCGCGACACGCTCTGCCGCGGCACCGAGCGTGCGGCATTCGAAAAGCAGTGTCTCGCTGACTGTTCCGAGATCAGCCTCGATCCGCGCGTTGAACTCGCTGACCACGATCGAGTCGAGTCCGAGCTGATCGAGACCGAGGTCGAGATCGATCGATTCGACCGGTACGCCGCGCAGCCGAGCGATCTGCGTCGCCACGTAGTCTCGTGCGAACCCGAGCACGTCCACAGGCGAGCAACTTTGTGCCGCAGGGAGTTCTGTGCTTGTCGCCGGGGCGGTCGCTGTGGCCGGCCGGGGCGCGGGCGTACGGTCGCGGTCGAGCAGGCGCGGCGTGCGTGCCGGGTCGCCGTAGAGGAACGCGTGCGGGCCGGACCCTTCGGCGCAGATCCGGTCGAGGACCGCCAGACCGGTCGAGGCGGCCATCGGTCGCATCCCGGACGCTTCGCCGAGTACGCCGCGGTCGGTCACCGTCATACCGCCGTCCTGCCAGATCGGCCAGCCGATCGACACGCTGCGTCCCGAGCGGACGCCCCGCGTCCGGAGTTCCACCCGCGCGGCGGCGAATTCGTCGAGGTACGCATTGGCTGCCGCGTAGTCGCCCTGGCCGGGATTGCCGGTCACCGCGACCACCGAGGAGAACAACACGAAGACGTCGAGCGGGTCGTCCCGGGTGGCGAGATCGAGGTTCCGCGCGCCGCGCACCTTGGGTGCGAGGACCGCGTTCAGGTCGTCGATCGACTTGTGCGCCAGGTATCCGTCCCGCAGGGTCCCCGCGCAGTGGAAGACCCCGGTCAGCGGGCCGAACCGGTCGTGGATCCGCGCTACCAAGGCGGCGGTCGCGTCGGGATCGGCGATATCGGCCTGGAAATAGGCGACCCGATCCGCAGCGGCGCTGAACTCGGTGTGATCGAGACGGTGCGCGTCATCCTCCTTGGTGCGTCCCGCCAGGACGACCGTTGTGCCCGGCGACGCGAGCAGGTGGGCGGCGACGAGCCTGCCGATGCGGCCGAGCCCGCCGGTGACCAGGTAGGTTCCGGCCGCCCAGGTTCCGGGCCGGGCGGAGGGTGGCGCCACCGCTGTCGGTACGAAGATGCGCGACTCTCGGCGGCCACGATGGTAGCGCACCAGGTCGCCGCTGTCGGTTCGATTCAGTTCCGCCGCAACACTTTCCGCGGTGGACGAGGCGCCGAACTCGTCGGGCACGGCGAGCGCCCGCAGGCGCACCGTATCGGTCTCCCGATGAAGGCAGCGCGCCATGCCGGTCAACGCGGCCAGCTCGGGTGCGATCGCGCCGTCGTCGTGCTTGCCGACGGCCAGCACCGCTACGCCGCGTCCATACGCCGCCTTGATCAGTTGCAGGACAGCGACCGTCGGGTCCGGTCCGTCAGCGGAGAGCAGCACCGTCCGCAGTGGTTCGCCGCGCTCGGCCATTGTCTCGAAAACCTGGTGCCAGCCGGCAGTGTCGTCCGGTGGCACGACCCAGGTGTGGTCGTCGATCCGCTCGAACCGGGTTCCGAGTTCGACGAGTACATGCGCGAGTCCTGCTGCGCCGGAACGGCTTCGGCGCATGTTCGGGTCCGATGTCACGACCAGGACGTGACCGAGGGGGGTGGTCGCCGGTGCCGGTTCGATGACCGACCACTCGCTGTGCAGCTCGATCAGCTGCCCGTCGTCGGTCGTCGTTGTCCCGGGTGTGGTGCCGACCTCGCTGGTCGACGGCGGGGCGGTACGACGATGCTCGACGCTGTCGAACTCTGTGGTCGGCAGCGAAGTGCGGACACCAGCGGTGGCGACGGGATGCGCGTCCCAGCGCACGTCGACTCCGCGCCGCCACAGTTCGAGCAGCGGTTCGGTCAGTGGCTCATCCACCGAGACGGCGTTGACAGTGACGCTCGCCGCGTCGGGTGTGTCGCCGACCGCGACCACGGCGAGGTCCGAAGCAATCGCGTAGTCGAGGTTGGCATCGGCCAGCCGCGCCCATGCGTCCGGCGTGCGAAGCTCGCCGGGTAGCACCGACATTCGCCGCAGCGTGGGATAGCGGTGCCGATCGGTCAAGTCGATCCGATGCTGGTTGCGCTGGGCGGCCGCGGCGGCTGCGGCCAGACCGTCTTCGTCGCCGATGATCATCTCGATCAGCTCGTCGGCGTCCAGCACACCGTCGAGCAGCAGGTCCAATTGTTCGACGAGGTGTTCTTCGTCGAGGAAGCGGTTGAGCGGCAGATCCCACTTGCGGTTGAGCCGGTCCAGCGCGTTCTGGACCGCGACCGCGGCGAGCATGACTTCGCGTGGTTCCCGCGCCGCACCGGCCGCCGCGGCGACCTGATCGGCGAGGTCGAGGTGGCCGAGGCCGCGCGCGGTCAATCGAATCTGCCAGTCCCGCAGGTTGTGCCGCAGGGTGCGCTGTCCGATGAGTGCGGCTGCGAAGTCGAGTAGATCGCCCAATTGTCGTGGGCTCGGTGCGCCGCAGGAGCGGAGCTCACGAAGATACCGGCGGTCGATCGACAGCGGTCGCAGCAGCTGGTCGGTGCCCGGCACGGCGAGTGGCACGGCCGGCGTGCGTAGCGTCACTGCGGGCCGTTCGCCTGCGGCAAGCGCGGCCGCGGCGGTGAGGTCGAGTACACCTGCCGCAGCGAGCGCGGGCCAGGTGCCAGGTCCTGAGCCGACGATCAGCTCCGGGACCAAGCCGAAACGTCGCAGGGCTTGGATGATCAGGGTGGTGAACGCGCACTGTGCCGCAGGGCTCGGTCCCTGGTCGAGCAGCGAGCGCACCGCTGGATCGTGGGCAAGCAGAAGCTCTCGGAACGGCGGTCGCGTCAGGAGCCGATCCAGGTCCGCTGGTAGGGGAATCATGCCGACGCGCAGTGCCCATCGACGGCTCGTGGCGTGCTCCGGTGCACCGATCGTCGCCAGCAGCGTGCCGAGTTCGGTTCGGTCACCGGCCAATCCACCGAAGCGATAGGGCAGGTGCGCGCGCCCGGTTGCCAAGGTGGCACAGATGTCACCGATCGGGGCGGCGAGCCAGCCGTCCGGTCCGATCGCCTCCCGCCAAGTCGCGACGAGCCGCAGCAACGAGCCGGGCGAGGCGGCGGAGAGCAGATACGGCAGGCGATCCGTCCGTGGGTCGGTGGGCATGCGCGGGGTATCCATCCGGTCCTGATTCGTCGTCGTGGTCTGGTGGGCACTGTGGACGGCCTGGTACTCCTCGACGACCACATGCGAATTCACCCCGCCGAAGCCGAATGAGCTCACCCCGGCCCGCAGCGGGGCGCCGGGCGAGCCGGGCAGCCATTCGGTGTCCTCGAGCGCGAGCCGGAACGGGCCGTCGGCCAGGTTGATCAGCGGATTGACGTTGCGCACGTGCAGCGTCGGCACGATCCGGCGCGTCCGCAGCATCATCAGCACCTTGATCAGACCGGCGATCCCGGCGGCGCCTTCGAGATGGCCGATATTCGATTTGACCGATCCCAGGGTGCACCAGCGGGTGTCCGTCGAGGTCGGTGCGAAGATCTGGCGTAACGCTTCGACCTCGATCGGATCGCCGAGAGCTGTTCCGGTGCCATGTGTTTCGACATAGGTGATATCGCGCGGGCTGACTCCCGCCCTGGCGATCGCCTCGGCGACAACGGCCCGTTCGGCGGCGACTGTCGGCGCGGTCATCGTGGTGCGCCTGCCGCCATGGTTGACCGCGGTGCCGGTGACGACCCCGTAGATGTGGTCGCCGTCGCGCACCGCGTCGTCGAGCCTGCGCAGCAGTACGACGCCGACGCCGTCTCCCGGTACGAACCCGTTCGCGTCGCGGTCGAATGCTTTACAACGTCCGTCGGGGCTGAGCATCCTCGCTTTCGCGAAGCCCAGGTATTTCCAGGGATGTGTACTGAGGTTGACTCCGCCCGCGAGTACGTAGTCGGCGTCGCCGGTGCTCAGCGCCTGAGCGCCGAGATGGATCGCCACCAAGGACGACGCACACGCCGCGTCGACCGCGAAGCTCGCGCCGACGAGGTCGAAGGCCTGCGACAGCCGGTTGGCGAGCAGGCAGTCGTAAACGCCGAGGACGGAATGACTTTCGACGTCCTGGCCCGCCTCCGTCATTTCGATCAGGTGGTCGCGCTCGAAATTGCCGAGGTACACCGCGGTGCGGGCGGCCGAGAGGGTCGTCGCGGTGATCCCCGCGTCCTCCAGGCAGTGGTAGGTCTCCTCCATGAGCAGCCGCTGCAAGGGATCGAGCAGCGCGGCCTCGCGCGGCGAGATCCCGAAGAATTCGTGGTCGAAGGCCCACGGGTGGTCGAGCGCGCCGAGCCACTTGCTGACGGTGCGGTTGGGTGCGGTGATGTCGGCGTCGTAGTACCGGTCCGGATCCCAGCGGTCTGCCGGGAGCTCCCGCACCGAATCTATACGTGCGCGCAGGTTTTCGAGAAACCTGCGGTGGTTGTCCGCGCCGGGTAGCCGACATCCGATGCCGACGATCGCTACTGCGGTCCGTTCGGATCGCCCTGGTGACGTGCGGTCGGTGGTGGGCACCGCGGTGGTGGGGGCGGTGGGCACTGCGGTGGTGGCGGGCGCTGATCCGGATTGTGGCGCCGGTTCGGCGGTGCGCGGCGGTTCCGCCGGTGCGGTGTCGCGGATCTTCGCGACCAGTTTGGTGAGCACGCGGCCGGGACCGACCTCCTGGATCGTCGAGCCGTGTGACAAGAGCGTGCGCACGCTCTCAGCCCAGCGCACCGGGCTGGTCAGCTGCGCGGTGAGCAATGGGCGCAGGTCGGTCTCCGGGTAAGGCTGCGCGGTGACGTTGGCGATCACCGGAACACGGGGTTGTGCCAGCTCGAAATCGGCAAGGAAGAGCTGGAATTCGTCGCGGGCCCCTGCCATGTACCGTGAGTGGAATCCGCCGCCGACGCGCAGCGGCAGATAGCGAGCGCCCGCCTTGCGGAAGGCCTCGCCCGCCCGCTCGATCGCAGGCTTCGGCCCCGAGATCACCAATTGGTCGGCGCTATTGATGTTGGCGACATCGAGATCGTCGAAACCGGAGGAGGACAGGACGCCCCGGACGTCCTGCTCGGTCAATCCGACCACGGCCGCCATGCCGCCGTCGCCCACCCGGGACATCAGCTCGCCGCGCCGGTGGACCAGCCGGACGCCGGTCGCGAAGTCGAAGGCGCCCGCCGCCCACAGCGCGTTGTATTCGCCGAGACTGTGCCCGGCGAACATGTGCGCGGGCGCGTTGTCCCGTTCCCACGCGCGGTAGTACAACGCGTTGGCGACGAACAGCGCGGGCTGGGTGAATTCGGTGCGTCCGAGCACGCCGTCCGGATCTTCGACACAGAGGTCGCGCACCGAGTAGCCCAGGATCTCGTCGGCTTGCGTCACCAACTCCGGGAACTCGGCGAACAGGTCCTCCGCCATCCCGAGCAGCTGGGAACCCTGCCCGGGAAACACCACAGCGGTCGGTGTGTGCGATCCCGCCGCCGTCGGATGCTGGGTGGTCGTCGCTGGACGCGGCGTCGCCCGTAGCTCCCGCGCCTGGTTCAGGCCCCGTTCGGCCGGGGCGAAACGATCGAGCAGGGCAATGCTGCGCGCGCCGGAATCCGGCCGAAAGTTCTTGGTGGCGAAGGTGGCGAGGGTGCCGGACGGCGTGAGATCGACATAACGCAGGCCGTCGTAATCGGCCTCCAGCAGCCGGATCGCGCCGCGGAATCGGATCGCGCCGCGGAACATCTGCCAGAGAGTTTCGGGCGCCGGGTCGTTCAGGAAGCCGACGTGCGCACTGGACAGCAGCGGTATCCGCGGCGCACGTAGCGCGACGGTCGACAGCAGTCGCTTATAGGGCTCGGCGATGGCATCCATGTCCGTCGAGTGGAAGGCGTAGTGCACCGGTAGCCGGGCGCAGGTGACACCGGCCGCGCGAGCCGTGGCGCTCGCGCGCGCGACGGCGTCGGTCGACCCGGAAACCACGAAATGCCGGTCGTAGTTGACCGCCGCCAATTCCACCCCGGCCCACTCGGAATCGGCCGGAGTGTACATATCGTCGACATTGCCGAGGACGGCCAGCATGGTGCCTGCCTTACAGTGCTGTTCGACCAGAAGCGTCTGCTCGGCAACGCACGCGACCATTTGTTCCCGATCGAGCACACCGGCGGCGGCGGCCGCGACGGATTCGCCGAGACTGTATCCCAGCAGATAATCGGGCTCGATTCCTTCGGCGACGAGCATATCGAACATGGCGAGCTCGATTATGGCAATGGCGGGATGGGTATAGCGGAGCGTATCGAACGGGCCCGTTGCCTCCGTGCCGGGACGGTAGATCTGGTCCAATGCTCCGGGAATACCGAAATCGCCGAACATCGTATCGAGTTCACGTAACGAGCGATCGAAGGCCGGATGGGCCGCGCGTAATTCGCGGCCCATTCCGTAATACTGCGATCCTTGGCCACCGAACATGAAAACATTTCCTGTCGACACGTGTGGTCTTTCCTCCTGCGCCGGTATCCATGGATACGACAGATCTGTTCGAGCAGCGCGCTGCCGAACGCCGGAACACGGCGGCCGGGCTGATCGCAGCGGGTTCCGCATCGTTTTCACCATGACGTATTCGAGGTGCGATCGGTCGTCGGTCCCCGGACAGGTGATCGAGGAGTCCTAGCTGGTCAGGAGCGTCCTCGGCGAAAGACGTCGATTCGCTACGGTCTTGCCTTCGCACCGGGTCGTACCGCAGGCCGGCGCCCCGCCCCGACACGCGTCGTCCCCGGCCGAGCGAGGTCGGGGCCTCGGCCGGAGGAGTGCGGTCGGACGGGGTTCCGGAGGATTCTCCCTTCCAAGTAGAATTTTCGTCTTTGATTGAAGTGGCAAGCCCAGATCGCCCGCAGGATGGCGCTACGGCCGAACCGGACGGTCTGTTTCTTCGCTGTTCTAGCTGGCGGCAACGGCCCATTCGCGGATTTCGGACACATACCTGCCGGTCCCGTACTATTCCCGTATTTGATCGATAGGCATCGGCGAGTGGTGGCATTTCCGGTTATGCTTATCGTCTATAAGTAGTTGGTAATAAGTGTTTTCGAGCCCCTCGGCGCATGCTCGGCGGATCCAATATATGTCGGGCTGTGCGAGGCGGAAGTGCTCTCACTGTGGATTGCGCACATCTCTTGCGCGTGTTCGAGTGGTGCTGCTAATGTCCATGGGGAAGGGGTGAAGTGGCATGATTGGCGGCGTATCTCTTCGAATTTGCCCCGTCGCATGGTTTTGACTCGGGAGGGGAGTGGTCCATGGGAAATAGTAGTCTCTACGGACAACGCGGGATTTCCAGGAGTTATATCCATTTTCACGGCGGTGCCGATATGATTATTATGTCGGCATTGCCTTCTTCGAATTGTCGATTCAAGAATGGAATTCTTGTCGGCAGTGCCGATGCCGAGGGTGGTGCCCTATGAACAATCGAGGGCATCACGAACTGGGTGCGTTGATCCAGCGTGGACGCAAACGTATGGGACTTACGCAACATGAGGTGGCCACCCGCGCGGGAATCAGCGTGGGTGGTCTTCGCGATATAGAACAGAATCGGGTCACCCGGCCACGCGGGAGCACGCTGCGGCGCTTGGCCAGCGCGCTCGAGCTCTCGCCCGCGGAGGCGGACGAAATCGTGCAGCGCGGGCAGCAGGGACTGGTGCTCGCCAACGACCTGCGCCTGCAGGTGCTCGGACCGCTCGAGGTGCGGGTCGATGGTGATCGGGTGGAGCTCAACTCGATTCGGCAGCGCACACTGCTCGGCCTGCTCGCCCTGTCGCCGAACGCCGCGGTCAGCGTCGACGCACTGGCCGACGCCATGTGTGACGGCCACGCGCCGCCGTCCGCGATCGATGTCGTCCGGACACAGGTGTCGCGGCTGCGCAGGCGGCTGCAGCCGAAGGGGTACGGGCCGAGTGTGCTTGTCGCGAATGCCGGTGGTTACACCCTGCGGGTCGAGACCAATCAACTCGACGTGCTCGCCGTTCGTCAACTCGCCGACAGCGCGCTGCGTGATCGGAAGGCGGGCAGGCTCGATCTCGCCGTCGTCCAATACCGGACGGCGATCGAGCTGTGGCGGGACGTGCCGCTGAGAGACCTGCCGGGCCTGCATATTCAGGCGGCAGCGGCGGAATTGAATCGAGAACTGGAAACGGTGCTGCTCGAGTACGCCGATGCCGCATTGAAAGCCGGACGGCATGCCGAATTGTTGGCCCCGCTGCGCAAATTCATCGACACCAACCCCCTGCACGAATTGGCGTATGCCTCGCTGATGACGGCGCTGGCTCGCAGCGGACAACGCGCCGCTGCGCTCGAATTGTTCGAGACACTGCGGCAACGGCTCGCGCACGACCTCGGCGTCGACCCGGGGCGTGAGGTATCGGAGGCCTATTTGGCGGTGTTGAGCGAAGCGGACTACACGAAACTGGATCCCGTACAGGCGACTATGCGGACGCTGCCGCGGCCCGCTCAATTGCCCAAGGACACCCGCGGTTTCGCCGGACGCGAGCACCAGCTGACGCACCTCGACTCGCTGCTTACCCAGCACGACAGAAGCGGCGCGCCGATCATCGCGATTCACGGGCTCGGCGGTGTCGGCAAGAGCGCACTGGCCGTGCACTGGGCCCACCGCGTCGCCGAGCAGTTCCCGGACGGCCACCTCTATGCCGATCTCGGCGCCACCGAACCGTCGGAGGTGCTGCGCGGTTTCCTGATCGCGCTCGGTGTATCGCCGTTGATGATCCCGACCGAGCTGGCCGAACGGTCCGCTCTCTACCGCAGTATGTTGACGGACAAGCGATTGCTGATCGTCCTCGACAATACGGCCCCCGCACATCCGATACGGTCGCTGCTGCCCGGCTCCACCGACTCTGTCGTCGTGGTGACGAGCAGGCACCAGATGCGTGGCCTGATCGTTGCCGAGGGGGCGACGCCGCTGCTGCTGGACGTCATGTCCAATGACGAGGCGCGGACCCTGCTGCACCGCCGCATCGGCTCGGCGCGCGTCACCGGTGAACCCGAGGTCGCCGACGAGATCATCGCCCGATGTGGTCGATTGCCCCTCGCGCTCACGTTGATCGCGGCCCGCGCCGTCACCACCCCGCAATTGCCGCTCGCCGATATCGCGGATCAATCGCGGGACAACGCGTCCGTTCTGGATGTCTTCACCAGCGGCGAGGAAACCACGGATCTGCGTTCGGTCTTCGCGTCGACCTACCAGACCCTCGGCAATGAGGCGGCGGCATTGTTCTCGGCGCTCGGCCGCTTCGCCGATCCGAACTGCAGTGTGGCGGTCATCTGTGAGCGTCTCGATATGCCGACCGATCGGGTGTGCACCCTGCTCGATGAGCTGGCCAGGATTCATTTCGTCACCGAAGTCCGATCCGGCGAATACGTCTTGCATCCCCTCGTCCATGCCTACGCCATGGAGCTCGCGGCCGCCGCGGGCGCTGTGCCGCGAATCTCCGACAGCCGTCGCGACGGTGAGCGGATCCCGCACAGCAGGCCCATTCTGGAAGCGGGGTGATCCGGTAGCACCGAGCTGCACGCCGACGGGGCGAAATCCTCGGCATCGCGCCCCGCCCCGTCGGCACCGGGCTCACCGCGCGGCGACCCGGGCGGTCCGCGGCACGGCAAAGGAATGCCGATCGCCGGACCAGGACGACCTCGGTACCGTCGCTTCCAGCTGCGCCAACTCCGTGGCGGACAGTTCGACCGCCGCGGCGGCGACGTTCTCGGCCAACCGCTCCCGGCTCCTGGTGCCCGGTATCGGCACGACGTCATCACCCTGGTGCAGCAGCCACGCGAGCGCCAGCTGACCCGGCGTGATGCCGCGGGCCTCGGCGAGTTCACGCAAGCGCCGCAGCTGATCGGTATTGCGGATCAGGTGCTGGCCGTGGAAGCGCTGATCCGGTAGCCGGTCGTCGTCCGGGCCGAGCGCGCCGACGTCGAGCTTGCCGGTGAGGAACCCGCGGCCGAGCGGGCTGAAAACCACCACCCCGATGCCGAGCGCGCGGGCCAGCGGGACGATGTCGTCCTCCACTTCGCGCCAGGACAGCGACCACTCGTACTGGACCGCGCTGATCGGGTGGACCGAGGCCGCACGCTCCAACTCGGACGCGCTGGTCTCGGAGATGCCGAGATAGCGAACCTTCCCCGCGGCCACCAGCTCGCTCATCGTGCCAACGCTGTCCTCGATCGGGACCGTCGGATCCACCCGATGCAGGTAGTAGAGGTCGATACGGTCGGTGCCGAGCCGGGCCAGTGAGGCGTCACAGTATCGCCGGATATCGTCTGGCCGGGCGCAAAGCCGGGCCGGGTCTCCCGGGTTGTCCCGGACGATGCCGAACTTCGTGGCAAGCACTACCTCGTCCCGCCGACCGGCGATAGCCTGCCCCACCAGCCGTTCGTTGTTGCCCGCGCCGTAGCTCATGGAGGTATCGATCAGGGTGACGCCCTGATCGAGCGCGTACCGGATGGTGTCGGCCGAGGCAGCGTCGTCGCCCGGACCGTAATCCTGGGACATCCCCATGCAGCCGAGACCGATCGCGGACACGGCCAGTCCTTGGCCGCCGAGGAATCGTGTCTTCATCCGCCCTCCTCAGGCCCGGCCGGGCAACGCGGCATAGTTCAGCACCAGCACATCACGATGCGCGGGCTGGTTCTTGTCGATTGCTTCGATAGGCGTCACCGCGTGGTAGGTGCGCTGATCGTCGTTGAGCAGCAGTTCGCCCGGCTCGGTCAGGGTCACGGTACGCAGGCGCTTGCCGTCCTCGTCGTAGGTCGAGCTCTCGCCGCCGGTGATGTTGAGCCGGTCGATGAGCAGCGACCCGACGAAGGTGACGCCGTCGCGATGCCTGCCCTCCGGCGCGGGTTTGCCCATCTCCTCGCCCGCGATGATGCGAACGGGGTGCAACTTGATCAACCAGCGCCGGGTGTTGTCCACCGCCGTGAAGACCCGGCCGAGCCGGACGAGCACGTCGCGGAGCAGCGGGTCGCCGGCGAATGCGTCGGTGATCGGTTCATAGACCCGGTCGACGCCGCCATTGAGCCGGTTGTAGTAGCGCTCTTGCCGATAGGGCTCATGGGGCAGGGCGACCAGCTCACCGGTGTCCGGGTGGAGTTCGAATTGGCCGTAACGGCGGTAGCGATAGGTGCCGCCGTCGGCCATGAAGGTATCCAGGAGAAGATCGTCCCAGTTCTTCCCGAATCGAGCCCAGTCCGCTGCGTCGACGCCGAGCACGGCGGACAATTCGTCGGCCCGAACAAGGCTCTCGCCGACTTCGGTCAGCTGCTGAGAAATCTCGTGTTCTTTCTCGTCGAGAACGGTGTTGCGCGACATTCCGGTCCTTTCGCAGTGTGGCCAGGCCTAGATCGTGCGGGCGCGCACCAGCGTGGCGTGTGCAGTAGCCGGACAGCTGCGGCGGGACCTCTGTACTGGTCGGGGTGCCTTTCGGGCAGTGCTGCATGGTTCAGCTACGGCGCGCGGCACGGTTGGTGGTCGCGCCGGGTCCGCGCGGTCACAAACTGGTGGCCGACCCTCGCCTCGGTCGGCATGGCGCCGCCGAACTGGGGACCGCCGTCGTGCCGAGGTTGTGGCAGGTGTCAGGCGGATGACGCACGGCTCCGCAGAATCGGTAACCGACCCACCGCAGTTGTCGAGACGGGAACCGAATATGACGAGCGCACCCCAGGTAGCACAGATCGGCGGCATGGACCGAGAGGCGCCGGCGAGCCCGGTGTGTTCCTACAACGAATGGGATCCGCTGGAGGAGGTCATCGTCGGCATCGTCGACGATGCCAGCTTCCCGCCCTGGCACGAGTGCCTGCCCCCGGTGCTGCCCGCGGGGCAGCTCGAGACTTTCCGTACCAACGCGGGTCGACCCTTTCCGCCGGAACGGATCGAGGCCGCCCGCCGAGATCTCGACGAATTCGCACACATCCTGGAATCGGAAGGCGTCACCGTGCGCCGGCCCGAACCCATTTCGCAGCGCACCACCTACAGCACGCTGCATTGGACGAGCACCGGGCTGTATGCCGCCATGCCGCGTGATGCCCTGCTCGTTGTCGGCACCGACATCATCGAATGCCCGATGGCGTGGCGATCCCGGTACTACGAGTCGCTTGCGTATCGCCCGTTGCTCAAGGAGTACTTCCACGGCGGTGCCAACTGGAGTGCGGGGCCGAAGCCGGAGCTCACCGACGCGCAATTCGACCAGGATTGGTCCGACGAGCACCCCGATCAGGGCACCCGGCTCGTGGTCACCGAATTCGAGCCGACGTTCGATGCCGCCGATTTCACCCGATGCGGCCGCGACATCGTCGCGCAGATGAGCAATGTCACCAATGCCTTCGGTATCGAATGGCTGCGCCGTCATCTCGGCGACGAATACCGTATCCACGTCTTCGAATTCGACGATGTGCATCCGATGCATATCGATGCGACGCTGGTTCCGTTGGCGCCCGGGAAGCTGCTGGTGAATCCGGAACGCGTGCCGAAGGTGCCGAAGCTGTTCAAGGGCTGGGATGTGCTGGAGGCGCCGAAACCGATCATCCCCGACGCGCACCCGCTGTACATGACCAGCAAATGGATCAACATGAATATCCTCATGCTCGATGAGCAACGGGTCGTCGTCGAGCGTCAGGACGAGCCGATGATCCAGGCACTGCGCGACTTCGGGCTCACGCCCATCCCGTGCAACTTCCGTGACTTCAACAGTTTCGGCGGGTCGTTCCATTGCGCCACACTGGATGTCCGGCGCCGCGGGCCCCTACAGTCATACTTCTAGGCGGCGGGTCGGTCGGTGAGCGCTGCGCGCGGGCATCGGCTCGAGCTCCGGTAGGATCGACCGGTCGGTCGTCTTGATACCTGACGGCCGCGGTCCGCATCATGGGGCGATGCTGGCTTGCGTGCGGGGCGACAGTGCGCGCAGACCGGGATCGGCCGCCAGCACCTACCCGAACCCGACCAGAGCGAGCGAAGCCGAGCGATGACCTCTTCCGTTGACGATGTATCGAGCGACGAGACCTACGATCCGCGCACTGTTGTCGATAAGTGGATCCAGATCTGGGATAGCCGCGGCACTTTCGATGTCTCATCGCTAACGGGCGGCGACGAGCAAGCCGATCGCCGGTACGTGGTGAGTATGTTCTCGTATCCGTCGGGCGATCTGCACATGGGGCACGCGGAGGTCTATTCGATCAGCGACGCGATGGCCAGGTTCGCCAGGATGCGTGGCGCCGAAACGTTGTTCCCGGTCGGCTGGGACTCGTTCGGTCTGCCCGCGGAGAACGCCGCGTTCAAACGCGACCTCGATCCGAGGGACTGGACCTATCGCAACATCGAAACCCAGGCGGATTCGTTTCGCCGGCTTGGTATTTCGTTCGACTGGCGTACCCGCCTGCACACCAGTGACCCGGAGTACTACCGCTGGAACCAGTGGTTGTTCCTGCGGCTGTACGAGTGCGGGCTGACCTACCGCGCGGACGCCACGGTGAACTGGTGCCCCAACGACCAGACGGTGCTCGCCAACGAACAGGTCGTCCAGGGCCGTTGTGAGCGGTGCGGCGCGCAGGTGATCAAGCGTGCGCTCACCCAATGGTTCTTCAAGATCACCGATTACGCCCAGCGACTGCTCGACGATATGGATCAGCTGGCCGGTTGGCCGCCCGAAATCCTGACGATGCAACGCAATTGGATCGGGCGATCGGAGGGCGCGTACGTCGATTTCGCAGTCGACGGCCGGGACGAACCGGTGCGGGTGTTCACCACCCGCCCCGACACGCTTTTCGGTGCGACGTTTTTCGTCGTTGCCTTCGACGCGCCGCTGGCCGCTGAGCTGTGCGCACCGGACCACAAGGATCAGTTCGAGGCGTACCGGGCCAAGGCGGCGGGGGCGACCGAGATCGAGCGGCTGGCCACCGACCGGCCCAAGACGGGCGTGTTCCTCGGCTCCTACGCGATCAATCCGCTGAACGGCGAACGGATTCCGGTGTACGCCGCCGATTACGTGCTGGCGGGCTATGGCACCGGCGCTGTGATGGCCGTGCCCGCGCACGATCAGCGCGACCTCGACTTCGCGCGGGCGATGGACCTGCCCGTGCGCACCGTGATCGATACCGGGGAGCCCGAACCGAGCGTAACCGGTGTGGCCACCGACGGTGCGGGCGTCCTCGTCGAGTCGGATCGATTCACCGGACAATCCGTTGCCGACGCGCAAACCGCGATCATCGCCGAACTCGCCGAGCGCGGCGTCGGCGCGGCGGCGATCACCTATCGGTTGCGCGACTGGCTGCTTTCGCGCCAACGGTATTGGGGCACCCCGATCCCGATCATCCACTGCGGCGCATGCGGTGAGGTGCCGGTGCCCGATGACGAATTGCCCGTGCGGCTCCCCGAATCCGGGTACCAGCTGCGTCCCGACGGCGGTAAGCCGCCGCTGGCCAGCGCCGAGGACTGGGTCGCGGTGCCGTGTCCGCGCTGTGCCGGTCCAGCCCGGCGCGACACCGACACGATGGACACCTTCGTCGACTCGTCGTGGTACTTCCTGCGCTACCCGAATCCGGACTTCACCGAGGGTCCGTTCGATCCGGCGGGAATCGCGCGGTGGCTTCCGGTCGACGAGTACATCGGCGGTAAGGAGCACGCCACCGGCCATCTGCTGTACGCCCGGTTCCTGACCAAGTCGCTGCACGACGCGGGGCTGCTGCCGTTCACCGAACCGTTCACCCGGCTGACCAACCAGGGCCAGGTACTCATGGACGGCAAGGCGATGAGCAAGAGCCTCGGCAACCTGGTCAACCTGCAGGATCAGATCGACCAGTACGGCCCAGACGCGGTGCGGATCACCATGATCTTCGCCGGACCGCCGGAGGACGACATCGACTGGGCCGATGTCTCGCCGCACGGGGCGGTCAAATGGCTGGCCAGGATTTGGCGGCTCGCCGACGAAATCGGGTCCGCGGCAACTCTTGCCGGTGATTCAGCGGTTGCGGGTGCGGTGCGGCGGTCGGTGCACGAGCTGATCGCCAAGGCCACCGAACTGATGACGGGCAAACGCCTCAATGTGGCGATCGCGCAGCTGATGCAGTTGACGAACGTACTGCGCAAAGCGGTCGATACCGGCCCCGGCGCAGGTGATCCCGCGGTCCGCGAAGGGGTCGAGGCGCTGGTGCGTATGGTGTCGTGTTTCGCGCCGTTCACCGCCGAGGAGGCATGGGAGCGGCTCGGCCATGGTCCTTCGGTGGCCGACGCGGGCTGGCCGGTGGCCGATCTCGACCTGATCGCGGCCGCGACCGCCACCTGCATCCTGCAGGTCGACGGCAAAGTCCGCGATCGGATCGAGGTGGCCGTCGACATCGATGATGACGCGCTGCGAACGCTCGCGATGTCGTCACCCGGCATCGCCAAGGCGCTCGGCGGGCGAGCCGTCGCGAACGTCATCGTGCGGGCCCCGAAACTGGTGAACGTCGTCTCGCAGCGGTGAGCGGCTAGCCGCCGAAGCGGTAGCGCAGTGACCGGATCCCGTTGCGATACAACGGGTTCCGGTACTGAACGGCGTTGTACAGTCGCCAGCCGGTGGACCGGATCAGCCGGTGGTCCGCCAGGGCGGGCACGGCTTCGAGCAGGGTGAGCGGGTGTGTGCGTTCGAGTTCACGCGGATCGCCGATCCCCCAGACTGTGTAGCCGAACCATCCGGCGATCTTGGCGTTCGCCTCGGTCATGACGTCGAAGATCAGTTCACCGCCGCCGAAACGGTCGATCAGCCTGCCGAGAAGCTGGGCGACGTCGGCCTCGCTGAGATACATGAGCAGCCCTTCGGCGATGACCAGCACCGGCCTGCCAACCGGCACGTCGTCCAGCCAGGCCGGCTCCGTCACCGAGCCGGCAACGAGCCGATAGCGCGGGCGGTCCGGGTAGAAGGATCGGCGCAGCTCGATGACCTCCGGAAAATCGACATCGAACCACTGGACGCGTTCCGGAAGGTCGAGGCGGAACGCCCGGCTGTCCAGGCCGCAGCCCAGGTGCAACACGACCGCGTCGGTATGGCGGGACAGGAACTCGCGGGCCCACTCGTCCATTCGGTGGGCGCGCAGCACAGGGATGTAGCGATCCAGCGAGCCCAACCGCATCTTGAACCGGAGCGGTCCGATCCGGCTGAGCACCTCGTCGGACCACCGGTCACCGAGAACCGGTGCCGCAGTGCGGTAGTCGAGCGCTTTCCCGCGCAACGGCAACAACAGAGTCTCCTGGACCTGGTGCTGCCCGATCTTTTCCAGTGTCATGCTCTACTGCTCTCTCTCCGGTGCGCGACGCAGCCGGACCGGAAGTGCGGTGAGACCGCGGATGTGTGCGCTTTCCCGCCAAACCAGCTGGTCGGCAGGCACGGCGGGGGCGAGGTGGGGAAAAGCCGACAGCAGCCGGTCGAAGGCGATCTCGGCCTCCAGCCGGGCCAGCGGTGCGCCGAGGCAGTAGTGGACGCCGTACCCGAACGCCACGTGCCCCTTCGGCTGCCTGGTGATTTCCACGGTGTCGGGGTCGGCGAAGCGCGTGCCGTCGCGGTTCGCCGACGCCAGTGCGACGACGATGAATTCATCCGCCGGGATGTCGACGCCGCCGATGCGCGTGGCCTTCTTGGTGTAGCGGGACGACGTAATATTCACCGGGCTCTCGTATCGCAGGAATTCCTCGATGGCACCGGGCAGGAGGGCTCGGTCCGCGCGCAGCGCGGCGAGTTGGTCAGGGTGACGCAGCAGCGCCGAGATGCCGCTGGCGATGAGGTTGACCGTGGTTTCGTGGCCGGCGAACAGCAGCAGGAAGGCGGTGGACACCAGTTCGCGTTCGCTGAGGCCGTCGCCGCCGTCGCGCGCGTGGACCAGCTGGCTCAGGAGATCCGCGCGGGGTCTCGCACGCTTCTGCGCGACCGAGGCCGTGAGATAGGCCGCCATCTTGGCCGCCGCAGCACGGAAGTTGCGGTAGTTACCGGTCGTGCCGGTGATGGCATAACTCCACTGCCGGAAATCGTCTCGGTCATCGGTCGCCACGCCGAGCAACTCGCAGATCACCGTGAGGGGAAGCGGATACGCGAACTCGGCGAGGAGGTCGATCTCGTCTTTCGCCGCCACCGCGGCGATCAGCTCGTCCGCGATCTCGATGATGCGCGGGCGCAGGCGCTCGACCGCACGCGCGGTGAAGACCTTCGAGACAAGTTTGCGTAGTCGCGTGTGATCCGGCGGATCCGAATTCAGCATGTGCGTGCGCAGACTGCCGCCGAGGGGGTCGGTCATACCGCCGGCCTGTGCGATGCGCATGATCTCGTCAGAGTCCTTGCCGATGGCCGGATCGGTGAGTGCGGCCCGGACATCCTCGTACCGGGTGACCAACCACAACCGCTCACCGTCGGGGAGTTCGGCGACACACACCGGCGCTTCCTCGCGTAGCAGCGCGTAGAGCCGGTAGGGCTCGCGCAGGAAATCGGAGTCCAGTTCGACAACCTCGGTCATCGCGGAGAAACCCTTCGCCGTGCGGTGTAGCCGTAGTTTCATCGTGCCTGCCGCCGCTGGCGGCCGGTGACCATCTGCCCGACACTCCGTCGCCGCCGATGGCGCTGCTCGGCCCGGGTTCTGGGGTCCGACGGCGGCCTCGACTACGGGATCGGGTGCACCGCCGTAGGACCTCGCCGGGGACCGGCCACGGCCGCTTCCCGTACCTTCTCCGCGTTCGGCCCCCGCCGGGGTGGCTGCGCTCGCGTTCTGTGCAAACGGTCCGGCGCGGATCGTGTCCGCGGCCTGCCGGTGCAATGGCTCACGATCGGGGAGTGGTCCGTAGCGGGCTGTCACGTCGTCGGAGGTGTTCGGTAGATGATCCGGTTCGACAGGTATCTGGTCGTGCACAACGAGCAGGAGCAATATTCGGTCTGGCCCACTGCTCGACCGCTGCCGGACGGCTGGTTCGCGACATCGGTAGCAGGTTCTCGCGCCGAATGTCTCGCGTATATCGACGAAGTCTGGGTCGACATTCGGCCGAAGCGCCACCGTGCGGAAGCTGGGCCGCGTGATGCTTGAACCGACGCTTGAACCGCTGCGGCGGTCGGGACCGTTGTCGTTCGCCCAACAGCGACTGTGGTTCCTGGACCAGTTGGTGCCGGGCAGCCCGTTCTACAACGTGCCGATGGCGTACCGGTTGCGGGGCGCCGTCGACGCGGAGTTGTTGGGACGCGCAATCGAGGAGGTGGTCGCGCGGCATGCGGTGTTGCGCACGGTGATCCGCAGCGAGGCGGGCGAGCCCTACCAGGCGATTCGACCGGCGGCCCCGCCGGTGTTCTCGGTGGCCGACGTTTCCGCCGAATCCGACCCCGTCGCGGCGGCGCAGGCATTGCTGCGCAGGGAAATTCGTGCGCCATTCGATTTGGGCGAGGGGCCGCTACTGCGGTCGTGGTTGATTCGGCTCGGCGAGGACGATCAGGTGCTGATGCTGACGATGCACCACATCGTCACCGACGGCTGGTCCATCGGCGTGCTGCTGCGTGAGTTGACCGTGTTGTACGAGGCGTTCCGCGCCGGGCAGCCGTCTCCGCTGCCGCCATTGCCGATGCAGTACGCCGACTTCGCGGTCTGGCAGCGCGAGTGGCTTTCCGGCGAAGTGTTCGACGAACAGCTGGCTTACTGGCGTGACCGGCTTTCCGGGTTGGCGGCGATGGAATTACCGGTCGACCGGGTCCGCCCCGCGGTGCCCACGTATGAGGGGGGCTCGCATCATTTCATCGTTCCGGAACCGCTGACCGCTCGGCTGCGACAGTTGAGCAGAGAACGCAGGATGTCGCTGTTCATGACCCTGCTCGCGGCTTTTCAGGCGATGCTCGCGCGCGAAACGGATATGCCGGACGTGGCGGTGGGGACGCCGATCGCAGGCCGGGTGCGGGCCGAGCTGGAGGATTTGATCGGATTCTTCGTCAATACCATGGTGATTCGGACCGACTGTTCGGCGGATCCGACCTTCGAGGAGCTACTGGCCAGGGTGCGATCCAGTGCGCTCGGCGCCTACGCGCACCAGGATCTGCCGTTCGAGCAGCTGGTGCGGGAATTGGCCCCGCAGCGTGACTTGACGCGTAACCCGTTGACGCAGGTCATCTTTCAGCTGATGAACACGCCGAGCGCGACGCTGGAGCTGGCCGGGACGCAGGCCGAACCACTCGGCCTCGATACCGACATCGTTCGGTTCGATCTCGAACTGCACTTCGTCGAACACGAGACGGTGTTGGCCGGGGCGGTGGTGTTCGCCCGCGATCTGTTCGACAAGGCGACGATCGAGCGATTGGCGCAGCGCTATGTCCGGGTGCTGGAGGCGGTGGCCGCCGACCCGAGAGTGCGACTGTCGGAACTGCCGCTGCTGGGAGAGCACGAGCGGTACGAACTGGTCATAGAATGCAATGACACCGCAACGGAACTCCCGCAGGACGCGACCCTCGCCGGGTTGTTCGAGGAACAGGTCGATCGCGCACCGGACGCGGTGGCGCTGATCTGCGGCGACGAACAGTACAGCTATGCGGAGCTCGACCGGCGAGCGGATCGGCTGGCTCGCAGGCTGCGTGGGCTCGGTGTGCGGCCCGAGGTGCTGGTCGCCCTGTGTCTCGAGCGCGGCGTCGAGGCCGTTGTCGCGATTCTCGCCATCGTGAAGGCGGGCGGGGGCTATGTCCCGCTGGATCCCGAGTACCCCGCCGATCGACTGCGGTTCATTCTCGACGACACGGACGCCCCCGTGGTCATCACCACGTCACGGCTGCGCTCCTCGATCCCGGAGAAATCCGGCGTGGAGTGGATACTCCTCGACCAGCCCGAGGATGCGGAGTCAGCCGATATGGCGGCACGGATTCCGCTATCGGCCGAGCCCGGCAACATCGCCTACGTCATCTACACCTCAGGGTCGACCGGGGTGCCCAAAGGCGTTGCGGTGGAGCACCGATCGGTCATCCGGCTGGTGTGCGGCGTGGACTATGCGGTCCTCGACGATCGTGCGGTGGTCCTGCACGCCGCGTCGGTGACCTTCGACGCCTCGACCTTCGAGATCTGGGCCGCGCTGGTGCACGGCGGGCGTTGCGTGGTGTCGCAGGAGCGTGTCCCGACCGTCGCCGGGTTGCGCGCCCTGTTCGCGCGCACCAGCGTGACCACGGCGTGGCTGACTTCGGCACTGTTCAATTCGCTCAGCGATGAGGACCTGACGGTGTTCGCCGGTCTGCGGGAACTGCTGGTTGGTGGAGAACCGTTGTCGCGCGGGCACGTCGAGCGAGTCTGCGCCGCGCTGCCCGGCCTGACAGTGGTCAACGGGTACGGTCCGACCGAATGCACCACATTCACCTGCTGCAATTCTTTGACGCCCGCCGACCTCCAGGGCCATTCGGTGCCGATCGGTGGTCCGATCGCGAACACCCGGGTCTACGTGCTCGACGGTTTCGGGAACGTGGTTCCGGCGGGGGTTGTCGGCGAGTTGTACGTCGGGGGTGTCGGGGTGGCGCGGGGATATTTAGGGCGCGGGGGCCTGACGGCGGATCGATTCGTACCCGACCCCTTCGGTCCGGCCGGATCTCGGCTCTATCGCACCGGCGATCTGGTCCGATGGAATGCCGACGGCGAGTTGGAGTTCGTCGGCCGGGCTGATCACCAGGTGAAGGTCAACGGCTTCCGCATCGAGCCGGGCGAGGTCGAGGCCGCGCTCGCCGCGCATCCCGGCGTCGAACGGGCCGCCGTCGTGGTGCGCGAGGATCGTCCGGGCGACAAACGGCTCGTCGGTTACGTCGTCGCGGATACCGTGGTGGACTCCCTCGGAGCCGATGAGGAAATGGTCGCCCAGTGGCGCCGAATCTACGACGATCTGTACTCCGGGACCGAGTACACCGGAGGTGCGCGGGTCGCCGTCGAGTTCGGCGCCGACTTCAGCGGCTGGAACAGCAGCTATTCCGGCACGCCTATCCCGCTGGAGCAGATGCGGGAATGGCGCGACGCGACTGTCGCGCGCATCGAAGAACTGCGGCCGCGGCGAGTGCTGGAGATCGGGGTCGGATCGGGTTTGTTGCTGTCGCAATTGGCCCCGAAGTGCGCGCAATACTTCGCGACGGATCTGTCGCCCGTGGTACTGGCGGGGCTGCAGGCGCAATTGGACGAATTGGCCGCCGACTGGACGGACCGGGTCCACCTGGAGCCACGGCGCGCGGACGATCTCGACGGGCTGCCGGTCGGGCATTTCGACACCGTCATCATGAACTCTGTCGTCCAGTATTTCCCCAACGAAAGGTATCTGCGCCGGGTCATCGACGGTGTGTTGCGGCTACTGGCGCCCGGTGGTGCGTTGTTCATCGGTGACATCCGAAACCTCGCGTTGCTGAAGGAGTTCACCACCGCCACCCAATTCGCCAGGGCCCGGCCGCCGTATGACCCGGTTGCGTTGCAGCAGAAGGTGTCCCGAAATATGCGCACCGAACAAGAACTGTTGCTGTCCCCGCGGTACTTCACGAAGTTCGGCGCCGCCGGATACGCGGCGGTCGATATCCAGGTGAAGCGCGGCTTTTCGGTCAACGAGCTCACTCGATATCGGTACGACGTGGTTCTGCGCAAGGAGCCATCTGACGTGTTGGCCCTGGCCGACGCTCCCCGCGTCGAGTTCGCGGGCAGCGCGTTGATCGAGGAGGCCTTGCGCGACCTTCCCGGCGACCGAATCCGTATCGCACACATCCCCCATGCCGGATTGCGTGACGAGGTCGAGCTGACCCGTCGGGTCTGGAACGGCGCGGAGATCCTGGCGAACGAAACCCTCGCCGCGGAAACGACATTCGGCAGTGCTGCCGAGCAGCGGGACGGTGGTCTGTTGCCGGAGGATCTGCACCGGTTGGGCCGACAGCACGGCTTTGCCACCGCCGTCACCTGGTCGGTGCGAGCCGGGTGCGTGGACGCGGTCTTTGTCCGTGCGGCGGTGGCGGACGGACGAGCTCTGACCGATGTGTACGCCGAATCCGAGTGGTCCGACCACGACACCGCAGATGCCAGCAATCCCGGATACGGCCTGCTCGAAGCCGACGTGCGCCGATTCGTGGCCGGAACCCTGCCCGGGTTCATGGTGCCCGCGGTGGTCGTGGTGCTGGATGAATTTCCGTTGACTGTCAACGGGAAGCTGGATCACGATGCGTTGCCCGCGCCCGTCTACAGCGGCGAGGAGGGCTATCGCGCGCCGTCGACACCGGTGGAGGAGACCCTCAGCGGAATCTACGCCGAGATACTCGGACTGGAACACGTCGGTGTCGATGATTCGTTCTTCGACCTGGGCGGCAACTCGCTATTGGCGATGCGGGTGGTCGCGGCTGTACGGGAAGTCTTCGGCGCTGACGTCGCGGTACGGGCACTCTTCGACGCGTCTTCGGTCTCGGAATTGGCGGCGCTGGTGTACGCGGGTGCCGACGGTTTATCGGCGGCGGCACCGACGGAGATGATCCAAGGCGGCGAGGGAGTGCCGCTATTCTGTATTCATCCCGGCGGTGGTATGGCGTCACCCTACCGTTCCTTGGTCGCGTACCTGGACTGCCCAATCGTTGGAATCCGGCAGATTCCCGCCGCCGATACGGAGCGACCGAAAACACTTCGAGCGATGGCCGAACATTATGCCGATATTATGCAAGGCTTGAATCCTGATGGGCCGTATCGAATACTTGGTTGGTCATTCGGTGGTATTGTCGCGCACGCTACCGCGGTCGTACTTCAAGCGCGTGGAAGTGTGGTCGATCATCTCATTGTTCTAGACTCCTACATAGTTCCGGAGGAAAGCAGATCCGTGACAGACGGGAGTGAGTTCGAGGAATTGGCGCTCAACGGGTACCTGCTTGACGGAGATATCGATCTTCCAAAAGGGATGTCATTCTCTTATAGTAATCTGATTGCGCTGGCAGAGCGTCAGGGGCTTGCGGGATCAATTCCACCGGAATGGCTGTTGCAGATAATACTGGAGAACGTGCGAGCGAACGTTGAACTCGCTGTCCAGCATATTCCGGATGTGTTCGATGGAGATCTGAACATTATTACAGCGGAGCTGGGTCCATTCACCGACCTGCAGCCCGAGGATTGGCAAACCTATGTCTCGGGTAATATCAGGAAGTATCCTGCAGAATGTAAGCACGGCATGATGATGCAGCCCGAATCGGTCCACCTCTACGGTGGGTATCTCAACAGCATGCTGGCTGTTCCGGCGAACTAGCACTCACCTTGCTCGAATGCTTTGTGGCGACGCGTTGCATGATGGTCTGGCATACGCCCGCACGACACGTTCACAGCGCGTGGGCACCTCGCCAGCCGCAGCCTCACCAGCCGGAAGGAAAGTTCGACAGACTCGTCGACCGATGTTTCAGTGAAGGCGATCTCGGTGGCCTATGGGAAGGTGCAGAGGGTTACCGCGGGCATCTCAAGCGCAGGCTGCAGCAGCAATATGGCCCTTACGAGTGCCATCCCTTCAAGTTGGACTGGCTGATTCGGTGGCATGTCCTGCGCAGCGCGCAAGGGAACGGTTACTTGGCGGTGCTGTCAGCCGACGCACCGCGGGCAGCGGATCTCAGGATAACCGGCGCAATGGTGTGGGGCGTCGTATTGGTTGGGCTAGTACTCGTTGGCGAATACTGGGCGGTCGTGCTCGCGGTCGGTGGCTGGTGGGGTATCAGCGGCATAGCCCGTCTACTCTCGGTGTCGTGCGTGCGGCGTCTACTCGCTGAGGTTGCCGAGGTGGTCCTGGCTGACGAGCGGGCTGAAATATCATCAATGGCGTCAGGTTCTGGCCAACCGGCCTAGCGACATGGAGATGCAGCGCTGGCTTCGGAATGCGAACCACGCGAGCATTTTTGGGCCTCACCACTGGCGAGGTGGGGGCTGCTGCAGGATCGGGTGACAGCGGTTGAGCAGCCTGTCGTGCTGCTGGGGACATGATGGTTTCGAATTCGATCGGGGTCAACCGGCCGAGTCGGGCCTGACGGCGCCGGCGGTGGTAGGTGCGTTCGATCCAGGTGACAATCGCGATCCGCAACTGTTCCCGGGTCTCCCACCGGCCGGCGCGAACACTCCCGCCCTACGCACCAGCACCACCGCCGACCCATTGACCGCACGGCGGGCTCAGATCAGTACAACGAAAATGGACAGCCGGCACAAGTATTTCAACACCATGTAGTGACCGTCGAACGAGATTATGCGCAGCCCAACCCCTCGGATGGAACAGCAGCACGCAACAACGGCCAGATCGAGTTCTATTCGGGCGATGAGTACAGACACAACGTTACGCGCGGAGAATTCGGAGCCAGGAGAGCTGCGGATGGAATGGACACCCGCCTGCTAACCTTGGATTGGTCTCTCAGCGAGGCGTATATTCTCACAAAGGCCGCCTACGGACTGAATACGAAAAAAGACTGCGTCGCCTACTCCTTTGCGCCTAGCACAGGGCGCTTCTTGTTCAAAGACAGCAGTGAGCGCCACAAAAACTTGTCGATCACTTATCGATACCATCTCGCTCCTACTGGACATGACGACAATAAGGACTATCAAATGATGATGGGGTGCTCGTTCGAGAACAAGACACGACAAAAGGCAGGCAATGGAACACTTGCTTATGGCATCACAATCGCGGAGTACTACATGACTTACATCTTCCGCATTCGGTAGCTGCATCGTGTGTGCTCGGCGTATTTTATGCCGAGCACACACGGCACTTCCGAGATAACGTGAAATTACAGGGGATGGATAGCTACCAATTGGCTTCTGCTTCGCACAACATCCCAATATTGCTGATAACCGATCCGTCAGATGTATCAATCCACACAGGCAACTCATCGACCAATTGCGCGGTCAGCAGATTCCAACCCCTACTGGGCCAGTGCACAACTTCTCGGCCGATGACGAGTTGACCCTGAGCCACACCAGCCGCCCATACGGCTGCCACCGCAAATGATGCATCCATCGATACGCCTTCACGCGTGACCCAGAAATCGCTCCCACCGGGGCGCAGCCATCCCAGCCCGACGGTGTAGCTACTGTCGATCGAGAGTTCCCAAATCAAATCACCGCTGTCGAATCGGCCCCCGTACTGCAGGCATCGAATGTCCCGCGAAACGGCATGCAACGCCTCCACCAAAGCTTCGGGCGGGCTAAAACCCTCAGCGTCAAGTACCGGCATAGCACCGGATTGCATCGGTATATGCCACACCAGGATGTCTGAGTCAGAAAAGCTTCCAAAATCCGGCCAAACCATCAGGCCATTGTCGCATCAGAGTGCCAGGAGCGGCTGCATCCGGGAACCTTCCACTCATGAAGACAGACTGTGCAGGCCACCGGCAGTCGCCACCTGCGTCGTGGACCTCAGGCCGGTGACGCACGGAGGGTCTCCTTGCGGCGATCGCCGTTGGTGGCCCACCCTGTCGCCGCGTTCGCGTCGGTGAACGGACGTCGCAGAATAGTCGACACCACCGACGGGTACAGGCCAGGTCTGGAAGCGATCATCCAATTCGCCACCCAACCGGCTCGGGGTGTGAGGCGTCACGAAAATGTCACTCGCCGAACGACACAAAATGTCAGTGGATCCGGTCGGGCCGCGCGGCGAAGAGTGTGTGTCCGCCGTGCCGCGCCATCCGATAAGCCGACAGGTTCGAATACCCCGTCGTAGGGCACAGGTCAGCTGGTCTGCCTCGTCGGGTGCCGGGCGAATCCCGGGCATCCGCGACATCGGGCACGACGAGCGTGGTCACGGGGAGGGTGGTGACGTTGTTCTGGCCCGTTGTCGGAGGTGAGTTCGCTCCAAGAGTGCACCGGTATCTGCCATCTATCGCTCTGACGGGGGATGAACCCTTCGGGTCTTGGCCGGAGTCAAAGTTCCGCCGCTAAGGCTTGATCTCCAGCGATGTTCGTTGGTGCAGTAGGTGGGCGTAGTGTTCGTGTCCCCCTCCGGACGCAAGTGGACGCGAATGCTTTTGCGCTGCAACAGCATTCAATATTTTCGCATTGCTACCCCGTATTGAACCCCCGCGGCATGCCAGGCTTGAGCCACCGATCATGCAGGTGTGTTCGGCCAACCGTAACCTGACCGAACCCATCAGCGGCCGCCAGCGTCGGCTTCGGCGGGAAGGTACTATGAGCGCCCGCCGAGGCGATCGTCGTGAAGCGCTGGCTCGCCGTTGCCGACGCCGGAATCATGGCCAACACCCTCGGTGTGTGGTGCGCGCGATCGCGCACCGCCACGTCACCCACCCGTTGGCCCGACCCCACCGCCGACGACGCAATCGCCTTGCTGATGGCCGGAGTGCGTGACACCGCGGCGTCCGAGCCACGCCGAGCCCGAGCGTGCGTCTCATTTTTCACGCCGGGGCCAGGCGGTGGTGAAACTTCATCGGTCTCAGCGTGATTGCTTGTGAAGGGTCAGACCGCGGAGCTTCTCGGTGGTCCGTTGTGGGCGTTTGTGGCCCGCGCGCTGCCACCACGTGGTGGCTTCGGCGATTTGGCCGCGGTAGCGCAGGCGGATAGCCAGGTTGTGCATTGCGTCGGTGTGTCCGGTTTCGGCGGCGCGGCGGTACCAGGTGAGGGCTTCGTCGTAGCGGCGGGATTTGTCGAGCATGAGGGCGAGGTTGTGCATTGCGTCGGTGTCGTCGGCCTCGGCCGCGCGCTGGCTCCAGTACTCGGCCTCGGCGTCTTCGTGGACTCGGTGCAGTAGAACCGCGAGGTTACTCATGGCGGTGGTGTTGCCGCGGTGGGCGGCTTCGAGGTAGAGGGTGTGCGCTGCACGGAGTTTCTGCTGGCTGTACAGCAGGTGGGCGAGGTTGTTCATCGCGCCGGGGTGCCCCTGTAGTGCGGCAGTGCGCCAGGCTTTCTCGGCTTCGATGAGGTCGTCGTGTTGGGCGGCTCGCTGACCGTCGGCGAAGATCTGCTCGGTGACGCTGTCCGGGGTGGCGAGGGGGTCGATGAGCAGCGGCGTCACGGCGTTGTCAGGGGTGGGCCGGTGGCTTGGGGGGGTGAACAGGCGCAGGTTGCCGGTGATGTTGACGCTGCGTCGCACGGGGCGGGGATGACCGTTGCGGTGCAGGATCTGGTCGACGTTGGCGTAGAGCTGGTCGAGGGTGAGGCCGGTGCTGCTGGTGGCGGCGGTGAGCAGGGCGCCGGTGAACGCGGTGTGGCGGTGCCCCTCGGGTGCGAGCGAGGTTTCGTTGCGGGGAGAGGATGCGATGATGTAGGTGCCGTTGATGTCGAGTTGGCCGTCGACGACGGCCGCGGGGCTGCTCATGGCTTCGAATGCGCGTCCGGAGAAGCAGCAGTCCAGGATCAGGATGCGGGCACGGGCGCGAGCGTCGGCAAGTTCGTTGCGGACCGTGGCGAACGGTATCGAACTCCATGCGAGGTGGTCGGGGTCGGTGCTGGTCAAGGTCAGGTGCAATTGTGTGCGGCGCCGGTCTGGCTGGCCGTGTCCGGCGTAGTACACCAGCAGCACATCGTCGGCTTGGGTGGCGGCATCGGCGAGGAGTGACCCGACCTGGGCAGGGGTTTCGGGATCGACCAGGGTGGTGCAGTGCTCGCTGGGGAGTGCGGCACCGGTGGGTGCGGTGAGCAGTCGATGGAGGTCGTGGATGTTGTTGGCGGCGGCGGGGATATCGGTGAGGCCCGGATGGGTGTATCGGCTCACCCCGATCAGGACGGCGCGCCAGCCGCTGCGCTTCGGGGCGAGGGTCACCGGGGTTTGTTCGCCTGGTCGAGAAGTGCTTGGAGGGCTTGGGTGATTTCAGGGGTTTTGACGCGTTTGGCGTCGAGGGTGAGTTCGGTGTGGTCGAGGGTGAGAGTGACCGCGATGTCGGAGCGCCGGTGGGTGAACCATGTGCTCAGCGACTGGAACAACGTGGACGCGATGCCTTGTGCGCCGAGGGCGACGACGAGGACCTCGGCCAGGCCGCCCATCTGGCCGGATTGAATCGGCGTCGTGGGCATGCTGATCCGGCCGCGCAGCTCGTCGTCGTCGTTGAACCACTCGAGTAACGCGGACAGCTCGTCGGCGCTTCCGTCGGTGCGAATTATCAACTGGCCCTGGTGTTCTGGCATGCGCTGCATCCTGTCTCGTGACTTACTGCTTGTTCGCCTGCCGCGCTTCCGCGAGGCTGCGGCGGTAGTCCTCGGCCTCGGGGAAATCGGTGAACACCAGCAGATCTCCTACGAGTTCCTGCATGTGTTCGCGCACTTCGGCAGGGGTGGCGCGGAAGAATTCGCGACGGGAGTTGACGCGGTTGACGCGCCTGTCGGCCAGGCGGCGATGTAGCTCTGCTTCGATGCCGGCGGCATCGCGGTCGAAATGCATGGTGTGCACGTCGTATTTGAACGGCACGGACGAGTTGTTCAGATCGCTGATGCGGTCGTCGGGGTCGAGGCGGCGGGTCATGCCGATCTGGACCATGTCCTTACCGAACGCGCCGAGATTGGACACGACGTAGACGTGGCCGATACGCAGATCGCCCGCCCGGTTCGCGAGTGCGGTCCTTTTCTGTTCCACGTCCGCGAGTTTGTCCTGCAGATCACGTCCCTTGGTGGAGTCGGTGGTGCCAGCGGCTTCGAGCGCGGTGAGGGCGGACGCGAACTGCTGATGCTGTTTCTCGAGTTTTTGTTGCTCGCGTTCGATCTCCTGCTGCGCCTTGCGCTCCTCGCGCACGCGGTCGCGTTCGTCGCGTTCGGCCTCCTTCTGGCGAGCGAGCTTCTCCAGATAGTCGGAGGTCAATTCCAGCTCACGGCGCCGGAGCTGGTGGTACCACGGCGTGACGCGTAACTGCACGGTCGCGCCGAGTCGTGCGATCGTAGCGGCCAACCGGTCGAGGCGCTCCAGCGCGCTGTCCAGCTTGTACGGTTTAAGACTCCGGACGAGGTTGTCGGCCTCGGCGTTGTAGGCGCGCAGCATCAGCTTCGACAACTCGCCCGTCATCTTGCGGCCTTGGGCAGCCGAACCTTCGACAGCCCAGCTCTTCGATGCTTCGATCGCGCCGCCGTCCCGCAACGCGGCGTACTTGATCTCACCCCGCAACTGATCGAGCGCGGCGCGATAGCCGACCACATCCGCTAGCGGATGACGATATCGGTAGATACCGATCTCCTCCAACAACTGTTCCTCTTGGGTGCCGACCACCTGCGTGCGCACACTGTCCAGCCGTGCCTGCTCCGCGGCGACTTGCGCGCCGAGTTGCTCGCGGTAGCGCTGAAGTTCGGCAATCTCGAGGCCACCGAAGCTGGCCAGCTCATCGCGAAGCCGTTGAATCTCAGCCAAAGCGTCGGCCAAATCCTGAGATTGGCGTTTCGCATAGGCCCGAGCGCCGAACTTCGGCACCCTCGCAACCGGAGACACACTCGATGGGGGCTGTGCGACGACCCCGGCCGCTGGGGCGGGGACCGAGTCAGCGGTCCAGTCCACGCCGTTCCAGTATCTGAGAAAGCCTGGGTGCTGCGGGTCGGGATACCAGTTCGCGGGCGTGGTGCTCATGATCTCCCCCTTGCTGCAGTTGCGCTTTCGAGCATGCCATCACCTACCCGAACCGCACGGCCAAACCCACCATTGCAGGCGTTGTCAGCACTGTCGTCCTACATGTTGCGACGTTCGACACCCACGGCGCGCCGGCGAGCGACATGGATCGTTCCAGGGCCTCAGGCCGCCGACTTCGAACCCCTCGCCGCGCAGCGCACCACTGCAAGAGAGGGTATTGCTGGGCTGGGTTGGTTGTCGAGACCTGCTCCCGCTCTTCCGGTTGGCTGGGTGTGGGTCGCGCTTTCTGGGCAGCCCGGTCCGCCGGTGGACAGACATCACGGACCGCCGTAGCATCGAGATGGGTCGCATGTAGCCATAACGTGAATCTGACACATCCCGGCGCTCAAGGTAACTGAAACTTTTCTAGAGCCATCCTGTATTGATATTCAGCCGGACCACCTAACGCATCTCAAGTCGAATAGCGCGGCCCAGCACTTCCCGCAGCATGTGCCGCTGGGAAGCTGTCGCCTATTCCACGAAAGGTGTTGCCGAGGTGGGTACCTCCAACAATCTCACGGTGGCGCTGGACACGCTGCGCCATCAATATGCTTGCGCGCCAACCAATCCCGAAGACCCACGCCTGAACGATCTGCGGGCCCGCGGCTACAACGGCGACCGAACAGTGGTAGGCAACGTGCAACCGTGCTTGTCCACTCGGTTTAATCGGCAAACTGATCGAGGGCGACTTCGAACTCGGTCTGCCCCGTCACCGACTCTATGTCCCACGGCCGCACGGTTGTGATGGTGTGCGCCGTCCGCCCGTCGTGAAGGACCCGCGTGCTGAGGACCTCGCAGCCCAGTTCCACACGCACAGGGTAAGCCGTCTGCGGGCCCAGGCTAGAGTCTGGCGTGAATATCGGCTCCTTGTCGATGAACACATGCTCGTCACCATGGATGTCGTTCAGTCGGACCTCAACCAGACCCGGCTGCGGCTCGTCGTCAACCCAGCGCAGCGCTTGGCACCATACGTATCTCACCGGACCAGCATGGCATTGGTTCGGCCGACGCTTCGACCGCAAGCTATCTGCCACGTGGCCGAATTCAAGCGCACCGTATCGGCAATGCCAGAGCTCTTGAGCCACAACACATTTCGTTCGGAGATCGAGCGATATGCGGCAATATCGGATGTTCGGGAGACGTCGGCCGACCAGCGCAGGCCCTCGGTCAGCGATGTCCGAACGGAGTGACCTCGATCCCGGCTGCGTTCAATTCGTCGGTGAACGGTTCGGGTAAGAACCGGGTCTTGATCTTCACCCAGTGCAGGTGTTCCCGGCGTTGCGCCGGATATCGTTCAGATCCGGGTAGAACGGCGCGGAAAGTCCAGCGGGCCCTGCACTCGGATGGCCCCCCGGTTGGATGTCGAATTAGTCGGTGGGAGAGAGGTTTTCGCGCACGTCGGCGACGAGTGCGTCCTCGCACACATCACTTGATCGGCGCATCCTCTTCGCGCACAGCTTGAGTGCCACCGAACCGCTGACTAAGCCAGGTCCGGCAGCGAATCGACCGTCGGGACGGGTGTCTTGCGCCAGCGGGTTGGCAGACTGTAGTCGACGGTTGCGGTATCGACCGGTGATTCGAGTGCGGCCCGGCGCCATTCGGTGGGCGTAATGCCGTATGCGATGCGGAAGCGTCTGGTGAAATGCGAGGGATGCCGGAATCCGTGGCTGTAGGCGATCGCGGCGATCGAGCGGTGGCGGGTGTCCTCGCGGGCCAAGTCACTGTGCACGCGATCCAGCCGCTCCGCGATGATCCATTGTTCGAGGCTCGGCCCGGTGCCGGACCACACCTGGTAGAGGTAGCGCAGCGAAATGCTGTGAGCGCGAGCGATCGTCGGTGCGTTGAGGTCTGGATCCGATAAGCGCCGCCGGACGAAACTGCGGATCTGGGCCAAGAGGATGTCGGTAGGCAGTGCCGTGGTGTCTTCGTTGCCGAGCGCGGCTGCCGATAGCAGCAGGGTGCGGATCATCTCGAGGCAGGAATCGCCGAGTTGCTTCGTTGCGGTGTCGTCGTGCAGCAGGTCGGCCGATTCGCCCATCAGCGCGAGGTGATTGGCGAAAAGCGGGTAGATCGGGCTGCGCCGGAGGTGGGCCGGCGCGGCGGTGACGGTTTCGGGTGAAAGACCCAGCTGATCCACCTGGAGAACCAGCGCCGTGACGGTGCCACCGCGCCAGACCAATTGGTAGGGCACGGCCAGGTCGACCATGAACAGATCGCCGGGGCTGGTCTCGTACTGCACGTCGGCTTGGGTCAGGCACGATGATCTGTCGCCTTGGATGGCCAGGGACAGCAGCGAACTCGGTGAAAGCCTGATCTGTTTCGGAGTGCGGACAAGGTGGAAGCCGGACATCCGCGTCCGGTGCAGGCAGACCTGGCCGAACTCCCACGCCTCGAAGTACGCTCGAACCGGCCCGTCCGCGGGATCGTGGACCAGGTGTGCCGGTGCCGAAAGCTGCTGCACCGCGGTCGCCATCACCTCCGCACGGTCTCGCGCATCGATCTTGTCGGTGTCCAGAACGATTGCCATCGTCACCCCTACGCCGCAAAGCCCTGTGTCCTGGTGCGTACTGTCGGCCGACCATCGTGCCTGCAAAGCCGATTATCGCTGTATTCGACTTCGTACCGGATCACAACTGCGCCCGAATCGCCGCACCGGTGTCCTTGGTGGACAGGTTTCCGCCTAGATCGGGGGTCCCGAGACCGGTCGCGATCACGTGCTGGACCGCTCGCCGTAGCGTGTGCGCCGCATCGGCGTGGCCCAGCCGTTCGATGAGCAGTGCCGCGGTCAGGATCGCACCCATCGGGTTCGCGACACCCACGCCCGCGATGTCGGGCGCCGTGCCGTGCACCGGCTCGAAGAGTCCGAATCCGGTGCTGCCGTTGATATTCGCCGACGCCGCGGTGCCGAGGCCACCGGCCAGTTCGGCGGTGAGGTCGCTGATGATATCGCCGTAGGAATTGTTGGTGACGATCACGTCGAAGGCGGTCGGGTCGGCGACCAGTTTCATGACGGCGGCATCGACGTAGAGGTGCGACGTCGTCACCTCCGGATGTCGCCGCACCGCATCGGTCCAGCACCGCTGCCACAGCGCCCCCCCGTTGCGGACCGCGTTCGACTTGTCCACCATGCATACCGAACGGCGGGCGACGGCGAAGGCGAAATCGAGGATGCGCGAGACACCGTGCCAAGTGTTGATCTCCGCGTCGATAGCGACCTCGTGCGTGGTCGCCGGCCGCAACCGGCCACCGATTCCCGTGTACAGCCCCTCGGTGTTCTCCCGGATCACCACGCAATCGATCTGCCTGCGCGCCTCGTCGCGTAGTGGGCTGAGCCGATCGTGGGACAGCGCCGCCGGGCGCAGGTTCACGTAGAGGTCCAAATCGAAGCGCAGGCGTAGCAGCACACCGCGGGCGTATTCCGCGTCGGCTCGCGCGTCACCGACCGCGCCGAGCAGCGCGGCGTCACTGGCCTTGATGCGGTCGAAGTCCTTGTCCGACAGGGCGGTTCCGGTGCGCAGGTAGGTGTCCGCGTTGACGTGGTCGAGCACGTCGAACTCGAGTCCGAGGCCCAGTGCGTCCAATGTCAGCACCGCCTGCTCGATCACTTCGGGCCCGATGCCGTCGCCGGGAAGCACCGAAACAATGCTCATGCTCCGGCCTCCGGTGCACTGCCGGAGGTGACCGGCACACTCGGGCGGATGCTGGGCAGCCAGTAGCTGCGGTGCCGTTCGTAGGCATCGATGCCGTCGGTTCTTTCGAGGGTGACCGCGATCTCGTCGAGCCCCTCGATCAGCAGCCGGCGGGCACGGTCGTCCACGGTGAACGCCTGCCGAATCCCACCGGCGCGTACCTCGCGGCCGGCCAGATCCACGGTGAGCTGTAGTTGTGGCTCGTGGTCGACGAGGTCGGCGAGACGGCCGACCACCTCGCCGGGAAGTTCGACGGCGAGTAGTCCGTTCTTGAACGCGTTGCGCCGGAAGATATCGCCGAAGCTGGTGGCGATGACCGCGACGAATCCCCAGTCCCGCAGTGCCCATACGGCGTGCTCTCGGGAACTTCCGGTGCCGAAGTTGTGTCCGGCGAGCAGGATGCTCGCGCCCGCGCTGTTCGGCTGGTTGAGCACGAAGCCGGGATCGGTACGCCACTCGGCGAACAGCGCGTCCGCGTAACCGCTCTTGGTGAGTCGTTTGCAGTATTCGGCCGGAATGATCTGGTCGGTGTCGACATCGCTGCGCCGCAACACCATGGCAGGTCCGCTGTGCTCGGTCAATGGTTTCATCGCTGCCCCAAGCTGTTCGGTGCGGTGAGCCGCCCGGTGACCGCGGTGGCGGCGGCGACGGCGGGGGAGACGAGATGGGTGCGGGCCTGCGGGCCCTGGCGGCCCTCGTAGTTGCGATTGGAGGTCGAGGCGCATCGTTTGCCGCCGGTGAGCTTGTCCTCGTTCATGCCCAGGCACATCGAGCAGCCCGAGAGTCGCCAGTCCGCACCCGCCTGCTGGAAAACCTTGTCCAGTCCCTCGATTTCGGCTTGTCGGCGCACCGCGATCGAGCCGGGGACCACCAGCGCGTGCACCGAGGGAGCGACCGTTCGGCCACGCAGTACGGCCGCTGCCGACCGCAGGTCCTCGATGCGGCCGTTGGTGCAGGATCCGAGGAAGACGGTATCGATGTCGATGGCTTCCATGCGCGTGCCAGGGACCAGATCCATGTAGCGCAAGCTGCGTTCGGCCGCCAGGCGTTCGGCCGGATTCGGCAGGTCCGCCGGGTCGGGTACGCTGCCCGAAATCGGCACGGCCTGACCGGGATTGGTTCCCCAGGTCACGAACGGGGTCAGCGTCGAGACATCGATGGTGACGGTGCGATCGAACGCGGCGCCTGGATCGGAACGCAGTGTCTTCCAGTAGTCGACCGCCTCGTCCCAGGCGGAGCCGCTCGGCGCGGCCTTGCGGCCCTTGAGATATGCGAAGGTGACGTCGTCGGGTGCGCACAGGCCCGCCCGGGCTCCGGCTTCGACGCTCATGTTGCACATGGTCATTCGGCCCTCCATCGAGATGTGCTCGAGGGCGGCACCGCGGTACTCGATGATGTGTCCATGGGCGCCGTTGGCGCCGATCTGGGCAATGACGGCAAGTATCAAATCCTTCGCTGTGACATCGGCGGGTAGCCGTCCGCTGAACTCGACCGCCATCGTGCGCGGCCTGGCCAGCGGCAGGGTCTGGGTGGCCAGCACGTGTTCGACATCGCTGGTGCCGACGCCGAAGGCGAGCGCACCGAAGGCCCCGTGGGTCGAGGTGTGACTGTCCCCGCAGATCACCGACATGCCAGGGTGCACGAATCCCTGCTCCGGCGCCACCACGTGCACGATGCCCTGACGCGGGTCGCCGAGCCGGAACAGCTCGATGCCGTGCTGGACGCAGTTGCGGCGCAATGTCTCCACCTGCATTTTGCCCATGGGGTCGGACAGCACCGAGGAGCGGGTCGGGACGTTGTGGTCCTCCATCGCCAGGGTGAGATCCGGTCGCCGGACCCGGCGCCCGGCCAGGCGTAACCCGTCGAATGCCTGCGGTGAACTGGCCTCGTGGATCAGGTGCAGATCGATATAGAGCAGCTCCGACCCGCCGTCGAGCTGCTCGATGACATGGTTCTGCCATACCTTTTCGATCAGCGTCCGCTGCGCGCGCATCGGAGCTAGGCCTTCGTGGTCACGGATCGGTGCTGCCGGATCAGCTCGCGCACCCCGGCCAGATCGAGGCATTCACCGTTGGTGCGGTTGGCGACGAACTCGCGATAGATATGGTCGACCGCCTCCTCATCCACTGGTAGCCCCATGTTCTCGTACACATAGCGCAGCACCGCGTGGCCGGAATGCCTGCCGACCAGGAGCGAGTGTTGCCTGCCGAACCGGGCCGGCTCGATGTACTGGTACGTGATCGGAGCCCGCAGCATGCCGGCCTGATGGATACCGGCCTGGGTGGCGAAAGCGTTCACTCCGAAGATCGCCTTGTTCCGCGGCGTGGTCAGCCCGATCGCGTTGCGGAGCACGTGGAATGCGCGATACAGGCCTTCGGTTCGCGCAGTGGTGGTCGCGCCGATTTCCGCGCCCTTGTAGGTGAGCACCGCGATCAGTTCTTCGAGCGCGGTGTTACCCGCTCGCTCGCCGATACCCGCCAGGGTCGCCTGGACTTCGTCGGCGCCGGCTTCGATTCCGGCCAGCGCGTTGGCCAGCGACAAGCCGAGGTCTTCGTGACAGTGCGTGGCGATGACGACATCAGGGCCGGTCCACGAGCGAATCCGGCCGATCAGTGCGCCGTATTCGGCCGGTGTCATGCAGCCGGTGGTGTCGGCTACCGCGACGACGTTCGCGCCCGCGGCGAGGGATTCCTCGACCAACTCGCGCAGCAGTTCATCGGACCCACGAGACGCGTCTTCGATACCGAGCGTGAGATTTTCGGCTCCGAGCGAGACAGCGTGCCGCATGGTGTCGACGACTTCTCGCACTGCCTCGGCCTTGTCGATGCCTCGCTTGTGTTCGAGGTGGATCTCGCTGCCGGTGGCCATGATCTGGAGGTGGTGGCGGGTGGTGCCGCCTGCCTCGATCGCGAGTTCGACGTCCGCGCGCGTCGCTCGATTGAGGGTGGCGATGCGGGCCGAGGTCAGTTCCTTCGACAGCAGCCGGGTGGCCTCGAAGTCGCTCGGGGAGGAACTCGGAAAGCCGACCTCGATCACGTCGACGCCGAGCGCCTCGATCGCCAGCGCTACCTCGAGTTTCTGTTGGGGTGGCATAGCGTTCCCCGGCGCCTGCTCACCGTCACGCAAGGTCGAATCGAAGATCGATATTCTCTTCATGGGTACGTCGCCTTCGGAATCAAGAGTCCGGTGTGAGGAATTGTCCTGGCTTGATCGGTCTCGATCGAGCACTGTTATCGGCGTCGATGGAATGTGCAGAGTCGTCGGCCGCTGAACGGCACTGGGCTACCATCTTGTGCGCGCCTCAATCGACATCGGAATTAACGTAGCGGTCGTGCCGATGGACGTTTCGTTGCCACGGATGGCTCCGCTCCGCGACTGCAATTCGTCCTATTCGGACCATAGCACGCGCGATTGCTCGGCTATTAACCATAAGTGCATATCCATGAACTGACTGTGCACAACTCGATCATTGCGGCCCGTGCGTCGCAGCGTCTTCGGCGCAGTTCAGTGGTCTGTCGGCGTACTTTCGCAGGTGTGCGCAGTCTTCCACGATGCAGTTGTCCTTTCGAAAATCCAGCCGGTCGGTTTGTGAATGGCTAATTTTCAGATGGAATGTCTTCAATTGTGGGTAAATCGATGTAACAATCGAAGAGGCTATCGGCGTCGGGATCCTCCGGCGGATTCGGCTCGACATTATGCATATAGGCGACAGTCGGATGTGTCGCGTCCGCGTCTATTGCCACATGGCCGACTATTGTTTTTCATCGGTGGATATGTCCTGGCAACGGACGTATATCGAACGCAGGATAGGTCCGCAAACCAGCACCCGCGAGCAACTCTCGCCTTCCGAATCGGAATCGCTCATGGAGTCACCACAGTCCAGCTTGCGCGACGGCACACTCCAGAACATGGCAGGCGCCGCCCTCCCGGTGGCCGAACGGGTCGGCAATCTGGCCCGCAGCGGCCTGTTCGGGTTGCTGGCCGCGGCGCGGGGCGGGCAGACCATCGATCTCGCGCTCGGTGTACCCGCCGTGCCCGCTACTCCGCTCGGCCTGATCGAGATGGCCTGTGCCGCCCTCCGGGACGGGATGAACCAGTACGAGCAGCCGGACGGCAATATCGTACTGCGGCAACGGATCGCGGCCGAGCTGTCGGTTCCCACCGATCCGGCGACCGAGCTGACCATCACCGTCGGCGCGACTACCGCGCTGACCGCGGCCATCCTGGCGGTCGTCGACCCCGGTGACGAAGTCGTCGTCTTCGAGCCGTTCTACGAGAACTTCATCAGCGCGATCGCTCTGGCCGGTGGCGTGCCCCGGCTGGTGGCCATGCATGCCCCGGATTGGCGCTTCGATGTCGCGGAGTTGCGCGCGGTGTTCGGTCCGCGGACGAAGGCCGTCGTGCTGTGCACGCCGAACAACCCCACCGGCCATATGCTGACCAGAGCCGAGTTCGCCGATATCGCGGAACTATGCGAGCGGTGGAACGCGGTCGTCATCTCCGATGAGATCTATTCGGGCTACGTCTATGCCGGGCACCGGCATCTGTCGGCAGTGGACCTGCCCGCGTTGGGTGACCGCAGCATTGTCATCGGCAGCCTGTCCAAGAGCCACGCCGTGAGTGGTTGGCGGATCGGGTATCTCCGAGCGAACGCCGCGCTGTCCCGCTCCATGCGACAGGTGCATGTGGCGGTGTGCGGGGGTGCTGCCGCACCGCTGCAAGCGGCCGCGGCGCGGATGGCCGCGGCCCAGCCCGGCTTCCTGCGTGCGGTGGCGAACCTCGATGCACAGCGGGATCTGGTGGTGTCGATGTTCGACGATATCGGCTTGCGCTGCATTCCACCGGACGGCGGGTGCTACGCCATAGCCGATATTAGGCAGTTCACCGATGAAGACTGCGAATCGCTGGCCTACCGCCTCGTCCGGGAGGCGGGGGTGATGGTGGCGCCGGGAAAGTTCTTCTACGCGACGGAGTCCGACGGAGCCCACCTCGTCCGCGTTGCGTTCAACCGCCGTCTGGAAACCCTCGACCTGGCACGCCAACGACTTTCGATATATCAGACGAGCAGTTCCGGCCGCGACGTAGCACGGCCTCGACGGTGACGAGGTGGATGCCCGTGACGACGACTGGCGATATTGCCGGTAGGAACAACACCCGCCGGGCGGTCGGTCCCGAGATCGCGAACGGACGCAGCGATGAGCTCGAGGATCGGCTGCTCGAGTTGTGGTCGAAAGTCCTGCGGTTGCCCACCATAGGCCGGGATGAGGACTTCTTCTCGGTTGGAACCACCTCCCTGGACATCGCGCGTCTGGTGCATGGGTTGCGCCGTGAGTTCGGGCGGGTGATATCGGTGAAAGGCGTCTACGACGATCCCTCGCTGGCCGGGGTGTGCCGATTGTTGCGTGCATCGACCGAGCGCAACGCTGCCGGTATGGGCCTGCCCCCGGTGCGTCCGGTGGTGCCACGGCCCGAGCGGCTACCGTTGTCGGCCGGACAACGCCAGCTGTGGTTCCTGAATCGAACCGGCGCTGCTGCGGCGTACCACATGTCGCTGAGTATCCGGGTGCACAACCGCATCGACGCGGCGGTGTTGCGTGCGGCTCTACACGACGTCGTTGCCAGGCATGAGATCTTGCGGACGTGCATCCGCGTCGTCGACGGGGAGCCCTGGCAAACGGTGGTCGCCGCGGCGGACGCGCAGATCCCGGTGGAGATCGGTGACGCCACCGACAATTTCGCCGCGGCCACGGCAGACACCGTCGCGGCACCGTTCGATCTTGCGGCCGATCTTCCGTTGCGGGCCATGGTGCTGCATACCGGGCCGCAGGACTCGACCATCCTGCTGGTGATGCACCATATCGCTGTCGACGGCTGGTCGATCGCACCGTTGTGTCGCGATCTGGCCACCGCGTACGCCGCGCGAGCGGCGGGCCGACCACCGACGTTCGCGGCATTGCCGGTGCAGTACGCCGACTACGCGCTGTGGCAGGACGCCGTATTCGGTGCGGCGGCGCCGGCCGGATCGGTCGCGCAACAGCAGCGGGAATTCTGGACGCAGGCGCTGGCCGGACTGCCACTGGAACTGCCCGCCCAGACCGACCACCCGCGGCGGGCGGGCGGTGAAAGCTCGGCAGGCACCTTGGTCGTGTCCTGGCCGACGAGCTTGCGTCAGAAGGTGCGGGACTTGGCTCGCGCACACCATGCGACGGTATTCATGATCTTGCAAGCCGGCTTGGCCGCGGTGTTGACCGAGCGCGGCGCGGGGACCGATATCGCCTTGGGCACCGGTGTCGCCGGCCGCGTCGATCCGGTGCTCGAAGACCTGGTGGGGTTCTTCACCAATGCGGTGGTGCTGCGCGTGGACACCTCGGGGCGGCCGAGTTTCGCGGAGCTCGTCGACCGCGTCCGGTTGACGGCCCTGGCCGCGTTCGACCATCAGGACGTTCCCTTCGGCCAGGTGGTCGAGCGACTGCGGCCACCGCGGGTGGCGGGCCGCAATCCGTTGTTTCAGCTCAGCGTGGTGGTACAGAACATGCCATGGCCGGATATCGAAATGGCCGGCGCCCCTGCGGAAGTGGTGTTGCTGCCGTACCGTCGAGCGAAATTCGATCTCGCCCTGGAGTTCTGGGAAAAGCCGGACACCGCAACGGAAAACGGGATCACCTGTCACGCGGAGTACAACCGCGACCTGTTCGATGCAGAGACCGTCGCCGGGATCGTCGGCCGAGTGCGTGACCTGCTCGCCGCCGCAACGGCCGAACCCGACCTGTCGATCGATGAACTCGGACAACAACATTCGGCCTGCCTCGAAGAGTCGGTTCCGGACGCCGAGACACCGCTGGCGTACCTTTTCGAGCGGCGGGTCAGCGCAGCACCGAATGCGATCGCCGTCAACGGCCCACAGGGGCATCTGACGTTCCAGGAATTGGACGAGCGGTCCAACCGGCTGGTCCGGCTACTGGTCGACGAGGGCGCCGCGCCGGAGACCCTGGTTGGTATCGCGTTGTCGCAAACCTTGGATCTCGTTGTCTCGATCGTAGCGGTGGTCAAGACCGGCGCCGGGTATTTGCCACTGGATCCGAGGTATCCGCCGGACCGGATCGCCTGGATGATCACCGACGCCGAGCCGGTCGTCGTTCTCGCCGACAACGTAGGCCTGCAGTGCCTTTCGGCGCAGGACGGGTCGACGGTGGTGAATCTGGACAGCGCCGACACCGCACGGCGGATCGCGGCCGAGGACAGCGCGAGGATGTCCGACGCGCAGCGTCGAGGTGTCCTGCTCGGCGACGGCCTCGCCTACGTGATGTACACCTCGGGTTCGTCCGGACGTCCGAAGGGCGTCATGACCACCCAGGCCGATGTCGCGGGCCGGGTGCTGGACAGCCACTTCGCGCACCCGGTGCACAGCCGGGTGCTGCTGCACACGTCTTACGGGTTCGACCCGGCCAGTTACGAACTGTGGACCCCGCTGCTCAGCGGCGGGCAAGTCGTGCTCGGTCCGGCGGGGCCACCGGAGGTCGCGGCACTGGCACGCAGCATTGTCGGCGGTCGGGTCACCGCGATGTGGGTGACCGCGAGCCTGTTCGAGCTGCTGGCACAGGAGGATCCGGGATGTCTGGCCGGTGTGCGGGAGGTGTGGACAGGTGGCGAGGCGGTCCCGGCCGAGGCTGTGCGGCAGGTGCTGTCCGCGTGCCCGCACACCGTGGTCGTCGACGGCTACGGCCCGACAGAAGCCACGATCCTCGCGACCTATCACCGAATGCACCGGGCCGAGGAGGTGCCCTCGTCCGTGCCGATCGGTCGCGGCTTGGACGGGGTGCGGGTGTACGTACTCGACACCGTGCTGCGGCCGGTCGAACCGGGCAGCGTAGGGGAGTTGTACCTCGGCGGCACCGGACTGGCCCGTGGGTACCTGCGGCGACCGGCCTTGACAGCGGACCGATTCATGGCCTGCCCGTTCGGGATTGCGGGCGCGCGAATGTATCGCACCGGCGACCTGGTTCGCGAACGGGCCGATGGTGCGCTGGAGTACCTGGGGCGCGTCGACCTGCAGCTGAAGATCCGCGGCAATCTCGTCTCCCCGCAGGAAGTGGAGGCCGCGATGGTCCGGCATGCACTGGTCGGGCGTGCGGTGGTGGTCGGGCACGGGACTTCGCCGCTGGACCGCCGCCTCGTCGGCTACTTCACCGCCGAGGGCACCGTCGATATCGAGGCGTTGCGGCGCCACTTGGCCGCCGAGTTGCCCGAACCACTGGTGCCGAGCCTGCTGATTCAGCTCGATCGCGTGCCGGTCAACGCACACGGGAAGACCGACCGCACCGCCCTGGCGCAGCGGCCGATCGACAGGCGCTGCCCGTCAGGCGGACCAGGCTCCTTGGCCGGATTGTTCGAAGTGCAGGTGGCGGCACGAGGGGCGGCCGTCGCGGTCTGCGACCAGGCGGGCGAATGGACCTACGACCGGCTCAACGCACGAGCCAACCAATTGGCCCGAGTGCTGATCGCGCGGGGAGCGGCGCCGGAACGTGTTGTCGCCCTTGCCCTGCCACGCGGGCCGGCGTTGATCACCGCATTGCTCGCCGTCGCCAAGACCGGTGCGGCCTATCTGCCCATCGACCTGGACTATCCGCAGGCCCGCATCGAATTCATGATCACCGACGCCCGGCCCGCCGCGGCGGTCACGCTCGCCGGCCATCATGGCGCGGTGAGCGTCGATCCGGGCATCGCTGTGATCGCGCTCGACGACCCCGAGGTCGTGCGGGCCATGCAGCGCCAGGATGACCACAACCTCGCCGAGACCGAGCTGCTGGTACCGCCGCGACTGGATCACCCGGCCTATGTGACCTACACATCCGGCACCACCGGTACGCCGAAGGGTGTCGTCAACACCCATCGCGGCCTCGTCGCGCTGGTCCGCGCGTTCGTGGACCGGGAGGTGGTGTCGACCGGCAGTCGAGTGCTGCAGTTCGCGTCACCCTCTTTCGACATCATGGTCGCCGAGCTGTGCATGTCCGTGCTGTCCGGCGGCGTGCTGGTGATCGCCGCGGCGGAACGACTGCTGCCGGGGCCCGCGCTGATCGAAGTCTGTGCGCGACAGCAGGTTACGCACTTCTGCGTGGTGCCGACGGTGTTGTCGACGCTGCGGCCGGAGGATCTGCCCGCCGTCCGCACCATCGCGGTCGGCGGCGAGGCGCTGCCGCGAGCCGTGCTGGCCCGGTGGGCGCCGGGGCGGCGAATGTTCAACGGTTACGGCCCGAGCGAGAACACCGTCCTCGCGACCTTTGCGGGCCCGCTGCCGCCGTCGGCGGAGCCGTCGATCGGCCCGCCGACGCCGGGTACCGACTGTCATGTGCTCGATCCGGCGCTCGCTCCGGTACCCGAGGGCGAAGTCGGCGAGTTATATCTCGCCGGAACCAAACTCGCGCGCGGTTATCTGAATCGCCCGAGCCTGACCGGGCAGCGCTTCGTGGCTTGCCCCTTCGGCGCGTCCGGCGGGCGGATGTACCGCACCGGCGACCGGGTGCGGTTGCGCCCGGACGGCGCCTTCGACTTCGTCGGGCGGGTCGACGACCAGATCCAATTGCATGGCCTCCGGGTCGAATTGGGCGAGGTCGAAGCCGTGCTCGGCGCCCACCCGTCGATCGAAGGCTGCGCGGTCCTCGCGCGCGAAGACACTCCGGGAGTCAAGCGGCTGGTGGCCTACCTCGTGCCGGCCGATGCCCGGGTGCCCCGTCCCGATGAATTGCGCCGGCATCTGCGAAAAACATTGCCTGCCACCATGATTCCTTCGCTCTATGTCACACTGCAAAGCCTGCCGCGCACGCCCAACGGCAAACTCGACCGTGCCGCCCTGCCGGTCCCGCCGCACACCACAGTCTCCGCACCGCCGCAGGCTCGTCCGGGATCGCCGCTACAGACGAGGCTGCAACGGATCTGGTGCGAGGTGCTGGCGGTCGATGCGGTGGAAACCGATGTAGGTTTCTTCGACGCTGGCGGCACCTCGATGCTCGCGGTGCGGCTGTGTGAGGTGCTGAGTGACCGGCTCGGCATCGAGGTAGCGGTCACCGACCTGTTCCACTACTCGACCATCGAACGGCTCGCTGAGCATGTGGCCGCCGAGGTCGCCGAGGTCGACTCGAGCACGGCACCCGGCGACCAGGCCTGCGCACTCGCCGCGGACCCGAAGATCGCCGTCATCGGTATGGCGGGCCGGTTTCCAGGGGCCGCGAATATCGACGAACTCTGGAAGTTGCTGCGGGACGGGAAGGAAGGGCTCGCACACGGGTCCGCCGATGGGCGGCCCGGCCACGTGGGCACCAGCGGTATGCCGCCGCACGCCGCCGCGTTCGACGCCGAGTTCTTCGGCTACAACCCCGCTGACGCGCGCGGTCTCGACGCGCAGTTGCGCTTGTTCCTGGAGACGGCATGGGAGGCGGTCGAGCATGCCGGATACGGCGCCCGTCAGTTCGACAATCCGGTAGGTGTGTTCGCGGGTTCGGGGTTGCCGTACGAATGGCTGCGCGCCGCGACCGGCGTCGCCGGTGCGGGTTCCGCGGAAATGCGTGTCGCGCTCGGCAATCCGCTGCAGCTGCTGACCGCCCACGTCGCCAGCAAGCTGGGGCTGCGCGGGCCGGCGCTGACCGTCAACACCGCCTGCTCGACCTCACTGGTCGCGGTACACCTGGCGTGCCGGAGCCTGCTCGACGGTGACTGTTCGCTGGCCTTGGCGGGCGGTGTGAGTCTGCCGAGCGCCGGCGCGGACGGCTATCAGTACGAGGACGGCGGGATCTTGTCACCCGACGGCCGGTGCCGCCCCTTCGACGCGCAGGGTCAGGGCACCGTTTCCAGCGGCGGCGCGGGCCTCGTGGTGCTGAAGCGATGGGAAGACGCGCTGGCGGACCACGATTCGGTCTACGCGGTGATCCGCGGGTCGGCGGTCAACAATGACGGCGGCCGCGCGGTCGGATTCACCGCGCCGAGCGTCGACGGTCAGATCGAGGTGCTCACCGCCGCCTACGCTGCGGCGAAGACCGACCCCGGCACCATCACCTACGTGCAAGCGCACGGCACCGCGACCGCGCTCGGCGACCCCGTGGAGGTGCGCGCGCTCACCGCCGCGTTCCGCCGGGGCGGTGACCGAACCGGCTATTGCGCCCTCGGCTCGGTGAAAGGCAATGTCGGGCACCTGGATTCGGCAGCAGGTATCACGGGTCTCATCGCCACGATCCTGGCCATCAGGCATCGGCAGATCCCCGGCGTCATGCATTTCCAGCGGCCGAACCCGGCGCTGGACCTCGAGCAGAGCCCCTTCTATGTCAACCCCAGCACCGTCGAGTGGACCCCACCGGACGGGGTGCCCCGGCGGGCCGGCGTCAGCTCGTTCGGGATCGGCGGCACCAACGCCCATGTCGTCGTGGAGGAACCGCCGGACATCGCCTCGTCGGAGCAGGCGCCGGGACCGCACGTGGTGGCGGTGTCCGCACGAGACGCCGCGGCAGTGACGCGGGCCTGTACGAGTCTCGCCGACCACCTGCGCACGGAATGCGATGCGCCCCTCGCGGATGTCGCCTATACCCTGCAGCGGGGGAGGACCGCCTTCGACCACCGCCGGGCGGTGGTGTGCGCGGACAACAGGACCGCCGCCACGTTGCTGACCGCGGAGGACGGTCCGTCGGTCTATCACGGCGCCGCCCGGCACCCGAAGCTCGCCTTCCTGTTCCCGGGAGTCGGTACCCAGCATCCCGGCATGGGATCGGAACTGTATGCGACACAATCGATTTACCGCGACTGTTTCGATGAGTGCGCGGACCTGTTCGACACGGCGCTCGACTGCGACCTACGGTCGCTGCTGTTCTCGGCCGGACAGCGGGAATCAGCGGCGACCGCACTGCTGCGCCCCTCGCTGAACATGGCGAGCATCGTCGCGACGGAACTCGGCGTAGCCGCGCTGCTGCGTTCGTGGGGTATTCACCCGTCCGCCTTGTTCGGGCTCAGCCTCGGCGAGTGCACCGCCGCCCACCTCGCCGGGGTCTTGGAGCTACCCGACCTGGTCCGGTTGGTGACGGTCCGTGGCCGGCTGTGCGATGATCTCCCACCCAACGGGATGATCACGGTGCCGCTGTCCGAGGACGAGGTGCGTCCACTGCTCGGTGACGGGCTGTCGGTGGCGGTGGTCAACAGCCACCGCAACTGCGTGATATCCGGGCTGTTGCCCGACCTCGAACGATTCGAGACCGCATTGCGCCGCGACGGGGTGCAGACACGTCGGGTGCCGGTCGGCTTCGCATCGCACTCTGCCGTAATGGACCGGGTGATCGATGAATTGTCTAGGGCGAGTGCGCTGCTGAACCAGCAGGCGCCACGGATACCGCTCGTGTCCGGGCAGACCGGTACCTGGCTGAATGCCGAACAGCCCCCCGATCCTGAGCACTGGGCACGCCATCTGCGCCACACCGTTCGTTTCGCCGACGGCCTGACCACCCTGCTCGGTGACCCCGACCTGGTTCTGCTCGAAATCGGTCCCGGGCAGACGCTGACCCGCCTCGTCCAACTCCACCCGGACTGCGGCGAACACCGGGTGGTCGTGCCGACACTGGTGCCCGGTGAATCCGAAGCACACGAGCTGGCCGGCTTACTGGCGCAGTTGTGGTGTCACGGAACGGATATCGACTGGGACGGCGTTCATCACGGCGCGCGACGGCGACGTGTTCCGTTGCCCACCTACCCTTTCCGTCGCGACCCGCAGCTGTCGGCACACCCGGCCCGCGCGGCGCAGGTCTCGGCTTCGGCGGAGACCGAGGCGGCGGCGCAGGAGACCGAGCAGGTGCTCGCGGAGATCTGGTGTGCGTTGATCGGCGTGCGGACCGTCTCGGCGACCGACGATTTCTTCCGCAAGGGCGGCGACTCGCAGCTGGCGGTCGCCTTCCGGACCCAGGTGCGCGAACGGCTCGGCGTCCAGATCTCAGCGCACGCGCTGCTGCAACATCCGACCTTCGGGGCGCTGCTCGACCACGTGCGGCAACAACGCGACCGGGTGCCACCACGGCTCGAGCAGGTGCCACCACCCGAGACGCACAGGCACCCCCTGCTGATCACCTTGCACCCGGGCACGCCAGACCGGATCCCGTTGTTTCTGGTGCAGTCGATCGGCGGCACCGTGTACTCCTACCGCGCACTGACCGAACTTCTCGACCCGGGCCGGGCGGTATACGCCTTCCGTGCCTGCGGGCTCGAGCCGGGTGAGGCGATCCCGACCACGGTCGCCGACATCGCCGCACGCAACATCGAGGAACTTCGTGCCGTCCACCCCTCCGGGCCGTACGTGCTGGGCGGGCACTCCTCCGGCGGTCTCATCGCCGACGAGATGGCGCGCCAACTGCTGGCGGGGGGACAGCAGGTGCCGTTGGTGATCATGATCGACACGGTGGCGGTGCACGATCCGCAGCGGTTGGAACTGCGCGACGCCGCGGACGTGCTGGCGGTGTTCGAAGGTTTCCGCGACATCGCCCCGCACGTGTGGGAGGCGTTCCGCGATGTCATGCATACCGATCCGACTGTGCGTGACGTCGTGGTCACGACCAATCGGGCGATCCACGCCTACACGCCAACGCCGATCGATACCGACCTGCTGTTCGTGAAGGCCCACGACCGGGACCCCGTATTGAGTCCTGATCCGGAGGTTTCGTGGGGGTCGATGTTCGGCGGCGAGGTGACGGTGTCGACGGTTTCCGGTAACCACATGACGGTCCTCGAACACCCGCACGTCCGGTCGATCGCCGAGTACACCGAACGGGCGTTGCGCCGGTTCGACCGCACCGGCTCGGCAGGACACGTGCACGGGGTGAAATCCGACCGGATCGTCCCGGGGATCCGTGCGGTGGCACCGTCCGGGCTGCGCCTGGAGCTCGATGGACTCACGTTCGGTCAGCTGACACAGCTGATCGGTCACCTCGCAGGCATCCCACTGCCCTCGAAGGCCGATTCGAGGACGAGTAACCGAACCAACCCGTACCCCACCGATGGAGGGTGTGACCCGCGATGAAAACCGACAACGACCAATTCCGCGATTACGGTGCGCATTACGATGCCACCGAGCATTGGCCGCTGCGCTCTCAGCTCGAGGCGCCCAGCTTTCTCGCGGTCCTCGGCGATCTCACCGGGCTGTCGATCCTCGACGCCGGCTGTGGTAGCGGGTTCTATCTGCGCCGATACGCCCAGGTGCACGCCGGTCGCCTGATCGGCGTAGATCCCTCCGAAGGCATGCTCGCCGTCGCCCGTGCACAAGCCGAAACCGCAGGGCTGGAAACAACTTTCGTGCAAGCGGGGCTCGCCGAGGCAGGTCTGCTCGGGCCCGTCGACCTGGTCACCGCCGTCTACGTGCTGCCGTACGCCACCGCATGGGACGAACTCGCCGCCATGTGCCGCGGTGCCGCTGCGGCGCTGCGGCCCGGCGGCCGGTTCGTCACCTTCGCGCTGAACCCCGAATTCGCGGCGGACCCCGACTACTACCGGCCTTACGGATTCACCCTCGACGCGAAACTCGAACGAGCAGAAGGACAACCGGTCGTCCTCACCTCCCATCTGTTCGACCCGCCCGCGCAGGTGGTAGCGCACCGTTGGTCCCGACAGGCCCACGACGACGCCCTCCGTGATGCCGGGTTCCGGTCCATCACCTGGATCGCGCCGACACCCACCGACGCGGGTATCGCCGAACACGGCGCGGCGTTCTGGGCGGACTACCTGAATTGCCCGCACGCCTTGATCATCAGCGCTGACCGGCCCTGACCCGCGCAACGAGAAGAGTCGACCATGCCACTGTCCTCCGACACGCACGACGTCATCGTTGTCGGCGCCGGAATCTCGGGCTTGACCGCCGCGATCACGCTGCAAGCCAGGGGTTTTCAGGTGCGAGTATTCGAGAAGCGAGACACTGCGGGTGGGCTGTGCGGCACCCATACGATCGACGGGTACGAATTCACCATCGCGTGCAACGACTTCGGCTCCGCGTTGGAGCGGGCCATGGCCGACCTCGGCGTCGACATCACCTTTCACCACCCTCGCTCGCTGCTGTACACCGAACGCGCCGCCTACACCCTGCCGTTGCGCCTGGCGACGGTCCGCCCGTTTCTTCCCGTGGCACCCGACCTGCTCAGATTCCTCCGCGCGCTGCGGGTCGCCGAACGAAGCGGCGAGCCGATATTCGTCGCCGACCTGCTCGACCGCGCCGTCAAAGGGGGCGAGTTCGCCGACTTCGTCGCCACGGTCTGCTGGGCCTTCGGCAGCCCGCCCCGCCGGTTCCGGGCCGACTTGTTCGCGGCCCTGTTCTCCAAGAAACTCGGCTACGGCTACGACCACCCCGTCACGCCGATCGGCGGCACCGCGACCCTCGCCGGCCGCATGGTCGCGCGCCTGCAAGATCTAGGCGGGCGGGTCGACCTCGGGGTGACCGTCACCGACATCGCGCAGCGGGCCGGATCGACAACGGTCACCACCGATCACGGCAGCTACTACGCGCGCCACGTGATATCGAGTCAGCAGCGACTGAACTGTTATCCGCCCAACGCTGAGGCTGGGCTGGCTGTCGCCACCATGCATATCGCCACCACCACCGGTGCGCCGTTTCCCGAAGGTGTACACACCGTCATGCACGTGCCCGCCGGCCTCCCCGCGATACTGACTCGGCTCGACGCCGGAGAACTGCCAACGGCGTTCGCGTTCAACGTTTTTCCCTGCGATCTGCCCGGTGATCGGACGTATCGATCCTTCAATGCCTATCTGATGTGCCCGCGCGGCACCGATGACCTCGACCCCACCGAACGCGACCACATCCAGGGCTACCTGTTCGACCGCATCGATACCATGCTGCCCGGTTTCACCGCGGCCATCCGCTACCACCGGCTCATCGCACCCCGCGAATTCCAGCAGCTCCATGGGCTCTCCAGCACCCTCGCCCCGGCCATCCTCCCGCCCGGCTTCACGAAACCGGACAACTACGACCCGGACCGCGACATCTACTACGTCGGCAACACCGTCCAACCACCGTGCGAGCACGCGGGCAGCGCCCTCGTCTCCGGGTTACGGGCCGCCGACGCCATCAGCGCCCGATCCGAGCCGCCGCCCGGGGCGGGCCGGAGCACGCTCGGCGATACAGCCGCAGGTCCTCGATCGGAAAGCGATCGCGCCAGGTAGTCGCCCGCTGGCTTGGCCGCGGGGGCCACCGGTCATCACGTTGCTCGTCCGGGAAATCGGTTCTGGCCGGCCTTGTCGGTCGGAATTTTCCATGACGGACTTCCTCGCGTTCGAGGCCGACACCACACCAACGCCGAGAGGAGACAGAGCGTTTCGGCAGATGGGCGCTTTGATCGACACTGGATACCACCGATCGGAACCGCGTCGAGGTCGTCGGATGACAGCGGCAGTACGAGCGGTACGAAGATGAACTCGAGGAGCCGCGATCACTGGCACTGTCGGACTGGGCACCGCTTTTTGTGTTTGATGACCACCCTCGCCGACTCGCTGGTCGCTGCATCGGCGGATGGCTACCAGGGATGGGGTGACGTCGTGATCTTCGCGGCATGTACGGCGGTTCGCATCGGCGAAGTGTCCGGCTGTCGGGTCGGCGACATCGACACAACTGAGTGGGTCTGGCGGCTTCGTCGGCAAACGTCACCCGGCCCCGGACACACCGATCCCCCGAATCACTTCACCGGACATCGAAGCACTCCAGAACGACGGCAACCTGCTCACGATCCACCTGCGAGCCCCCCAGCGGTCCCCAACTGCATGTTGTCTGAAACAGCAAACCCCTTCCGACCGAGGTCAGAAGGGATTTTTCACTGTCGGGCTGACAGGATTTGAACCTGCGACCACCTGACCCCCAGTCAGGTGCGCTACCAAGCTGCGCCACAGCCCGTTCCGCGCCCATTGCTGGGCGCTCGAAGAGATTACCTCAGCTACCCCCACGGTAGCGAATCGCCTGGTGAGCGGCGTGGCGGCGGGGGTGAGTGGGGCGTGAAACCTGGTCGGGCGCAGGGGGTGTGACGGAGAAGGGGGTGGGGGCGGATTGGCGGCGAGCAGTGGGGGCATTACGCCTAGTACGAATGGGCCGTGCGGTGTCGGCGGACCGGAAGGAGAGGACTGGTATGAGTCGGGAGCGGCGGCTGGTCGAGGCGTTTGTGCAGTTGGCGGACTCGCTGGTGGAGGAATATGACCCGGTGGACGTGGTGCAGGAGCTGCTGGATCGGGCTGTCGACCTGCTACCGGTGGATACCGCGGCCGTGCTGTTGGCGGGGGAGGACGGGGAGCTGAAGGTGCTGGCTTCGACCAGTGAGGCGACTCGGTGGTTGGAGTTGTTGCAGATCCAGGCGCAGGACGGGCCGTGTGTGCAGTCGTATCGCGACAGCGAGCAGGTCATTGTCGAGGACCTGGAGGAGGCGCGCGACCGGTGGCCCGCGTTCGCGAAACAGGCTCTGCTGGAAGGCTTTCAGTCGGTGTATGCGCTGCCGCTGCGGTTGCGGGCGGACCGGGTGGGGGCGCTGAATCTGTTCAGCACCGGCGAGGGAAACATGACGGAGGATGATCTGCTGGTGGGACAGGCGCTGGCGGATATCGCGAGTATTGCGATTTTGCAGGCTCGGCTGCTGGCGGGCCACCGGACGGTCAACGGGCAGTTGCAGTCGGCGCTGCAGAGTCGGGTGGTGATCGAACAGGCGAAGGGGATTCTGGCCGCGCACGGCGACCTCGATCCGGAGACCGCGTTCGACGCGTTGCGCGGCTATGCCCGCAATACTCGCGGCCGGCTACCGGATCTTGCGCGCGCTGTAGTCGACCGCACTATCGACGTGAGCAAGATCCTGGACCGCCGGCCCTGAGTTCACAGCCGCTCGTGCACGGTCAATAGCAGATGGTCGAAGCGGGTGCGCAGCTCGACCATCTGCCCGTCGAGCGTGCTGACCTCGGAGACGAGCTGGGTGGCCAGCGTGCGCAGCTTGGTGCCCGTCTCCTGGGAGCGCCAGGTGAGCACCCGGAATGCCTGGTCGGCGGTGATGCCGTAGATGAGCATCAGGACGCCTTTGGCCTGCTCGATCGCGGCTCGCGCGGTGTACAGCTCGGGTAGCGCGCCGTTGAGGGTCTGCCTGCGGTCTTCTTCGAGGGTGTTGGTGATGTCGATGTAGTAGCCGGAGGTGCCGATCACATCGCCATCGTCGTCGACCATGTCGTCGCCGACAACGAGGACGTGGTGCACGGTGCCTTTGGTGTCGATGATGCGGTGTCTGCTGCAGAACGGTTCACCGGTTTCGAGGGTGCGGGCGATGGTGTTCGCCACCTGTTCGCGGTCCTCGGGGTGCTTGTGTGACAGCAGCAGTTCGGTGGACGGATGCACCGTCCCCGGTTCGTAGCCGTGGATGAGCGCGACCTCGTCGGACCATTCCCAACGCTGGTCAACCAGCCAGAAACGGAACGTCCCGGCATTCTGTGCGCTGCCCGCGCCCAGGACTTCCTCGACCGGCCGTACTGTTTCGGGCCCGATAACGCCGGAGTCGCCCACCATCGCGGCCGGGCTCCCGGCTGGAACGCCGGCATTCTCCGGCGTGACTTCCGGAACATCAACAGACTGATCCAACAACCTGCCCCTCTCCACCTCGACCGATGTCCTTACCTGAAACGGTCGGCTGACAGGGGCTGGGGCAGCGCGTTCCGGTCGATCAGATTACCCCGGCGCACCGACAGCTCGTCGGGGAGCCATATCGAGTTGGTGCCAGGTCCAGCAAATGTGTCGTGACTTGGGGGCAGCAGTACCGGCGGGCCGTTCGAGTCCGCCGGCGCGGTGCCGTGCTCGGTTGTGGCACAGCGATTCTCCGGTCAAACCCGCCGGGCGACGGTAAGCACATCCGGCACCAGCGCGTCCGGGAGGGGCCTGCGTACCGGGCGCTGCTCGATGACCCGGAGGCCCGCGTCTTCCACCAGCCGCCGCATCTCCGCGGGCGAGGGGAAGTACGCGACGTTCTGGATCGGCTGCGGCTGCAACAATCGAGCGAAGCGGCTGCGCGGGTTGTTGAGGACGATCGCGAGTAGCCCGTCGGGCGAGAGGATCCGGTGGAACTCCGCGAGCGCTGCCGCATGATCGAAGAAGTGGAAGGCGTGCGTAGACACGACCGCATCGACCGCCCCGTCGGGCAGTCCGAGGTCCTCGGCCCGCCGATTGATCCACTTCACCTCGGGAGAGCAGGCTTTCGCCTGCCGGAGCATGCCGACGGAGGCGTCGCAGCCGTATACCACTTCGGGCGCCAGCTCCCGCTGGATGCGCGACGCGAGAATGCCGGTGCCGCAGCCGACATCGGCGATCCGGCGGATCCCGGCCCGCCGCAGCTGGTCGATGATCTCGTCCTGCGGCGGCTGGTAGGCGATTCGCTGCACCAGGGGAGTGTTGTAAACCCGGGCAAGCCGATTCCAGCTGAAGGTGACGAGGCTGTTGAAGGCCCGGGCCGGTGCGTGCGGCATGGCTGACATGGGCGTCCCTTCTGGGTAACTGGGCTCGATCCTAAATTGTCTGAGACAATTTAGGAAGCCTTGGTCGAGCTGCCGGATGCGGCTGTGGCGCTCAAGGGTTTCGCGATGTCCTCGAGGGAACGGCCCTCGGCCCGTACGCCGTAAGCCAGCTCGACCAACCCGGCGGCGAACATCGCGGTGGCGCCGATGGCGAAGGCGAGCGCGGTCTTGCCGGGATCCCCCTCGGCGGCCAGCTTGGAGAACACCAGCGGGCCGGCCACCCCACCCGCGACGGTGCCGATCGCGTAGAAGAACGCGATGGCCATGGCCCGCGTCTCCATCGGAAAGATCTCGCTCACCGTCAGATACGCCGCGCTGGCGCCGCAGGACGCGACGAACAGTACCGCCGTCCAGCACGCGGTCAGGGTAACCGCTGACAACACGCCCGCCTGGAAAAGCCATGCAGTGCCGAACAATAGAACCGCCGAGCCGAGGTAGCAGCCCGCAATCATCGGCTTGCGCCCGATCGTGTCGAACAGCCTGCCGAGCAGCAGCGGCCCGAGGAAATTGCCGAAGCAGATCACGGCGAAGTAGTAGCCGACCCGATCGTCGGCCACATGAAACGACTTCGACAGGATGAGCGCGTAATTGAAGGTGATGGCGTTGTACAGGAACGCCTGGCCGATGAACAGCGCGAGACCGAGCACGCTGCGCCGTGGATAGTGCCGCACCATCACCGCGGCGATCTCGCGGAAGCTGATGGTGCGCCGCTGATGGATCTCGATCCGCTGATCCGACACATCTTCCAGCTCGCGACCGGTGTCGGCACGCACTTGCTTTTCGATATCGACGACGGTCCGCTCGGCCGCATCCTCACGCTCATGGATGAACTCCCAACGGGGGCTCTCCGGCACATGACGGCGCACCACCAGAATGATCAGCCCGAACACTGCGCCCAGCGCAAAGGTCAAGCGCCAGCCGATGTTCGCCGGGAACAGGTTGGTGTTCAACGCGACCACGGACAGTAGTGAGCCGCCGACGGCGCCGAGCCAGAACGTCCCGTTGATCACGATGTCGATGCGTCCGCGATATTTGCGCGGGATGAGCTCATCGATCGCGGAGTTGATCGCCGCGTATTCGCCGCCGATGCCGAAGCCGGTGAGGAAGCGGAACAGGATGAACCACCACACCGAAAACGACACGGCGGTAAGCGCTGTCGCGATGAGATACACGGCAAGGGTGATCAAGAACAGCTTCTTGCGGCCGAATCTGTCGGTGAGCCAACCGAAGAACAGCGCGCCACAGCCCGCGCCCGCGACGTACATCGCCGCCGCGATGCCGGAAACCTGTGCGGCCGTGATGTTCAGGCCGCTCCCCGGCTCGGACAACCGGCTCGCCACGCTGCCGACGACGGTGACTTCCAAGCCGTCCAGGATCCAGACGGACCCGAGCCCGATCACCACCATCCAATGCCAGCGCGACCACGGCAAACGATCAAGTCGCGCCGGAATGTCGGTCGAAATCGTCTTCACTGGACACCCCTCTTCGGTCGATGCGGACCGTTTACCCGGCGAAGAGGCGACTATTCACTCGCGTGTGCGGGTGGCGTTGCTCCAGGTCAGAGCGTTGAGCGCCCGCAAACAGGCGGATCGCCCCGGGATTGGGCTACCCTGCGCAGAAGTGAAACCTGTTACAGAAAGTGGCCGCGCGATGAAGGTGATGTTCGCACTCTGGGACGCAGGCGATCTGCTCGCCGACGAACTGACCGCACAACTGGCCGCCGCCGGAACCACTGCGCTACAGGTGAACATCGCCGACGCCGAGGTCGCGAACGCCATGCTCCGGCTGACAACCTTCGACGAGCCGGTAGCCGCGGTGGTCAGCACATGGATATCCGAACCACGCGAAACGGACGCCGTCGCAACAGTTCTCGCTGAGGTCGCGAAGCGGGTCGCGGGTTGGCACGTCGAGGAAGCACGTCCGATCGAGCCTCCCGTGGTCCCGCTCGGCCGACGGACGCCAGGCCTGGCCAACCTCGCGTTTCTCCGACAACCGGACACCCTCCCGCACGCCGAATGGCTGCATCGCTGGCGCGACAAGCACACCGAAGTCGCCATCACCACCCAGGCGACCTTCGGCTACGTGCAGAATCTCGTGCTCGATCGCGTCACCAACGACGCCCCGGATATCGCGGCAATAGTCGAGGAACTATTCCCCATCGAAGCACTCACCGACCCGCACGCGTTCTACGGCAGCGCCGGTGACAACGCCGAACTGACGCGCCGCATCGGCCGAATGATGAAGAGCGTGGCCACTTTCGGCGCCGACCGCGACATCGATGTCGTGCCGACCAGCCGCTACCTGCTGCGCTGAGCTGGCCCAGCCGCATTGCCCTGCGCGGCCGCACTGCTTTGCGCGCTCGCATTGCCCTGCGCGGCAGCGCTGCTCTGCGCAGTCGCATTGCCCTGCGTGGCCGCAACCCCTTGTGTGGCCGCACTGCCCTGCACGGCCGCACTGCCCTGCACGGCCGCACTGCTCTGCGCAGTCGCACTGCTCTGCACGGTCGCACTGCCCTGTGTGGCAGCACTACCTTGCGCCACGGAAGCACGCAGCGCCGAACGGGCGGCCCGAACAGCCGGATGATTCCCGGTGCCACGCCGATACGCCAGCAGCGTCCGCCGCCGCGTCGCCAACGGCGTCAGCGTGACCTCCGCCGGGCACGTCAACGCGCCGAGCTCCGGCACCAGCGCCACGCCCTGTCCCGCCGCGACGAGCGCGAGCACCGTGCCGAAATCATCGGCATGGTGCCGCACGTGCGGCGTGAATCCCGCTGCCTGACAGGCTCGCACGGTCATCGTGTGACACAAGGTATCGGGAGTGCCTGCGATCCACGAGGTTTCGCGGTGCGCGTCCAGCGACGCATCGGACAACGCTGCCAGATAGATGGTTTCCTCGAGCAGCGGCTCGGTATCGAGCGCCGGATCCGGCTCGACGGGCACATAGTCGTATTCCTGCACCAGTGCGACGTCCAGTGTCTCGGCACGCAACGCGGCGGGCGCGGTCGCCGGATCCAGTTCGGTCACCATCAGTTCCAGCCCGGGATGGTCGCGGCTCAACGCGACGAGGGCGGGGGACAGGATCGTCCGGACGGCGGTCGGGAAGGCGCCGATCCGCAACGTGCCGGTGAGTTCGGCGCGGCTGATGGCCAAGTCGGCGGCGGCTTGTTCGAGCACCGCGAGGATCGTCTCCGCGTGCTCGACGAGGGTGCGCGCGGCCGGGGTCAGCGTCACCCGCCGACCGGTCCGCTCCAACAGCGGCACACCGGCTTCGCGTTCGAGCGCGCTGAGCTGCTGGGAGACGGCCGAGGGTGTGTAGGCGAGCGCGTCGGCGACCGCCGCGATGGTCTCGCGATGCGCCAGCTCGCGCAGCAGCCGCAACTTCCGAATATCGAGCATCAGTTCACCTTATGCTCGAATGTAGAAATGTGAACTGGACCTGAAGGTTCAACGAGGTCACGCTGAAATGCATGACGCTCGCAGGCCTCTTCGTCCCCCTGGTCACCCCGTTCACCGCGGACGGCGCGCTAGCGGCCGACGCACTGGCGGGCCTGGCACATTCGGCGCTCGCCGACGGCGCGACCGGTTTGGTCGCGCTCGGCACCACCGCGGAGACCGCGACCCTGAACACTGCCGAACGTCAACTGGTCGTAGAGATCTGCGCCCGCGTGTGCGGAGAACACAACGCCCCCTTGATCGTCGGCGCCGGATCCAACTGCACGGCCGACTCGATCGACGCCCTCGCCGGCCTCAGCGCGCACATCACCGCCGCGCTCACCGTCGTCCCGTACTACACCCGCCCCTCCGAAGCCGGCGTCCTCGCCCACTTCCGCGCCCTCGCCGCCGCCAGCCCGGTCCCGCTGGTCGTCTACAACATTCCGTACCGCACCGGCCGCACCCTGGGCGCCGATACCTTGCGCGAGCTTGCCGCGGAGCCGAACATCATCGGCGTCAAACACGCCGTCGGCGCCATCGACGACACCACCATCGAGCTGATGCGCACGCGCCCAGCCGATTTCGCCGTCCTCGCCGGTGACGATCTGTACGCCGCACCGCTGCTCGCCCTCGGCGCGACCGGCGGCATCCTCGCCTCCGCGACCCTCGCCACCGCCTCGTTCGCCGCCCTGGTGACCGCCTGGCGCGACGGACCGCTGGACGAGGCCCGCGCCCTCAGCCACCGCCTCGCCGCATTGTCCGCAGCCCTCTTCGCCGAACCCAACCCCGCCGTCATCAAGGCGGTCCTGGCCGCCGAAGGGCGCATCCCCAGCCCGGCGGTCCGCCTGCCGCTGCTCCCCGCGAGTGCAGCGGCAACAGCGGCCGCCCGCACCGCGCTGGAATTTTGTTCTGCCGAATCCACTCAGAAATTGCTGGTGTAGGAGGCGAAGAGATGGAACGCTGAAGCGGTGACTCAACCTCCGGATACTCAGGCGACGGGGCCTGATCCGACCGCCGACAAACTGGACGCGGCGGTCTTCAAGGTGGCAGGCGTGGTCGTGCTCGGCGCGATCATGTCGATCCTCGACATCACCGTCGTCAACATCGCGCTGCCCACTTTCCAGGCCGAGTTCGGGACGAGCTACGCCATCGCGGCGTGGACGATCACCGGCTACACATTGGCGCTGGCCACCGTCATTCCGCTGACCGGCTGGGCGGCGGATCGGTTCGGCACGAAACGCCTCTACATGGCGGCGCTGACGTTCTTCGTCCTCGGCTCGGTGTTGTGCGCCACCGCGTGGAACATCGAGTCGCTCATCGCGTTCCGGGTGATCCAGGGCATCGGCGGCGGCATGCTGATGCCGCTCGGCATGACGATCATGACGCACGCGGCGGGCCCGCAGCGCGTCGGCCGGGTGATGGCGGTGCTCGGTGTGCCGATGCTGCTCGGTCCGATCTGCGGTCCGATCCTCGGTGGCTGGCTGATCGAGTTCCACTGGCAGTGGATCTTCCTGATCAACGTGCCGATCGGCATAATCTCGCTGGTCTTGGCGCAGATGGTGTTCCCGGCGGACAAGCCGGAGCCGTCGGAGTCGTTCGACTTCCTCGGCATGCTGCTGGCCTCGCCCGGCCTCGCGCTGTTCCTGTTCGGCGTCTCGTCCATTCCCGGTGAGGGAACGGTGCTGGCGACGAAGGTGCTGCTGCCCGCGATCATCGGCTTGGTTCTCATGGTGGCGTTCGTCTTCCACGCGCTGCGCACCGAACATCCACTGATCGATCTGCATCTGTTCCGCAACCGCGCGCTGACCTTCGCGGTGCTCACCATGGTGCTGTTCGCGATCGCGTTCTTCGGCGGGGCGTTGCTGCTGCCGACCTACCTGCAGCAGATCCGCGGCGAATCGGCGCTGATGGCCGGCTTGCTGCTGATCCCACAGGGTTTGGGCGCGATGATCACCATGCCGGTCGCGGGGCGGCTGGTCGACAAGATCGGCCCGGGCAAGATCGTGCTGGTCGGCATCACGCTGATCGCGTTCAGCACGGTGTTCTTCACCAAGCTCGGCGTGGATACCTCATACCCGATCATGCTCGGCGCGCTGTTCGTGATGGGTCTGGGTATGGGCTGCACGATGATGCCGATCATGACCGCGGCGATCCAGACGCTCAGCCATCAGCAGGTAGCTCGCGGCTCGACCTTGATGAACATCGTGAACCAGACCGCGGGCTCGATCGGCACCGCGGTGATCTCGGTGGTGCTGACCAACTTCCTGAACAAGGAGGAGTTCGCCAAGCCGGCGATCGCGGCGAACGCCAACCCGGAGTTCGCGAGCAAGCTGCCGCCGGGCGTGCTGGAGACCGGATTGAGCCAGGCCGCAACGGCATTCAGCCACACCTACATCGTGGCGCTGGTGCTGACCGTCCTCACGCTAGTGCCGGCGTTCTTCCTGCCGCGGACCAAGCCGAAGAATCCGGAAGCGGTCGACGCGATCGCCACGGTGCACGTCTGACAGCCGCACACTTTCTGGTTTCTCGCACTCCGACTCACCGCACTGACACGCGTGCGGATGTCACAGCGGGTGCGGCGACCGGGATCGAGTCGCGATACACATCGCGGCTCGATCCCGGCGTTCACCACCGGGCTGTCAGCCCGGTAGATCCTCGATTGTCGCCGCTTCGTTCCTGGACAAATTGATGCCCAGGTTCGCCGCGGCGCGCTCCAGATCCTCGTCGTCGCCATCGCGCATCTCGATTGCCATGCCGTCCGAGG
>NZ_BJXA01000027.1 GCF_007990755.1 Nocardia ninae NBRC 108245 | reverse complement strand
GGCAATCCGCCGCGCCGCCGGGGCGACCTGCCGCCGCCGCACCCCCAGCCCAACGTCCGCTACCGCGAACGGGATTCGAGCCGCACCGACCGACGCAGGCCCGAGAACCTCTAGCCGCGGCCACTCAGTTACTCAGTCCGCCTGCGAACGGCATCGACCGCCAGTACTCGATGGACGGTGTCAAAGCCTCGGCGAGCATCGGCAGCTGCGGCACCACCGCGAGACAGGCCAGCGTTCTGGCCATACCTACGGCGTTGATGAAACGCATCAGGCGTTCGTCCAGCGGGCGCAAGCCGCGCTGCTGCGCCGCGGCGTTGTACGCGGCCTCGCATTCGGGGCCGAGAAACGCCAGATCCCATTCGACCGGCCCGAGCGTGGTCAGCTCGAAGTCGGCATACAACGGTCCACCCGGGGTGGGCACGACGTTGACCGCCGGAGCGTCCCCGTGGATCGGCTGGAGGTCGATACCGGGGAACTCCGCCTCGAACGCCGCGCGCGAGCGGATGACCGGCTCCAGGATCTCCCATTCCCGCTGCGCACGGTCCAGATCTGCGGCGTCGATTAGGTCGGGACTCTGCGCGAGGGCGGCCAGGCTCTCCGTGACCACCGCCGGTTCGGCCGAGGACAGGAACGGCAGCTCACCCGGGTAGCCGCGCAGCGCGGCGTGCAGGTCGGCGATCAGGCCGGAGTTGTGCACATAGTCGGGCTCGACACTCGCGTCCACCTCGACGAACTGCCAGAACGTCATCGAGAAACCGTTGCGTCGCACGGGTTCCCGCGGCACGAGAGGGCTCGGTGGAATCACCGGGACGCCCTGTTCCGCGAGCCACGCCACCACCTCGAGCTCCGAACGCTGGCGTGTCGTTTGCGGATCGAGGTCGGGCGAGAGCAGGACCGTGGGCACCCGAACCACCACCGGTGTCGGAGCGAGGTGCACAACGACAGAGAACGCGTCGTGCAGGACCTTCGGGTCGGCCACCGTCAGTCCGAGGTCACGGCCCGCGTCGACCGCCGCAGCAACCGCTCGGGTGGTGCGGGCGGCGAGCTGGTCGGATGTCATGGCTGCTGGCATGCGGCGATGGTGTCAGGCCGGGCAGCCACGGCGCGACATATTTATCGTGCCGCGCGCCCGGAAGCGGCTTCCGACGCTGATCCGACACAACGCAGCCGCGCTTAGTCGGCCGAATGGCTAGGCGCAGCTCAACTCCGGACGGTTCAGCGCAGCTCACCACCGGGCGGCCCGCCGCGGCTCAGCGCCGGATGGTCCGCCGCAGCTCAGCGCCGGATGGTCCGCCGCAGCTCAGCGCCGGATGGTCCGCCGCAGCTCAGCGCCGGGCGGTCTACCGCAGCTCAGCGCCGGGCCGTTCGCGCGTAGCGGCAGGCGTCAGGCGCTTACGCGACCAACAGCGGCACCGAGCCGGGCCATGCCTCCGCCACGTCCCCCTCGCGCATGCCACCAGCGGCCAACGGGACACCACGGCGGCAACCACCGAGTGACGCCGCCACCTTGTCCCATTCGTGCGCAGCGCCGGTGGCGACGGAGACATGGCGGCGCGCGTCAGGCGCTTACAGCGATCAAAGCGGACACAACGGTCGGCATCGAGCGGGTCGGCCGCGACCACTTCCCACCCGCGAACACCGTCCACCCCACGGGACACCACAGCGGCAACCACCGAGTCGACCCGCCACCACGTCCCCCTCACGAACGCCACCAACGGCCAAAGGGACACCACGGCGGCGATCACCGAGAGATGCCGCCACCACGTCCCGTTCGCACGCAGCGTCGATGGCGGCGGGGACATGGCGGCCGCTGTCAGGCCCTTACGGCGATCACAGCGGACACCGCGACGGGGACCGAGTGGGTCGGGCCGCCACCACGTCCCACCCGCAAACGCCATCCACACCAACGGGACACCACAGCGGCAATCACCGACTCGACCCGCCCCCATGCCCCCCCTCACGAACGCCACCAACGGCCAAAGGGACACCACGGCGGCGATCACCGAGTGACGCCGCCGCCATGTCCCGTTCACGCGTAGCGCCGGTGGCGGCGGGGACATGACGGCGGGCGTCAGGCCCTTACGGCGATCAAGCGGACACCATGGCGGCATCGAATGGGTCGGCCCGCCACCACGTCCCATCCGCACACGCCATCCACACCCAGCTCGACGCCGAATGGTTCGGCGCAGTTCGCCGCCGAATGGTTCGCGGCAGCTCAACACCGCATGGTTCGCCGCAGCTCAGCGGCGGGTGGTCCAGCGAGGGACCCGCCCCGGATGGTCGGGCGGAGGGTCAGCGCCGGGTGGTGCGCAGTTCGCGCGGCAGCGAGAAGACCAAGGTCTCGTTCGCTGTGGTCACCGGCTGAACATCGGCATAACCGTGCTCCTCCAGCATGTCCAGCACACCGCGGACCAGGATCTCCGGCACCGAGGCACCCGAGGTGATGCCGACGGTGCGGACGTCGGTGAGCCACGCGGGGTCCACCTCGCGGGCGTAGTCGACCAGGTACGAGGCTTTGGCACCGGCATTGAGCGCGACCTCGACCAGGCGCACCGAGTTCGAGGAGTTGCGCGAGCCGACGACGATCACCAGATCGCATTCGGGCGCCATCGCCTTCACCGCGACCTGACGGTTCTGGGTGGCGTAGCAGATGTCGTCGCTGGGCGGATCCTGCAGCGCCGGAAAGCGCTCGCGCAGCCGCTGCACCGTCTCCATCGTCTCGTCGACGCTCAGTGTCGTTTGTGAGAGCCAAATCACCTTCGACTCGTCGCGGACGGTGACCTTGTCCACCGAGGCGGGGCCGTCCACCAGCTGCACGTGCTCGGGCGCCTCGCCCGCCGTGCCCTCGACTTCCTCGTGGCCTTCGTGGCCGATCAGCAGGATGTCGTAGTCGTCGCGGGCGAACCGCTTGGCCTCCTGGTGCACCTTCGTCACCAGCGGGCAGGTCGCGTCGATGGTGTGCAGGTTGCGGGCGGCGGCCGAGGTGTGCACCGCAGGTGAGACACCGTGTGCGGAGAACACGACCACCGAGCCCTCGGGCACCTCGTCGGTCTCGTCTACGAAGATGACGCCCTGCTCACGCAGCGTTTCCACGACGTGGCGGTTGTGCACGATCTCCTTGCGCACGTAGATCGGCGCACCGTGCTTCTCCAGCGTCTTCTCGACGGTTTCCACCGCTCGGTCCACGCCGGCGCAGTACCCCCGCGGCTCGGCGAGCAGCACCCGCTTGCCGCCGACGGGATCGACGGTTCCGGCACCCGCTGAGCGGGTGATTCCGACGTTCAAGGGTATGGCCGAGGACATGCCGACAGCTTACGTGCGCCGACCGACTATCCGCCGCCCGGGCAGTACGCCGAAGTCGCTACCGTGCGGCGAGGCGAGGTCCGCGCGCGCCGTGACATACGCCAGAATCACTCTCGTGAGCCCCGACCTTTGCATAGCACACCATTTCGGGCAGGCTAGGACCATGTTTCGACCACCGTTCCTGGCCCGGGTAGCCGCCGGGGCCGCCGTTTACGCCGTTGAGGAAACTCGTCGGCTACCCACGGCCGCAATGAATTTACCGATCACCGCCATCAGCCAGCTGCTGCAGACGACGATGCACGTCCAGCAGTTCGTGACGAGCCTCGCGCTCAAGGGCGACGCGGTCTTCGATCGATTGGCCAATTCTCCGGAGGAACAGCCGGAGTGGGCCACCTTCGACGAGGACCTCGACGCGGAGCCGACCCAGAGCGGCAGCACGACGCGCACCAGCCGCTTCGACCTGTACGCCACCGACGAGCCCGAGCCTGCCACCTATACGGCTCGCGAGACACTGCCCGCCGAAGCCGCCGCCCGTGCTGCCGAGGGCAACGGCCACAGCACCTCGGTATCGAGCACCGACGAGCCGGAAACCACTGAACCGGTGTCGGAGACAAAGCTGGAGATCGTCCCCGCGGCCGACCCCGCGCCGGAGATCAGCGTGCCCGAAGTCGCCACCCGCTACGACTACGGCGGCATGACCCTGGCTCAGCTGCGCGCCCGCCTGCGCATGCTGACCGTCGAAGACCTCACCGCGCTGCTGGACTACGAGCAGCAGACCCGCAACCGGGCGCCGTTCGTGACCATGCTGACGAATCGGATCGCCACCGTGCAGGCGCAGTGACCGAAACCATGCGCGTGCGCCTCCTCGGGGTGCCCAACCTCGGGTGCCACGCACACCTTCGTCGACGGTTGGCCGGGTGACCCCCGGTCAACCGGAGCGCACCGGCCAACCGCCCGCGCAGGCCCCCGCCGCGCCCGCGAGTTCCGCCGCGCCCGCCAACTCCGCCGAGCAGCCGTATCCGGTGCGCTCCGTCGCGATCAAGGTCGCGCAGTGGATCGACCGGCTCGGCAGCATCTGGGTCGAGGGCCAGATCACCCAGATCAATCTGCGACCGGGCACCCGCACGGCGTTCCTGGTGCTGCGTGATCCGTCCGCGGACATGTCGTTGTCGGTGACCTGCGACCCGGACCTCATCCGCAAGTCCCCGATCCCGCTGCAGGAAGGCAGCCGGGTCGTGGTCTACGGCAAGCTCTCGTTCTTCACCGGCCGGGGCACACTGTCGTTGCGTGTCATCGAGATTCGCCCGGTCGGCATCGGCGAACTGCTCGCCCGCATCGAGCGGCTGAAGGCCCTGCTCGCCGCCGAAGGCCTCTTCGACGTGCGACTCAAGCGGCCGCTGCCGTTCCTGCCCAAGACCGTCGGCCTGATCACCGGCCGGGCCAGCGCCGCCGAACGCGACGTTCTGACGGTGGCCAGAAACCGCTGGCCCGCAGTGCGTTTCGAGATCCGCAATACCGCTGTGCAGGGTCCGACCGCGGTGCCGCAGATGCTCGAGGCCCTCGCCCAGCTCGACCGCAACCCGTCCGTCGAGGTGATCGTGCTCGCCCGCGGCGGCGGCAGCGTGGAGGACCTGCTTGCCTTCTCCGACGAGGCACTGTGCCGCGCCATCGTCGCCGCGACCACCCCCATCGTGAGCGCGATCGGCCACGAGCCGGACAACCCGCTCAGCGATCTCGTCGCCGACCTGCGCGCCGCCACGCCCACCGACGCCGCCAAGCGCGTGGTGCCCGACGCCGCCGCGGAGTTGGCCGGTGTGCGCGATATGCGCGCCCGCTCCGCCGCCGCGTTGCGCGGCTGGGTCGACCGCGAGACCCGCGCGCTGACCCAACTGCGTTCGCGCCCCGTGCTCGCCGATCCGCTGCGCGAAATCGACCGGCGCCGTGAGGAAATCGAGCGCCTGCGCGCGTCGACCCGCCGCTGTGCCGAGCAGTTCATTCGCACCGAGGCCACCGCGACCCGCCACCTGCGCGAGAAGCTGACCGCGGTGGGCCCGGCCGCCACCCTGGCCCGTGGCTACGCTGTCGTGCAGCGCGTCGCCGGCCCGGAACGGCACGTGGTGCGCACGATCGAAGACTCACCCGCGGGCAGCCAGCTACGCATCAGGGTCGCCGACGGCGCGGTCACCGCGGCCGCGCTGGGCACCCAGGCACTAGGCCCCCGCCAGGACAAGACCGACGACACCGCAACAAGGAGGAGCTGACCTTGGCCGAGCCCGGCAAGGATGCCGAGACCGAATTGGCTGAGATCGCCACCTTCGGTTACGAGCGTGCCCGCGACGAACTGGTCAATGTCGTGAAGATGCTCGAACAGGGCGGCCTCGACCTCGATGAGTCGCTCGCCCTGTGGGAGCGCGGCGAAGCGCTGGCCAACCGCTGCGAGGAGCACCTGGCCGGTGCCAGGAGACGCGTGGAGGACGCGCTGTCACGCACCGACCTGGAGGCCGAGAAATGACGATCCGCCGGGCGACGCCGGACATCCACACCACCGACATCGAGCGCAGCCGCGACTTCTATCGCCTGCTCGGCTTCGAGGAGGCGATGGACCTCGGCTGGGTCGTCACGATGGCCTCCCCCGCCAACCCCACCGCCCAGGTGCTGCTCATCGGCCCCGGCGCGGAGAAGTTGCAGCCGAATATGAGCGTCGAGGTCGAAGACGTGGATGCGGTGCACGCGGCGATGACCGCCGCGGGCGCCGACATCGTCTATCCGCTGACCGACGAACAGTGGGGCGTGCGCCGCTTCTTCGTCCGCGACCCCAGCGGCACCATCGTCAACGTGGTCAACCACCGCTAGGGAAACGTGCAGGCGGGGCCGCCGCCGGAGCTGTCGACCCACCCGGCGCGCAACATCTTCAGCAGTCTGCACAGGTATTCGCCGGCCGAACCGGTCGCGGCGGAACCGCTGTCGGCGACGAGCGTCGCGGGAGGGTGATCGAGCGGAGTGGCGGCGGTCGCCGTCGCCGGTGCCAGCAGCATGGTGGCGACCGCAAGGCCTGCAATGGTTTTTTTCATAGCTCTGTCCGAGTTCGTCCGAATCCCCGCCCAGCAAGCAGTATTCGACGACTTCGTCCGCTGCGCACGACCCCATTCATCAGGGCTCGATGCGCACGCGGGGTCAGGGCTTGATCGGCGGTGCCGCGGTGATGGCCTGTGCGAGCGTGACGAAAGACTCACGCTGACCGGCGCCGGTGATGAGCACCCGCGCCTGGCCGAGGTCGGTGATCCAGGCCGATTCCGAGCCGGGCTCGGCGTAGACGATCCATTTCTGGTCGCCGATCTGCTCGGTACCGGTGGCATAGCGGGAGCCCAACACGAATCGGGACAGGGCTTCCTCGGTCGCGCTGCTCTGGCTGAAACGCATGTAGGCGCCGTGGTTAGTGATATAGCCGACAGTGCTGATCGGTCCGCCGCCGTTGCCGCTGATGTTCTCGCGGCTGCCGGAGTTGGGGGTCCAGTCGGTGGGCACGGCCGGGTTCCGGATGGGGAACGGCAGGCTGCGCGCGTCGGAGGTGAGCGCTGCCTTCGCATCGAAGTGCGGGATCTGCCCCTGCGTCGGACCCTTTGCGGCGAAACTGCATTGGCTCGCCAGGCCGGCGAAAACCACGGCGATCAACACGAGGGGGATCAGCGACCAGAACAGATCCCGGTAGTCGTTCATGATGCGTGGCTTTTGCGGGGACACGCACTCAGTATCCACTCGCGCGTCCGGTCCGTCCGCACGCACCCCGATCGACCGAGCAGGGTGTACGCCCGTCTCAGTTCGAGTGAGACAATCGTCCGGACCGACGCGCGCGGTCATGCAGCTTGCGTAACCACCCAGGACCCCGCGCGCGGCGCACAGCTTTTGTACCGACGCACAGGAGGCACCCCGCAATGACGGCATCTTCCCCGACACCGAGCCGCCGCGAGGCGCCGGACCGCAACCTCGCGCTCGAGCTGGTCCGCGTCACCGAGGCCGGTGCGATGGCCGCAGGGCGCTGGGTCGGGCGCGGAGACAAGGAGGGGGGCGACGGCGCCGCGGTCGACGCGATGCGCCAGTTGGTCAACTCGGTCTCCATGCGCGGCGTGGTCGTCATCGGCGAGGGCGAGAAGGACGAGGCGCCCATGCTGTTCAACGGCGAGCTCGTCGGTGACGGCACCGGACCCGAGGTCGATTTCGCGGTCGACCCGGTCGACGGCACCACGCTGATGTCGAAGGGCTCCCCCGGTGCCATCGCGGTGCTCGCGGTCGCCCAGCGCGGCGCGATGTTCGACCCGTCCGCGGTGTTCTACATGAGCAAGATCGCGGTCGGCCCGGACGCCGCCGACGTGATCGACATCTCGGTCCCCATCGGCGAGAACATCCGCCGGGTCGCCAAGGCCAAGGGCCTGTCGAAGTCGGACCTGACCGTCTGCATCCTGGACCGGCCCCGGCACGCCGAGCTGATCCAGCAGGTCCGGGACGCGGGCGCGCGCATCCGGCTGATCTCCGACGGCGACGTCGCGGGCGCCATCGCCGCGGCCAGGCCCGACTCGGGCACCGACATCCTGGTCGGCGTCGGCGGCACCCCCGAGGGCATCATCGCGGCCGCCGCGATGCGCTGTATGGGCGGCGAGCTGCAGGGCATGCTGGCCCCCACCGACGACGACGAGCGGCAGAAGGCGATCGACGCGGGCCACGATCTGGATCGGGTACTCACCACCGAGGATCTGGTGGCGGGCGACAACGTCTTCTTCTGCGCCACCGGCGTCACCGACGGTGACCTGCTGCGCGGCGTGCGCTACTACGGTGGCGGCGCGTCCACCCAGTCGATCGTGATGCGCTCCAAGTCCGGCACGGTCCGGATGATCGACGCCTACCACCGGCTGACCAAGCTGCGCGAGTACTCCTCGGTCGACTTCATCGGTGACGAGCACGCGGTGCCGCCGCTGCCCTGATCCGGCACCATCGAGAACACCGAGACGCGCAGGTATCCCCTGCGCGTCTCTGCTTTTGCGGGCACATCGAGGCAAGCCGAACGGTCCCGCGCCGCGACCTGTCGACCACCCCGCGGATATTCCGGGTGCGACGCAGCCGCGGATGTGCGAATCACTACAGGCGTGGCAGCCCCATGACGGTCGTCTCGGGCATATGGTCGGAAACATGACGGAGGAGACGCAGTACCGCATCGAGCACGACACCATGGGCGAGGTCAGGGTCCCGGTGGACGCGCTGTGGCGGGCGCAGACCCAGCGGGCCGTGGAGAACTTCCCGATCAGCGGACGCGGCCTGGAGCGCGCGCAGATCCGCGCGCTCGGCCTGCTGAAGGCCGCCTGCGCCAAGGTGAATCGGGATCTGGGGCTGCTCGACCCCGCGAAGGCCGACGCCATCATCGCCGCCGCCGACGAGATCGCCGCGGGCAAGCACGACGACCAGTTCCCGATCGACGTTTTCCAGACCGGCTCGGGCACCAGCTCGAACATGAACGCCAACGAGGTGATCGCCTCGATCGCCAAGGCGAACGGCGTCACCGTGCACCCCAACGACGACGTGAACATGTCGCAGTCGTCCAACGACACCTTCCCCACCGCGGTGCATCTCGCCGCGACCGAGGCGATCATCACCGACCTGGTGCCCGCGCTCGAGCACCTGCGGCTGGCCCTGCTGGACAAGTCGACCGAGTGGCGGACCGTGGTCAAGTCGGGCCGCACCCACCTGATGGACGCGGTGCCGGTGACCCTCGGCCAGGAGTTCGGCGGCTACACCCGCCAGATCGCCGCGGGCATCGACCGTCTCATGGCGACCCTGCCGCGCCTCGGCGAGCTGCCCATCGGCGGCACCGCGGTGGGCACCGGCCTCAATGCGCCGGACGGGTTCGGCGGCAAGGTCGTTGCGGAACTGATTCGTTCGACCGGCCTCGACGCGCTGCGCGAGGCCACGGATCACTTCGAGGCGCAGGCGGCCCGGGACGGACTGGTCGAGGCGTCGGGCGCGGCGCGCACCGTCGCGGTGAGTCTCACCAAGATCGCCAACGACATTCGCTGGATGGGCTCGGGCCCGCTGACCGGCCTCGGCGAACTCCAGCTGCCCGATCTGCAGCCCGGCAGTTCGATCATGCCCGGCAAGGTCAATCCCGTGCTGCCGGAGGCGGTTACGCAGGTCGCGGCGCAGGTGATCGGTAATGACGCGACTGTCGCGTTCGGCGGCGCGAACGGCGCCTTCGAACTGAATGTCTATATCCCGGTGATGGCGCGGAATCTGCTCGAGTCGATTCGGTTGCTCGCCAATGTTTCCCGGCTCTTCGCGGACAAGTGTGTGCGCGGACTGGTCGCCAATGTCGATCATCTGCGCACCTTGGCGGAGTCCTCGCCCTCCATTGTGACCCCGCTGAATTCGGCGATCGGTTACGAGGAGGCGGCGGCCGTTGCCAAAGAAGCATTGAAGCACAAGAAGACAATTCGCCAGACGGTTATCGATCGCGGTCTGCTCGATGAGAAGCTCACCGAAGAAGAACTCGACCGCCGATTGGATGTGCTGTCCATGGCGAAGGTCGAAGACAAGAAATAGCAATTACTTTCGACGCCGCGCGAGCGCCACGTCGGACACCCTCATACTGGTCCGACGTGACGCTCGGCGGAGCGTGGGCGTGGGTAGCTCGGCGTGGCCGAATACCCACGCGGGGGACATCAGAAGACGATGCCGAGTGCTGCGAGGAACGCCTTAGCGCCGACACCGAAGAGGGCGACCATGCCCTCGACAATTGCTTCAACCATGATTCTTTCCTTTCTCGCTTCCGCATAATGCGGATGTACACAGCTAATCGCTGGCGACATCGCGTGTGTTTCATCACAACTACGCGAAAAAGGAAAAAATCCGGTCGGCGCGGTAAATCCACGCGCCGACCGGGGGTAATTCAGTCGCGCAGATGCGCGAGTTCGGCGCGAGCCGCTTCGCCCGCTTCACCGAGGTCGGTCCGAGTGAAGACGTTCCACCGCTTCAGCAGCGGCTTGAAGACCAACTCGTTCTCCTTGGCCGGGTCGTAGATCCCGGCTACGGCGAGCACCTCGTCGCTGGTGCGGCCGTCGGCCAGCGTCACCGAGGGCACCTTGAAGTCGGCGACCTGGTCGGCGATGGCGCGCATCGCCTGATCGGGCGCCACGTTCAGGCCTGCCTCGACCAGCTCGGCGAACACGACCGCCTGCATCTCGTCATCGAGCGCGATGCGCTCGGCGATCGCTGTGACCATCGGGCTCTCGCCGAGCGCCGCGGTGTTGCGATGCCGGATGGCGGCGGCGACCTCTTCGAAGGCGCAGGCGGCCAGCACGTCGAGCAGGTGCATGCCCGGGCGGCGGAAGCCGTCGGTCATGTGCTTCATCCGCATCCGCTCCAGCTCGACCGGGTCCACCGCCCGAGTCACCATGAGGAAGTTGCGGATCATGATCTCGTGGCGGTTCTCCTCGGCGGTCCACCGGCCGACCCAGCGCCACCACGCGCCGGTGCGCAGGTACTTGCCCAGCTCCCGGTGGTACGAGGGCAGGTTGTCCGCGATCAGCACGCTGACGGTCAACGCCAGCTTGGCGACCTCGCTGAGCTCGGACTGCTCCGGCGCCCAGTCGGTCCCGTGGAGGAACGCGAAGTTACGGCCGTCGTCCCACGGCACGAAGTCGTGCGGCTGCCATCCGTCGGCGGCGTCGATGTGGCGACGCAGAATGGATTCCACGTCCAGCGCGAGGGATTCGAGCAACTCGCGATCGGTCAAGAGAGTTTGCACCTAGCCAACCTAGCGGTTGAGCCCGAAATACGGGCATTCATTGGATAAGACTGGACGGGCGCCCGGGACCGGCTCAGCCGCCCCGGGCGCCGAACCGACTACCTACTTCGGCGTGACGGTCGTCTTGCCGTCGACCCAGGTGATGGTGCCACCGGAGAAGTCGCTCTCCTTGCCGCCCGCGATGTCCTTCTCGTCGCTGGTGGGGTAGCCGAGCTTGCCCTTGGCGCCGCCGTTGTCTTCCCACGCCTTGCGGATCTCGCCCCAGATGATGTGCGGCTGGCCGTCCTTGGCCTTGTAGATCGTGCCGCCGACGAAGTCCTGGTACTTGCCGTCGTCGGGTCCGTCTTCCTGCGCTTCCAGCGGAGCGCCGAGCGGGCCGGTCGGGCCGCCGGTCTGCACGTACTTGTCGAAAATGTGCCCGGAGACGGCGATGTCACCACGCTGCGTCGCGATCTTGGTCTCCTCCGCGGCACCGGAGGTGTGCTCCTCGGTGGTGCCCATCGGGACCGTGGTGGTCATCAGCGCCGAGGCCGCCGACGCTCCCGCCGAGGCCGCGCTGTCGTTCTTGTCGTCGTCGTCATTGCTGCTGCAGCCGGCGATGATCAGGCCGGTGGCGGCGAGCAAGGCAGTGTATCCAGCCGTTCGTCGAGCGAAGTGGTGCATTTCCATCCTCTCGAAAGTGGCTACCGAAAACGTCGCCGACTCGGTGACGCCGCTGGCAGCCTAGGCCGATGTTCAGCAATGACCCGGCGAATCCACCAGGGACACGCCGGGTCATACCGAACAGCTATCGCCGGGATATTACCCGGCAACTGTGCGGGGAAACACACCAACCGACTCAGGCGTTGGGGCCGTACTCCTCCAGCATCTCGGTCACGAGCGCCGCGATCGGCGAGCGCTCACTGCGGGTCAGCGTGATGTGGGCGAACAACGGGTGACCCTTGAGCTTTTCGATCACCGCGGCGACACCGTCGTGCCTGCCGACCCGCAGGTTGTCCCGCTGGGCGACATCGTGGGTGAGCACCACCCGCGACCCGGTGCCGAGCCGGCTGAGCACCGTGAGCAGCACATTGCGCTCCAGCGACTGGGCCTCGTCCACGATCACGAACGAGTCGTGCAGCGACCGGCCGCGAATGTGGGTGAGCGGCAACACCTCCAGCATGTCGCGGGCGAGCACCTCCTCCATCACCTCACGGCTGGCCAGCCCGTCGAGGGTGTCGAAGACCGCCTGGGCCCACGGCCCCATCTTCTCGCTCTCGCTGCCCGGCAGGTAACCGAGCTCCTGACCACCGACCGCGTAGAGCGGACGGAAGACAACCACCTTTCGCTGAGTTCGCCGCTCCAGCACCGCCTCCAGGCCCGCGGTCAACGCGAGCGCGGATTTGCCGGTACCGGCCCGGCCGCCGAGCGAGACGATGCCGATGCTCTCGTCCAGCAGCAGATCGAGCGCGATGCGCTGCTCCGCGGAGCGGCCGTGCAGGCCGAACGCTTCGCGTTCGCGCACCAGCTGAACCCGCTTGTCCGGGGTGACCCGGCCGAGCGCGCTGGAGCTGCTACCCAGCAACCGGATTCCGGTGTGGCAGGGCAGTTCCCGGGCGTCGTCGATGTCCAGCACCGACTCCGAGTAGAGCTGGTCGATCTGCCCCGAGCTGACGTCGAGCTCCACCATGCCGGACCAGCCGGAGGTGACGACGTCCTGCGCGTGATATTCGTCGGCTTGCAAGCCCACCGCACTCGCTTTGACCCGTAGCGGAATGTCCTTGGACACCAGCACCACCTGACGGCCCTCGGCCGCCAGATTGAGTGCACAGGCCAGGATTCGGGAATCATTGGTGTCGGTGCGGAATCCGACCGGAAGGACCGCGGGATCGGTGTGGTTCAGTTCCACCTGCAGCGTTCCACCCTCGGTGCCGATCGGCACCTGCTGATCCAGCCTGCCGTGCAGCAAGCGCAGATCGTCCAGGTTGCGCAGGGCTTCCCGCGCGAACCAGCCCAATTCGTGGTGATGCCGTTTGCCTTCGAGTTCGCTGATGACCACCAGCGGAAGCACCACATCGTGTTCGCCGAACCGGGTGAACGCCCAGGGATCGGACAACAGGACCGACGTGTCGATGACGAAGGTGTTGGCGAGGGAATGCGAGGGGTGTGCACCCTTCGCGGCGGTTCCGCCTTTCGCGGAACGGGATTGCGCCGAGGGAGCGGGAACGGAGCGTGAAGCAGTCACGGTGGGCTCCTCTTTGTCCGCACGGCACCCGCACGAACGATCTCGCTGGACCGGTCCGTCCTGATGGGACCTGACGTTGCCGTCAGATGCCACGAGGGCCGGGTGCCGGCCCCCTCGTACTGAATAGCTCAGTCACGGTCAGGACCTCCCGTACGAGCCACACCGCCGCGGCCCGCACCATCGACGCTACCGCCGAACTACGCTTCCCCGCTCCCGCACAGGTAGGCGTGTCCGTGAATTTGTCGTTAACCTCACTCGCCGACGCGAACGACCGGGCCGTGGCCGCCGCGCCGGGGCGCCGGTTAGAGTCGCTGGCATGGCCGGTAACGAGGACCTGGAGAAGCTGTCGTCGAAGGAACTGCACGATCGCGCGGTGAAGCTCGCCGTGCGGCACGGGGACGTCAAGTTCCTGTGGCGGTTGCTCACCTCGATCCCGGCCGCCGAGGCCGCCGCGGGCAACCTCGGCGAGAGCGAAGCCGACATCAAGTACGTGCTGCCGATGATCGACGACTACATCCACGCTGGCGACGGTGAGGTCGCCGAGGTGCTGCGGCCGTTCTATCTGGAGTATCTGAACGAGCACAGCTGAGTCACCGGTCAGGTGTGATTTATCCCACCCGACCTGCGATTACGATGCTCCGTCCGGAACGATGTCGATGGCGCCGGACGGGCAAGCGTGCTCCGCCTCTCGTGCCACCGCATGCCGAGCGGGCTGCGGCGCGGGGTCGAGCAGCCGTACCTTTCCGTCGTCGGTGTCCTGATCGAAAACCTCGGGTGCGAGCAGTGCGCACATGCCCGCACCGATGCAGCGGTGCCGGTCGATCGTGATCTTCATCGGTGCCCGCCCCTTACCAGGTGACCGGGAGCCGGTGCACGCCGTAGATGTCCATGTCGTGCCGCAACGGGACCTCGTCGGCCGGGACGGCCAGCCGCAACGTCGGGAAGCGACGCACCAAGGCGGGCAACGCGACTCGCATCTCGACGCGGGCGAGTTGCTGACCGAGGCACTGATGGACGCCGTGCCCGAAGCCGACGTGTCCGACGGCGTTGCGCCGGATGTCGAAGGCGTCGGGATCGTCGAACTTGGCCGGGTCGCGGTTGGCCGCCTGGGTCGACAGCGCGACCGTCTCCCCCGCCTTGATCAGCTGACCGTCCAGCTCGACATCCGCGAGCGCCACCCGCGACGAGGTGTGCACGATGCTCAGGTAGCGCATGAGTTCCTCGACGGTCTGGTCGGCGAGTTCGGGCCGGGCGCGGAGCTCGGCGAGCTGGTCGGGATGCGACAGCAGGGCGAAGGTGCCGAGCGCCAGCATGTTCGCCGTGGTGTCCAGGCCTGCGCCGAGCAGCAGGGTGCCGATGACGGCGAGCTCGTCATCGGTCAGATCGGTGTCGGTGAGGTCGCTCAGCAGGTCGTCGGCGGGTGCGGCGCGCTTGGCCAATACCAGTGTGCGCAGGTACTTCTCGCCGTCGGCGAAGGCCGCCACCCGCTCGTCGACGGACGCGGCCATGTCGTTGGCCACGGCGACGAACTCGCGGAAGGTGTCGCGCTCGGCGGACGGAACGCCGAGCAACTCGCAGATGGTCAGCGCGGGTACGGGGAAGGCGAACGCTTCGATCAAGTCGACCGGTCCGCCGTCGCGGGCCATGGCGTCCAGATGGTCGGTCGTGATCTCCTGGACGCGCTCGGTGAGCATGGCCATGCGGCGCACGGTGAACTTGCCGGACAACAGTTTTCGATAGCGCGTGTGTTCCGGCGGGTCGACACCGAGCAGGTCACCCGGCGTGGCGGGCGGCATCGGGCCGCCATCGGCCAGCGGGTTGTGCCCCAGTTCGTAGCGCACGCTGAAGCGCGGGTCGGCGAAGACCGCGCGGACGGTCGCGTGCCCGGTGGCGAGCCAGCCTTGATGGCCGTCGGGGAAAGTCATACGCACCAGCGGGCGCAGCGCGGCCAGTTCCGCGGGCGGGTCGAAGGGGCAACCGGCTGGGCGCGTGGTGGGGAGTTCGACGGATTCGGAGAGTGGTCGATGCACCATGATTCCTACTTCGTTCGAGTTTTGGATATGCCCGAACGCTACGTTGCATTCAATTGTTCTCCAACGATGAGAGCAGGCTATCAAGCCATATCAGCAGGTAGATTCCAGAATTGAATTGCAATGAATATGCCACTGAATGCACCTCGCTGAGCGAGGTATTGCAATGGCCTGCCACTGAGCGCAATACTCGCGGAATGGTTCGGCACGACGAACCATTCGATCGCGAGGGAGGCGGCGGCTCATGCCGGGTGGCAGGTTGACCCAGGACGATCGCAGGCAGATCGCCGAGGGCATCGCGGAAGGTCTCGGGTACGCCGAGATCGCCAGGCAGCTGAACCGGCCGACCTCCACCGTCAGCCGGGAAGTCATCCGCAACGGCGGACCCGGTCGCTACCACCCTGGGCGAGCGCACAGAGCGACCGAGTTGCGCGCGCGTCGCCACCGATCGCGCGGCGCGTCGGCCGAAAGCGCCCCGGCGGCAGGCGATGTGGTGCTCGACGAATTCGTGACGCAGTTCGTCGCGCAGATCACCAGGACCGGAGTTCCGCGCACCGCGGCGGCCGCGCTGGCCTGCCTCTACACCACCGACAGCGGCAGCCTCACCGCCGCCGAACTGGCGCAACGACTTCGGGTCAGCCCGGCCACCATCTCCGCGGCCATCAACATGCTCGAAACCCAGGGGCTCGTGCAACGGGAACGCGATGCTCGCAGCCGCCGGGATCGCTACTTCGTCGACGACAACATCTGGGTCCACGCGACAATGGTCAGCGCACGACAGGTATGCGAGCTGGCCGCGGTGACCCGGCGCGGCGCCGAGTTGCTCGGCAGCGACACACCGGCTGGCGTGCGCGCGTACAACACCAGCCGATTCCTCGACTTCGTCGGACACGACATGGTCGAATCCGCCGAACGCTGGCGGAAACTGCTCCAGCAGCAGCGGACTCAGGACTAGGCCTGCCGGTTCAGTCGCGGGAGAACACGGCGCGCCATACCCCGACGGCGGTGCCGCGCAGGAAGTTCTCCCAGCTGAAGTGATCGTGCCACAGGATGATTCGGCCGTCGCGCAGCTCGAAGGTCCCGGTCACCCAGAACCCGATCTTCAGCGGACCGAACTGCAGGAAGTCGGTGCGGTCGGTGAGCACGATGCTGCCGTCGGCGGCGATGTGGTGCACGTCGACCTCGAAACCGAACGGGTCCCGATTCAGGTTCCGCAGGATCTTGCGCGCCAGCCCGCCGCCGACGTCGGGCAGCGAGGTGTTCTTCCATACGACGTCCGGGTGCAGCAGTTCCAACGCCTCGTCGACGGCGCCGAGTTCGAGCGCGGAAAGGAACTCCCGCACCGTGGTGATCGCGTCTTGCTGAAGTTCCAGGTCCTGGGTCATGGTCCGACGATAGGCCCTGGCCGGGGGCGATGGGGAGTCCCCGTTGGTCGATTCAGCGGCCGGTTCGACGGGCGATCAGGACGCCCAAACCGTCCAGCACGCGTTCGATACCGAAGTGCAGGGCGTCGTTCGGACCGCCGGAGTTCGGCGGTGCGCCCATTGCCGCCGCCTCCGCCGCGAAAGCGGCGGTGACGGCCGGGTAGCGATCGCCCGCCACGCTCATCATCTCGGCGATCTGCCGGGTCGGGTCGTCGCCCAGGGGTTGGGTCTGCTGGACCAGGCTGCGGACGTGGCCGTTGACCAGCACGATGCTGTCGAGCTGCTCTGGACCGGTGAGTCCGGTGTCCGCGAGCGCGACGAGGGCGCTTTCCAGCCAGCCCATTTCATTGGGGCCGAACGGACGCGCACCGACGGTCAGTTCGATCACCCAGGGATGCGCGCTGTAGCGCTGATAGATCTTCTCGGCCCACCGGCGCAGCCCGGCTCGCCAACGTTCGGCGGACGGATCATCTTGCACCGCAGTGACATCCGGCGGTGTGCCCATCGCGGCGTCGAGCATCAGCGCGGTCAGCTGCTCCTTGCCCGGCACGTATCGGTACAGCGACATCTTGGTGAAACCGAGCCGCTCGGCCAGCCGCTGCATGGACAGGTTCGCCAGGCCTTCGGCATCCACGAGGGCGATCGCCTCGGCCACGATCCCGTCTAGTGAAAGCGAGGGCTTCGGGCCGCGCTTGGGCCGCTGCTGGGTGCCCCACAGCAGCTGCACGGTGGTCGGGGTCGGCATGACCGGATCCTTTCGAGGCAGCTTGACTCGGAAACTGTGTCTACCATACGCTGATCTGCGTCCGACGGAAACAGAATCCTATAGACACAGATACTTGTGGATGGAGCACTCATGCGTAACCAGACCGTTCTCATCTCCGGCGCCAGCGTCGCGGGCCCTGCCCTCGCCTACTGGCTGCACCGCTACGGCTTCGCCGTCACCGTGGTCGAGCGGGCCCGAGGCCTGCGGTCGGGCGGTCAAGCCATCGACTTCAAAGGCCGCACCCAGGTGACCGTGCTGGACCGCATGGGCCTGCGCGACGACCTCGAGCAGCGCAGGACCGGCACCACCGACACCGTCTTCGTCGACGCGAACGGCAACCGGCTCGCCACCATGTCCGGCGACTTCACCGGCGGAGACCTGGAGATCCTGCGCGGCGATCTCGCCGAAATCATGTACAAGCACACTGCGGAACACTGCGAATATCTGTTCGGCGATTCGATCAGCGCGCTCACCGAGTTCGCCGACGGCGTGCACGTCGAGTTCGAGCACGGGCCCGCGCGCACCTTCGACCTGGTCTTCGGCGCCGACGGCATCCATTCCCGGGTGCGCGGACTCGTCTTCGGACCGGAAAAAGACTTCGTCGAATACCTCGGCCACTACTACTGCATCGCGGGCGCGGCCCCGGCCAACGCCGACACGACCGGACCGAAGGCACGCGCCACCTCCTACGGCCACAACGCGCCGGGCAAGCTCGCCATCAGCGGCGGTCCGAAAGCGCAGCAGTTCTACATGTTCGCGTCCCCCGAACTCGACTACTCCCGCGACGACACCGCCGCCCAGCGGCGCATCATCGAGCAGGTCTTCGCCGACGTGCGCTGGGACGTACCGCAGATGCTCAGCGAATTGGCCGACTTCGACGACATCTACCTCGATTCGCTCAGCCGGATGCGGTTGACGGGCGGCTACACCAAGGGGCGGGTCGCGCTGGTCGGCGACTCGGCCTACGGAAACACGTTGGCGGGCTTCGGCTCCGGGCTCGCACTCATCGGCGCGTACGTCATCGCCGGCGAACTCGCCGTCGCCGACGGCGATCACGCGGTGGCCTTCGCCCGCTACGACGAGATCATGCGGAGCTACGCCAAAATCGCCGACAACAACAACACGGGCAAGTTCCTCGCGCCGAAGACGGCCCTCGGTATCCGGGTGCGCAACTGGTTTCTCGGATCGTGGCTGTTCACCCTCATGGCGAAGTACGCCGACAAGGCTGCCAACGACATCGACCTGCAGGACTACCCGGCCATGGTGCGGCAACGCGAGATCAACTGAAAGCGTTGGCCGCAGGGAGTTTTCGATCTTTCACACGGATTCGAGGCCGACCGGTATGCGCAGTCGATGCGCCGATCCGGTCGCACCGGAGAATCCGCTGTGTTTCGATGGAACCGAAGTCGGGCGGGGCGCGTCTATAGGGTCAGAGGCACTCATGAAAGGGGACGGTGATGGCGGTGGACAGCCCGTTTCCCGGGTACATCGAGGATGCGAAGGCCGGGGCGTTGACGGTGCGGATGGATCCGCAGGGGTTCATCGATATCGACAAGGCGTGTCAGGAGTTGATCAATCAGCTCACCGGCATCCGGGCCGACGCGCGTGACCTCGGCGAGAAAACCTCCTGGGGACTCGGCGAGAGCAATCCGCGCCTGTCGTCGGCCGTCGAGCTCGTACAACTGTTCCGCGAGAAGGCATTCGGTGGACCGAACAACGCCTACGACACCCTCAGCGACTACGTCACGGTCGCCGAGGAGATCCGGGCGATGTTCAAGACCATCTGCGAGACCTACCAGCGCACCGATGCCGAATTCGCGGCAAAGTTGCGGGAGATCAGCGCATGAGCGTTGTCCAGCATGGGAGCCGTTCGCCAGGAATTGGTTTCGCGGCTGCGGCACTCCTGGCGGCGCTGCTGGCGGGATGCGGCACCGAGGCGAAGACGTCCGGCACACCGACAACGCCGACGGCGACCGCGCCATCTACCACCGAGACAACGGGATCCGATCCACAAGCCGCCTTCGATCCGTGCGCCGCGCTCACACCGCAATTCCTCGGCACGCACCAGTGGGACGCGTTGCCGCCCTCGCCGAAGCAGAACACCGCGGGCGGCATCAGCTGGAAGGGCTGCCGCTACGTCGCCAAGGCCGGCTACGGCTTCACCGTCGAGACCACCAATGGAACCCTCGATCAAGTACGCGACAAGTTCCCTGCCGCCGTAGACATCTCGATCAACGGCCGCAAGGCGCTGCGCTATGCAGCCAGACCGGACGTTCCCGGTGGATGCTCGATCAACGTCGAGATGAAGAGCGGCTCGCTGTATCTGCTCGTCGACGACCCGACCGGCAAGCATCCACGCAAACTGTCGCCCTGCGACACCGCCACCGAAATCGCCCAAGCAGTCGCACCACTGCTGTCCGCGGGCAGCTGAACAACCCCACGGGGGAGCGATCATGAGACAGACCGACGGCCGCGCGATCACCAATCCCGAGAACGCGCAGAGCTTCACGCACGCCGAGATCAAGCAGGCGGCCGACGAGATGAACCCGGCCGGGCTCGGCAGCGCGTTCGACGCCTGGTCGAAGATCGCGGCGGCGGTGACGAATGCCGGTCACCAATTCGAGACGGCCATCAAGCAGGCGGTCGAACAGCATTGGGAGGGTGCGGCGGCCGACAATGCGGTGCGCGGCATCCGGGACTACGCGACCAGGGTCGGCGAGTTCGGCGAGACGCTCAACGCGCAGAGCACGCCCCTGTCGCAGGCGGCGAGTGCGGCCGCGAAGTTCAAGATGTCGGTGCCCGACGTGGTGGACACTTCGACCAATCCCCGCGGAGCCGAGTTGCGAAACTCGAGCGAAGAGCAGGCCCGCGACGAGATGACCACCCAGTACATCCAGCCGTACGGGACCACCGCCCCCGCCATTCCGACACTGCCGCCGCCGATCAGCCCGATCTCCATACCGACGCCCGGCGGTGACAGCAGTATCGACCCCGGTACCACCCCCGGCACGAGCACGAGTCCCGCCGAGAACGGCTCGGGCACCGGGGATTCCGGCAAGCAGGCCGCGACAGCCGAGGCCGCCGACCCCACCGAAGCCGGTACGCCCGAAACCGAGCCCACATCGGAAGAGACCACTCCGCAGGCGGTTTCGCCGGAGCAGGGCAACAACGGTGCGCCGACCACCCCGGCTTCGACAACGACGGCCGCGTCCACCCCGAACTCCCCGATCGCCACCCCGGCCAGCACGGCGAGTCCGATCACCTCGGCGTTCCCCACCAGCACGCTCCCGTCCACCCCGACGACGGTCGCGGCTGCCGCGGCCAACGGAACTCCGAGCAGGACGGGCACGCCGAGCACCTCCGCCAACCCCAGCACCTCCGCGAGCCCCAGCACTTCGGCGAGTCCGCGCAGCGAAGCCCAGCCCGGCACCTCACGCCCCGCACCACCGGCCACCACCACCGGTGCCGCCGGCCCACAACCCGCCGCCACCCCCAGCCGACCGGGCACCCCGGGTGTAGCGGGCTATCCCGGCATGTTTCCGCCCGGAGCGCGCAGCCGAGGCGAGGACGACGACGAACACAAGTCCCCCGGCTACCTGCGCACCGCCGAGCACGCCAAAGAACTACTGGGAGAAAGGGAGAAGACTGTGCCGCCGGTGATCGGCGAGAAATGACGGCACAGTGGTCGCTGTCCGCTGAGCAGTTCGCGGCGGCCTGGTTCGGCACCGGCCTCGACCGCTTACCTTTTCCGTTCCGCTTCACCAGCCGCTTCCCCGGCCTACGCGAATACCAGACCTACCAGCAGGAATTCCGGGACGAGCTGGCCCGCCCGGAACGCCTCCCGCTCGCGCGTGCCCTCACCGTGCTCGCCCGACCCGATTGGCGCATCGAGCTTTTCGGCTACGACAACTCCCGCGACGGCGTCGAGCTGCGCGCGATCGGCTGCGCCACCCGTGGCGGAGCCGGCGTGATCGCGCAGCAGACACCCGCCCCCACCGGCGGCCGGGTTCAGTTGCGCCGCTGCCGAATCGAGCAACTCGCGTCCGAGCTGGTGCGCCTGCTACCGAACACCGGCGCGGGCACCACCGGCGAAAAGTCGTTTCTGCTGGACGATCTCACCGATGAACGCCCCGACCTCTTCGGCAACGCCGAGGCCAGCGAGGTGAAGGAACGCTACCGCCGCTTCTGGCGCCAGCCCTGTACCACCCGAGGCGCAGCGACGGTCCTGCTCGGCCCACGCAACGCCGAACCGCTGCGCACCGGCCGCCTCCGCTGGATAGATGCCGCCGACGGCCGATACTACGAGGTCCCGGCCAACCGCGCCTTGATGCTCCGCCCCGGCACCAGCGCCGACATCATCCGATATCTGGACGAGGCGATCGTCCGCGCCAGGACCAGAATGGAATCGGCCTGAATGCGGCCGCCGACGAGCGCATCGGAATGCCGGCGGGCCGACGCCGCTCGCCCGGTCAGCTGTTGTCGCGAATCGCGGCGGTGAGCAGCTGTGCTTCGTGCTGGTGACCGACGGCGTTGGCGTGCAACGGTTGTGCGGGCGAGCTCGGGAATATGCCTTCGACCCAACGGATTTCTTCCGGGGCACAGGCGTCATGGCCGACGCTCGCCGGGTAGACGTCGACGAAGATTGCGTCATGGGCGGCGGCCCGTGCGGCCAGTACCGCGTTGACAGCCTCGATGCCGACGAAGATTTGGTCGGCTTGCGCGGGGAGCAAGGGCACCGCGGGGAAGCAGCCGCCCGCGCGGATCCGCTGAATCTTGCCCATCACGAAGATCTCGGCCCGCGGTGCGCGACCGCGGATATCGTCCAGCAGTGCGGATATTTTCGGCGCGAGGGCGGTGGCGGTCCAGCCGTCGTCGGCGTAGTCGTTGACGCCGAAATCGACCGACACGATCGTCACGTCCTCGGTCACCGCGTCGATCTGCGGACTGTTCGAGCCACCGAACGGAACAGGCTGTGCCACATACATGTTCGCGATTTTCGCGCCAGAACACGCCGGGTCACGCAACGTCAGCCCGAGCGCTTCGGCGGCCAGGTGCGCATAGTTGTGGTCGGAACGAAAGCAGCCGAGCGGGTCGAGCTGAACGGCGATGAAAGGCCCCGCCGCGCTGGACTCCCCGACGGACACATAAACGCCGGACGATTCCCCGGCCGCGGTAGGTGAAGCACCCACCGCCAGCACCGTCAGCACGCAGACCACCCGGTACACCAGCCTGCCGACCACCAGGTTGCCTCCGCGTCGAGTCGAGTCACCTACCTGAGCAACCGCACAACTTCAGACTGCGCCGCCAACCCTGCGACGAGGGGTGATCTGCGCAAACCCTAGCGGGACCGCTCGCCGCTGCTCCGCGACGACACGCAGACGAACGATTTCGACGCGGCACGTGCAAAGACGGCTCCAGGTATTCGAGCGTGCAGATGGCTCAGGCTCGCACCTCCGGCGGATATGACCGGAAGTACGAGCCTGTGCTGTGCATTGATTCGCGGGGACTCAGCCGAGCAGGCGCCAGTCCTCCAGCCCGTCGTACAGCGGAACGCTCTGGGCGAGCTTGGTCACCCGGCCGCGCAAGGTCTCGACATCGGAGGTACCGGCGAGCGCGGTGCCGATGATGTCGGCGACCTCGGTGAACTCGGTGTCGCCGAAGCCACGGGTGGCCAGCGCGGCGGTGCCGATGCGCAGGCCGGAGGTGACCATCGGCGGGCGCGGGTCGAACGGAACGGCGTTGCGGTTCACCGTGATGCCGATTTCGTGCAGCAGATCCTCGCCCTGCTGGCCGTCGAGCTCGGAGTTGCGCAGGTCGACGAGCACCAGATGCACGTCGGTGCCGCCGGTGAGCACGCTGACGCCCTTGTTCTTGACGTCGTCGGCGGTGAGCCGCTCCGCCAGGATCTTGGCGCCGGACAGGGTGCGCTCCTGGCGCTCCTTGAACTCACTGCCCGCGGCGATCTTGAAGGCAACGGCCTTGGCGGCGATGGCGTGCATGAGCGGCCCGCCCTGCTGGCCGGGGAAGACCGCGCTGTTCAGCTTCTTGGCGAACTCCTGCTTGGCCAGGATCACGCCGGAGCGCGGACCGCCGAGGGTCTTGTGCACGGTGGAGGACACCACGTCGGCGTGCGGCACCGGCGAGGGATGCAGGCCGGCCGCGACCAGACCGGCGAAGTGCGCCATGTCCACCCACAGGTAGGCACCCACCTCGTCGGCGATCGAGCGGAACGCGGCGAAGTCCTGCTGGCGCGGGTAGGCCGACCAGCCTGCCACGATCACCTTCGGCCGGGCGTCGAGCGCGGTCTTGCGCACCTCGTCCATGTCGATGCGGTGGTCTTCTTTGCTGACGCCGTAGAAGTGCGTCTCGTACAGCTTGCCGGAGAAGTTCAGCCGCATGCCGTGGGTCAGGTGCCCGCCGTGCGCGAGGTCGAGGCCGAGCAGCCGGTCGCCGGGGTTCATCAGCGCCATCAGCACGGCGGCGTTCGCCTGCGCGCCGGAATGCGGCTGCACATTGGCGAATTCGGCGCCGAAGAGTTCCTTGACGCGGTCGCGGGCGAGGGTCTCGACGACGTCGACGTGCTCGCAACCGCCGTAGTAGCGCCGACCGGGGTAACCCTCGGCGTACTTGTTGGTGAGCACGCTGCCCTGCGCCTGCAGCACCGCGCGCGGCACGAAATTCTCCGAGGCGATCATCTCGAGCGTGTCTCGTTCGCGGGCGAGTTCACCCGCCATCGCGGCGGCGAGCTCCGGATCGAGCTCACCGAGAGACTGAGTATTGACCGAGGCCGTCGTCTGCGTCACGGCCTCAGTCTATTGGCCGCCGCTGTGCTGTTCGGCACGGGGTTCGCCCGATGTCGCGACCGCGCCATCGCCTTCGGCCGGGGCCGGGAGGTAGTGGTCGAGCAGAACCGAGAGGTGCTTTTGCGCGTCGGTCAGCGGCTGGGTCGACTTCACCGCGCGCGACTGCACGATGGCGCCCTCCATCGCGCTGATCACGAAACTGGCGAAGGACTTCGCTTCCGCGTCAGGTATGCCCGCGGCGGCGAAGCCTGCCCCGAGTTTGTCGTGCCAGTCGGCGAAGGCCGCGCCTGCCGCGGCTTGGATGTCGGGCTCGGATTCGGCGAGCGCCGCGCCGACGATCGGGCAGCCGGCGCGGTACGCGCTGGCCTGCAACGTGGTGACCCACCAGCCGATCAGCGACTCCAGCCACCGATCGGGCGACCGGGACGCGGTGATCTTCTCGATCACGGTCGTGAGGCGAGCACCGGCGATGGTGGTCGCGGTGGCGACCAGCTCGCTCTTTCCGGACGGAAAGTGCTGGTAGAGCGAGTTGCGTGAGGCCTTGCTCCGGTCGAGCAGCGCGGTCAGGCCCGCCGCGTGCACGCCCTGTACACGCACCAGTTCGATGGCGCTCTCGATCAGCCGCGCGCGTGGGCCGGTCATGCCAGCTCCCTCCGGTACCTGCTTGCGTGAACCGATCGGTTCATGCTCCAATCATGACAGATGTGGACCGATCGGTTCACCGAAAGGACGAATCAATGTCGGAAACCACGCTTGATCTGGCGCAACTGTCCGGTCTGGAGCTGCTCCGGACCGCGATGACGATGGAGGGGCGGCCGCCGTTCATCGGCGACCTGCTCGGCATGGAGGTGGACCTGCTCGAGCAGGGCAAGGTGGTGTTCGCGCTGCGCACCCGTCCCGACTTCGCCAACCCGCTCGGCACCACGCACGGCGGCATCTGTGCCACCCTGCTGGACTCGGTGATGGGCTGCGCGGTGCACTCGACGCTCGAGGCGGGCGTCGGTTACTCCACGCTGGAGCTGAAGATCAACTACATCCGCGCCGTGCCCACCGACGGCCAGCGGCTCACCGCCACCGGCACCACCATCCACGTCGGCCGCACCACCGCGACGGCGGAGGGCCGGGTCGTCGACGAGCAGGGCCGCCTGGTCGCGCACGCCACCACCACCTGCGTCATCTTCCGTGGAAACCGTTGAGACACAAGGAGTACCGCCATGCGTGAACGCAGCACCAGCGCCGCCGTTCGCAAGTTCCGGCGCGAACGCCTCGTCGGCCGCTATCTGGCGAACCCCGCGGTGGGCCTGCTCGACCGCCTCGGCATCCGCTCCGCGCTGCTCGCGGAGTTGGAGACCACCGGTGCGAAAACCGGTCAGCCGCGCCGCGTTCCGGTCACCGTCTCGATAGACGAGCAGGGCGCCTGGCTCATCTCGCAGCACGGCCGCCGCTCCGGCTGGGCCCGCAATATCGTCGCGGATCCGAAAGTTCGACTGCGCCAAGGCAAACGCTGGTACACCGGCACCGCCGCCTTCGTCCCCGACGACGACGTGGTCGCCCGCGCCCGTAGTTTCGCCAAGGGCCGCGTGCCCGAGTCCGCCGCGGAATGGACCATGAAAGCGCTGGAAAGCGACCCGATCTCGGTGCGCATCACCTTTGCCGACGCCTGAAGCAACGCTGCCACTCCGTCGGCAATGCTTCTCCCGACACCGGATTCCGGGGCACACGGAGCCGTAACAGGCGCCCGAACCCGACCGGTTTACCTCGTGAGGTTGTCCATCTCAACATCACGAGGTTGTTTATATGCTCAGTCTGATCGCGGTTCCCACCAACCCGCTCGAAGGCCTGCTCCGTCAGCTCGCCTTCATCATGTGTTCCATCTCCTCCGGCACCAACTGCGCGGTCATCCAGTAAGACCGTCGCGGTACGCGCCGAAGATTCGCCCCCGTTGCCACTGCCCGGCAGCGGGGGCGAATCCGTTCCGGATCAGCCGCGGCGCACCGCGCCCGGTGTCAGTGGTTCGTCGAGCAGGCGACGGAAGCGATCGGCGCGCTCGTCCGCGTCGATGGCGCGGTCGAGCCAGTCGCCGAGCAGTCGGTAGCCCTCCACATAGGTGGAGATGTAGGCGCGCCAGAGCGGCGAGGACAGGAAACGCAACGACTGGCGGGCGCGGATCGGGGTGACCAGGCTCCAGGTCTGCAGGAACTCGGCGACCTCGTCCTCGCTGCGGTGTCGATCGTGCAGCAGCAGGGCCGCATCCTGCCGGACGCTGATCAACCCGGCCGCCGCGGTCGAAAGTCGCTCCGCGCGTTCACCATCGAAGCGCAGGCCGAGGTCTGCGTAGATCTCCTGGGCCCACTTGCCCCAGCCGGGACCGACGATGGAATGCAGGGCCAGGTCGGCCAGGCCCTCGGCCATCAGGCACTGGGGCGTGTTCACCAGGAACAGGGTCTGCTCGGCCTGGCCTGCGGCGACGAGCCCGGCCTCCTTGCGGCAGTGCTCGGTGTGGTGCCCCGGATACGACTCGTGCGCGATCAGGGTCGGTAGATGGGTCATGTGCTGCTTGAGGTCGGAGTTGATCGCGACGCGGGAGTGGAAGTTGCCGAGGTAGTAGTTGAAACCGGACCAGGGCTTGTCGCCGACCACCTCGTAGGTGACGTGTTCGTGGTCGGGCAGTGGATAGCGCTCGCGGACCAGTTCACGCAGCGCGCTGGAGAAGGCTTCGACGCAGGCGGGCAGCCGCTCCGGCGGGATCTCGTCGGCTTTGCGGTGCGCTGCCATCCGTTCGGCCAGCGAGCCGTCCCCGGCCAGCACCTCGTCCATCTGCCGGTGCGCGTCCCGGTAGTCCTCGACGTCGCCCGGCGCGATGTCCACGTCGAAGTAGGCGCGGACCTCGTCCACGAAACCGATGTCGTCCCCCGCGAACTTGCGGCCGGAGCATTCCAGCGCGCGCAGGTGCACGTCGAGGAATTCGGTGCGCTCCGCGCTCAGCCCGGCCTCGGGCAACTCGGCGCGTAGCTCGGCGGCCCGGCGGGCCAGCTGCCTCGGCTCCGGCGCGGGGGCGTTCTGCACGTCACGACGCAGCGCCGGATCGCCGGTGTACGCGTCGACGAATCCGTCCTCGAGCCGGTCGAAGGCCAAGCCGAGCCGCAGGTACTCGGTCACCAGTGGATGCGCTGCCATCCGCCCGACATTAGTCGCTCAGCGGGCGCCCGCGCGCGGCATAATCGCGTGCGGCCGCCCCGTCCTCGCCCGGGTGAAAGCCGTCGGCATCGTCCCGGATAGGCCCTTATCGGTACCCCGCTTTTCGCACGCTGTTGAGGCAGAGCAGAATTCGGTTATGCGGCGAGAGTTAGACCGAATCACACGGAGCCGGCACGGTATGTGTACGCGTTTGCCGAACTGGAGCGTCGGGTAAGTGGGACGAATGAGCGAGCCCAGTCCGTATGTGGAATTCGACCGGAAACAGTGGCGCACACTGCGAAAGTCGACTCCCCTGGTGCTCACCGAGGAAGAACTGCGGGGCCTGCGCGGTCTCGGCGAACAGATCGACCTCGAAGAAGTAGCGGAGGTCTATCTGCCGCTCGCTCGACTCATCCATCTCCAGGTCGCCGCGCGCCAGCGGCTCTTCGCCGCGACCGCGACCTTCCTCGGCGAGACCCACCCCGATCAGCAGGTGCCGTTCGTGATCGGTGTCGCGGGCAGCGTCGCGGTCGGCAAGTCCACCACCGCCCGCGTGCTGCAGGCGCTGCTGGCCCGCTGGGACCACCATCCGCGCGTCGATCTGGTCACCACCGACGGATTCCTCTATCCCACCGCCGAACTCACCCGTCGCGGCATCATGCACCGCAAGGGGTTCCCGGAGAGCTACGACCGCCGCAAGCTGCTGCGATTCGTCACCGAGGTGAAATCCGGCGCGGCCGAGGTGTGCGCGCCGGTGTATTCGCACATCTCCTACGACATCGTGCCCGGCAAGTTCCACTGCGTGCACCAACCCGACATTCTCATCGTCGAGGGCTTGAACGTGCTGCAGACCGGGCCGCGGCTGATGGTCTCGGATCTGTTCGACTTCTCCATCTACGTCGACGCCCGCATCGAGGACATCGAGAACTGGTACGTGCAACGGTTTCTCGCGCTGCGCAAGACCGCGTTCGCTGACCCGAACGCGCATTTCCACCACTACGCCGCCTTCACCGACGACCAGGCGACCGGCGCGGCCCAGGAGATCTGGAACAACACCAACCGCCCGAATCTGGTGGAGAACATTCTGCCGACCCGGCCGCGCGCCACCCTGGTCTTACGCAAGGACGCCGACCACAGCATCAATAGACTGCGCCTGCGTAAATTGTGATCCCGCTTACAATTTCCAGGCTTCGTCGAGGCGTTTCGCCACATTGATATCGCGGGCCGCGGCAATGTGCGGTTTGTCGATCTCCTTGGCGATATAGCGGGCAATGAATCGCCGGATCTCCTGGTCGACGCTGGCGAGGATGCGCAGCAGTTGCCCGCGAATGGTGTCGGTGGCGACATTGATCCGCACGTCGCTGGAGCGCGGAGTAGCGATGTCGATGACCACGCGCAGCGGTTCGGCGGCGCGCACGATCAGCTGCAAATGGATGTGGCCGTCCACCTCGAAGCGGTGCTTGTCCAGCGCGAGGTCGATGAGCATGTCGACGCTCAACGGGATCTTCAGCGCGAAGGAGATCACCTCGTCGAGATCGCGGCGCACCTGGGCCTGACCGAGCTGCACCTGCGCGCTCGCCTTGGCCAGCCGGCCTGGGCCGACCCCGATCGGGCCGAAATCGAAGGCGGCGCCGGTCAACTGGTCGAAGGCCCCGAGGATGCGCTGTTCGGTGGCGGCGTATTCGAGGAACCGCCTGCCGAACTCCTCGTAGCTGATGTAGGGCACCGGCTCGTTCGACTTGGCGGGTGCCTGTTGTCCGCCGGAGCGGCTGTCGAGCTCACTCATGACGCGCCCCGTGATGTTTCGAGGCGGGCGTCAGATCCCGAAGCGGCGGTGCCGTGCCGCGAAGTCGCGCAGTGCCCGCAGGAAGTCCACACGCCGGAATTCCGGCCAGTATGCCTCGGTGAACCATATCTCCGAGTATGCGCTCTGCCACAGCAGGAATCCGGAGAGTCGCTGTTCTCCGGAGGTGCGGATGACCAGGTCCGGGTCCGGTTGACCGGAGGTGTAGAGGTGCTGGCCGATGGCGTTCACGGTGATCGACTGCACGAGATCCTCGCCGGTCTCCCCCGCGGCGATCTCCTGGCGGACGAGCGAGCGCACCGCGTCGGTGATCTCCTGCCTGCCGCCGTAGCCGATGGCCACGTTCACGTGCACCCCGTCGCGGCCCTCGGTGCGTTCGGCGGCGGTGCGCATGCGCTTCGCGATCAGCTCCGGGAACCCGTCGAGCGAGCCGACGATCCGCACGCTCCAATTCTCTTCCGGCGCCGAGAGTTCCTCGACCACGTCGGTGATCACCTCGAACAGCGTCTCCAGCTCGTCGGGGTCGCGCTGCAGGTTCTCGGTGGAGAGCAGGTAGACGGTGACCATCTCGATGCCCTCGGCCTGACACCAGCCGACCAGCTCGGCGATCTTCACGGCGCCGACCCGATGTCCGTGGCTCACATCGGTGAATCCGTTTTCCCGGGCCCACCGCCGATTACCATCACACATCACCGCGACGTGTCGGGGATGTTGTTTGCCGGCCAGCTGCTTCATGAGCCGGGCTTCGTAGATGCGATACGGCAAACCCCGCACCTGAACCGGAAGCTCCACGCGGCCACCCTACGCCCCACCGGCACGATCCCGGCAGCGACCGGATGCTCCCGGTACAGTGACGAAGAGCCGAAACCTACGGTTCCGTAGGTTACCGGTGAGTTCAACCAGGAGGTAACTCGTGTCCGAATCGGTCGGTGCGGCAGACACCGGAGTGACCGAAGGATCGGGGTCAGCCGCCGAGTCGGCGCCCGACGCGCTGCTCAAACCCAGGATGCGTGGCTGGATCCACACCTGGGCGGTCGGCATCGCGGCGATCGCCGCGATCGTGCTGGTCGCCAGGGCCGCCACCCTCTCCGCGACGGCAGGCTGGTCCACCGCCATCTACGGGCTGACGGTATGCGGGCTGTTCGGCATCAGTGCCATCTATCACCGGGTGACCTGGCCGACACCGCAGGCCCGGATCCGGATGAAGCGCGCGGATCACTCGATGATCTTCCTGTTCATCGCGGGCAGCTACACACCGTTCGCACTGCTCGGTCTGCCCGGCCGCACCGGACAGACGCTGCTCCTAGTGGTATGGGCAGGCGCGCTGGCGGGTGTCGCCTTGAAACTGTTGTGGCCCACCGCCCCCGTCTGGGTCGGCGTGCCGCTCTACCTGCTGCTCGGCTGGGCGATCGTGCCGGTCGCCGGGCAGCTGAACACCCAGATCGGCATCGCGCCGCTGATCCTGCTGCTGGTCGGCGGGCTGCTCTACAGCGGTGGCGCGATCCTCTACGCCACGAAGTGGCCCAACCCGTGGCCGACCGTTTTCGGTCATCACGAGTTCTTCCATGCCGCGACCGTGCTCGCTGCGCTCACCCACTATGTGGCGGTCTGGCTCGTCGTCCTCCGGTGACCAGCACCAACGGCTAAGCTGCTCGATCGTGTTCCTAGTCACTGCCGTTCGCAGCGTCGCGCTGCCCGGACGGGCCGTCGTGCGCGTGCGAACGCCATGATCGCCCGGCTGGTCATCTGGGCCCTCAAAGCCCGCGCGGGGCTGGCGGCGGTGGTGATCACCGCCAATCTCAGCGGTCTGGCCGTCATCATCACCGAGCTGTGGCTCAGCGGCTCGCTCAGCAGGCTCGGCCCCGACTGGATCCGCTCCACCGCGCTGGTGGGTATCTATCCCTCGATCGGCTTCGTGGCCGGGGTCGCGCTCGCCATCCGGGACCGCTCCTCGCATTTCGGCTGGCTCGATCAAGGGCGGAAACCGACCGAGGAGGAGGCGCGGCAGCTGCTCCGGCTGCCGATCACCATCACCGCACGCGCGTTCGTGGTATGGATCACCGGTGTCATCGTCGCCACGGTGATGCTGATGCGGCTGACGCCGGACAACGATCCCGCGGTGATGGCGGCCCTGTTCACCTTCGGCGGGTTCGAATCGGTAGGGATCACGTTCCTCATCGTCGATCGGCTGATCCGGCCGACCATTCCGATCGTGGCTGCGGTGCTCGGACCCACCATGCACTGGAGTTCGTCGGTGCTGGTCCGGGTGGTGGTGAGCTGGGCGGTCGCGGCGGCATTGCCGCTGCTGATGCTGATCGTGGTGCTGGCCAATCCGGTGGCCGACCCGTCCGACCGGGTGCGCACCGCCATCTACCTCTCGGTGGTCGGCCTCGGGGTCGGCGCGCTGGCCACCGCCTTCCTGGCCCGTGCGGTGGCCACGCCGATGCGCACCTTGCGCCGGGCGCTGGACCGCATCACCCGGGGCGACCTCGATGTGCGCGTCCCGGTGGGCAGCACCAGCGAGATCGGGCGGCTGGAGAACTCGGTCAACGAGCTGGTCGCCAATCTGCGTGAGCGCCAACGGATGCGGGACCTTTTCGGCAGGCACGTCGGCACCGAGGTGGCCGAGCGCGCGCTGGCCGGCGGGGTGGATCTGACCGGTGACGTGCGGGTGGTGACCGCGCTGTTCGTCGACGTGACCGGCTCGGTCGAACTGTCCACCGGGTTGCCGCCCGAGGAGTTCGTCGCCAAGCTCAATCGGTTGCTCGCGACCGTTGTGACGGCGACAGAGGAGAACAACGGGCTGGTCAACAAGTTCGAGGGTGATGCCGCGCTGTGTATCTTCGGCGCACCGATCGCCCTGCGGGACAACGCGACTCCTGCTTTGCGCGCGGCTCGACGGATCCGGGACGAGGTGGTCGCGGCCGGTGAACTCGATATCGGCATCGGTGTCGCGCACGGTCGGGTGTTCGCGGGCGATGTCGGCACCGACACTCGGTTGGAGTACACCGTTATCGGTGATGCGGTCAACGAGGCGGCCAGGCTCACCACCGAGGCCAAAGAGGTGCCACACCGAATTCTGGTGAGCGGCGCGGTCATCGAGGCCGCTGCGGAGCACGAGCGCACGAAATGGACGCTCTACGAGACGATCCTGCTGCGCGGCATGAAGAAGCCGACCGCATGCTGGACCGATCTGGACCACCCGGCCGCCGCCGTACCGGGGGCCGACATGGCACCGTCCGGGACCGCCGACCCGACGATCGAGCGCAGCGCGGTCGTCGAGGTTCGTACCGCCGCAACGGAAACCGACTGACGCCGCGCCGCTACGGCCGTGCCAAGGCTTCCTGCAGCTCGGCGACGGTGGATACCGGCAAGTCACAGACCGAGCCGCGGCAGACGTAGGCGGCAGGCTCGCCGTGCACCAGCGGTCGGTCGGCCAGCAGGGGAACCGAGTTCGGCGGGGCGGCAATGACTATCGTGCCGCCAGGTGCCGCGGCACGAGCGGCGGCGAGCAGTGCACTGGACTCGCCCGGAGCTTCGGCGGCGATGGCGACCTGAAGGGGACCGCGGAGCGCGGCCTCGGCGACCGTGAGCCACTGGCCCGCCGACCGCGGCGCGCGTGCCAGGACGACGGCGCCGCGCTGCAGGGTTTGTTCGGCCAGCGCGAAGTACGGGACGGCTCGGTCCGCCTCGCTGACCGCGGCCGCGGTGAGCAGCGCCTCGGCGAGCGAGGACGCACCGGCGGGGGTGGCACCGTCGATGGGATCACGGGGACGGGTGACCAGGATTTCGGCATCGTCGGCGGTATCGAACCAGCTGCCCGGGATGTTCGGGTCGGCGAAGTGCTGGATTGCCGTGTCCAGCAACCGTTGTGCCTCATCGAGCCAATCGAGTTCGCCGGTGGCCTGATGCAGGGCCAGCAGACCGGTGACGAGCCATGCGTAGTCCTCCAGCACGCCGGGCGACGCACCCGCGACACCGTTGAGCGAGGCGCGGCGCACCCGGCCGTCGACCACGTGCTCGGACAACAGGAATCGGGCGCAGCGGACTGCGGCGGACACCCAGTCAGCCGCGCCGAGTGCGGCTCCCGCTTCCGCCAATGCCGTTATGGCCATTCCGTTCCAGGCGGTGACCACCTTGTCGTCGCGGTCCGGTTGCGGACGGCTGTCACGCGCCTTGCACAGCGCGGCGCGGACTTGCTCGAGCCGATCGGTATCGGCAGGCGCGGGATCGGTGTATCGGGTGAGCACCGAGGTGCCCTGCTCGAAGTTTCCCGCGGTGCTCACGCCGAAAAACTCTGCGGCCCAGGCACCGTCGATCGGCCCGAGTTCGCCGACCAGCTCGGCTGGTGTCCAGACGTAGGTCGCCCCCTCCACACCGGGCTGGCCGGGTTCGAGGTGGGTGTCCGCGTCGAGGGCAGAGGCAAAGCCGCCGTGCTCGGTCCCCAGGTCATCGAGCAGGAACTGCACGGTTTCCCGAGTGACCCGGCGCGCCAACGACCCCGGCTCGTCAACCGGCGCGCGCCGAGCCAAATGCCCATAGGCACGCAGCAATTGGGCATTGTCGTACAACATCTTCTCGAAATGCGGTATCACCCAGGCCGGATCGACAGAGTAACGCGCGAAACCCCCGCGCAACTGGTCGTAGATCCCACCCCGCGCCATAGCATCGGCCGTCCGAGTCACCGCCGCGAGAACAGCCGGATCACGGGTCCGTTCCCAACTGCGCAGCAAACCCTCCAGCAACGCCGACGGCGGAAACTTCGGCGCCCCACCGAATCCCGCATGCTCGGGATCCTCATCCCGCAGCACCGCCGCCACCGCATGATCGAGCAGCTCCGCACTGAGCGTGAGATCCGAGTCCGGCAACCCCCCGGCCTGCGCCCGCAGCGCCTCGGTCACCTGCGCCGACGCCTTGTGCACCTCATCGCGCCGCTGCTGCCAAGTCTCGGTGATCGCGGTGAGCAACTGCGTGAACGACGGCATCCCACCCCGCGGCAACTTCGGGTAATACGTACCGCAGTAGAACGGCTCCCCCTTCGGCGTGAGGAAGCACGTCATCGGCCAGCCCCCCTGCCCCGTCATCGCCACGGTCGCATTCATGTACACCGCGTCCAGATCAGGCCGTTCCTCCCGATCCACCTTCACACACACGAAGTTCGCATTCATCAACTCCGCAGTAGCGACATCCTCGAACGACTCGTGCGCCATCACATGACACCAGTGACAGCTCGCGTACCCCACCGACAACAAAATCGGCACATCGCGCTCCCGCGCCTCCCCCAGCGCCGCCGCATCCCACTCTTGCCAATGCACCGGATTGTCCGCATGCTGCCGCAGGTACGGAGAGGTCGCGTTCCCGAGCCGATTCATGACTCCACCGTGCCACAGCGCCCCGGCGTCGGCGCGGCAAGACTCTCCATACTGCCATTTTGCACCCGTTACAGGCGAGCGTCTCGCTCGGGCGTCGGGATCGTCAGCAGCCGAAGGAACTCCACCGTCACTGTCGTTCACATCCGGATGCCATGTGGCACGGCGCATTCGAACGCTGCATAGAATGCAGCCGGTACCTCCTGCGGTGGGGAACACTCTCCAGTCTGATGCGCCTTTCGGAACAGGGGTTTCTCAATTTTACCGACGAGCTTTAATGCACTGGTACAAACTCAGATGAGTGTATCGACGCGGAAATTTACTCGGAGGTGAGGACTCCTGGATTGTCTTCATTCCCCCTTGGCGGGTTGGCGGCCAAATACTCTTCCAATGAGGTCTTATACATCGGAAAATCTGGCAGTTTAGACCACGAAGTCGTCTCACCCACCTGGGCCGCTATGAGTCTTCCGAGATGCTCAGCGGCCGCCCTGTAGACCCGCGCGCAAGTAATCGCCCCATGAAGGACGAGTGAGTGTTTGCCATCTTTCATAGGCTTCAGGACCGCTGAAGCGGGTGTCGCGTTCGCTTTCACCGGGCCGGGCCACACCTCACTCTGCCAGCCACTGGCGAGCCCGTGAGCCAAGCAGTGCCGCACCTGCATCCAGCCTCCAGCAGTGTGTCGGGCTTGAGGCCAGCCGACCCGCGCGGGCTCCCACAGCCGGGTGCCGACTTCGGGTGGATCCCAGACGTCAACCGAGAAGTCGTCTCCGATCATTGGTGCTAGGATTGGAAACTCTTTCTTGACTAGAGCTTCAAATTGCTCAACGTCGGGGTTACTAAAGTTCACCTTCTTGACTATTTGCCCGAAGCTTCGCCCTTGCAGGTGGAAAGCTGTCGCGGAAAAGTCCTCCACAAACCCTTCGAATGCCGAGATCACGCCGAGCACGATCGCCGGTGCCAGGGCAGCGGCATTACCCGCCCCACCAGCCTTCCTGGGATGTAGGGCGAGTAGCCGCGACGGTACGATTAGCGCACGCGCGTATCGATTCACACTGTCCTGCAAGCAAGGCGCGAGCACCGCCGTAGTCACTAGGCTCCTTGTTGTCTAAGAGTATACGAGTTGCTAAAGTAAATATACGAGCTCCCGCCGCTCGCGGCACGTGCTCGTCCATGTGAAACAGCCGCTAACACGGTCAGCTGCCCTGCCCTCTCCGGATACGTTTGATCCCGCCCTCCGGCGGATACTGGTCGATCACCAATGACGCACCATTTTGGCAGAATCTACTAGCGATCGACGCCCGACGCCACCTTCCGCTCGTATCATGCCCACGAAATGTCTACCCGCCCAGCGGTATTCGGCTTCACGGGAGCTGGATACTGCCTACGCGCGCTGGGATACGGTCCTGGCTTCGGGTACATGATCACATACCCCGGCAGTGCCGTGATCCGCCACTTGGGATCCGCTTTGTTGATGGCGATACCCACGGCGGCGAAGAGCTCATCTGCCGTCGGATCGTCGTGGTCAACTCGGACCTCAACCTGTCTGTGGAAACTCGCTGACTCATAGCGGAACAGATAGGGCAGAACGGCTTTGATCTGCTTTAGCAGCAGATCAGCTCTGTATACGTTAGCCCTGAGGCCCTTGCATACGTGAGCCAAATCCGCAGGATGAAGGGAGTCGAAATGGTTCGACTCGAAGAGCGTTTCATCTCTATTCCTCCCTGGATCATTACTTCCGAATCCATTAAAGTTCCATTGAGCAAGCCCTTGATCCTTCTGGCGTTGAATCAACAGACGCTCAGGCGCGACCGCGTGCAAATCCTCATCGACATAGAGACATGTAAAGGTCATAGGCCCCAGGGCCAGCCGTGCCGTCAGCTTTACATAGTGTTTAGTCAGCCGCTGGGGTAGAGATTTATCAGCTTTACCTACGTATACGAGACAGCCACCTTCGTAAAGCTGGTAGACACCCGGACGGGCCTCTAATTTCCCGATTCTAGTCATATCGAGGGGTGCTGGCGTCAATCTTCGTAGCCCGTCCGCCAGCTGGTCCCCCAGCGCCCTCATGATGCTGAGCCTGAATTCACCACTCTCCGACACCCGACTTGCGCCCTCCCATACGTGATTGCCTTCTCGACCGATGAGCGTACCCGGCGGCTCAAGGATGGAGGACTCATCCGAGACGCTAACGCATCGGGAAACGGGCGGCGCCGCCTATCCGGACCACAGATCCGCAGAACGCGATCGACTCGCCGTGTCGCACGTGCGTTCGAGCATGCCCCGCGGTATGGTTCCCGCATGCCTGAGCAGCAAAGTGAAGCCACCCCCCTACGTACGAGTGTGGAGCTTTTTGCTGGTGGGGGCGGGCTGGCGATGGGGGTCCATCGAGCCGGTTTCCGCCCACTGCTGTTCAACGAGTTCAACAGTCGGGCGTGCGAGACTCTGGAACGCAGCGATCCGAAGACCTTGGGTATGGATGGCATCGAGCGCATTCACGATGCCCGCCCCATGGGCTCGGTCGAACGCGTCCGCCCTGTCCCCCCGGAACCAGGCCAGCCGGCGCCACTATATCCCGGAGATGTCCAGGATCTCGACATGTCCGCCCTGTGCGGCAAAGTCGCGGTGCTTGCCGGTGGCCCGCCCTGCCAGCCGTTCAGCGCCGGGGGGGTCGCCAAGGGTGACGAGGACAAACGAAATATGTTTCCCGCGATGTTCGAGGCAGTCCGTCAAATTAGACCGAAGGCGGTGATCTGCGAGAACGTCCGGGGACTACTTCGGCCGTCGTTCGCCGAATATTTCGAGTACATACAGAATGAGCTCAGGCTTCCCTTTGAGCAGAGGGATCCCGAGGACCGGTGGCAGGACCACAATAGTAGGCTGACCAAAATCCTTCGACAGCCCAATATTGCCGACGACGAAGACTCGGAACACTACAAGGTCGTGAAGGTTGCGGTAAATGCTGCCGAATACGGCGTCCCTCAAGTCCGTAACCGCGTCGTTCTGGTGGCCTTCCGAGCGGATCTCCGCGTCGACGTTCACGCTTTTGAGAAATATGTAGGCACCCCTCAGTACTCAGAGGCGGCGTTGTTCCGTTCGATGCGTAAAGATGACGGACCCTACTGGCAGCGCCACGAGGTTCCCCTACATGTGCGCCGAAAAGTACAGGACCGTATACCAAAAATCATCAAGGATGATGACCTCAAGCCGTTCCGCACGTTGCGAGATGCGATTCAAGGTTTTGGCACAGATTCAAAGATACCCCTTCCCGCCCTGCCACCAGTCGACTTGAGCCGACTCCATGAGAAGTTCAATTTTGGAGAGTCGAAGGGGATATCTGATCATATCGGATGGCCAGGTGCGCGAATCTATAAAGGGCACACCCCGAATGAATTGGATCGTCCCGCTAAGACCGTGAAAGCAGGCGTGCACGGCGTGCCTGGAGGTGAGTCGGTAATGCTTCTGGACGAACGAGAGAAGGACGGCCAGAGCTACAAGCATCGGTACATGACAGTTCGTGAGACAGCGCGAGTGATGACGTTTCCTGACGACTGGCGTGGATCTGGACCTCGGGGTGAACAGATGCGACAACTCGGCAATGCCGTGCCAGTCGCCCTGGGGGAGTTTTTCGCTCGAGCCGTGGCGGACGCACTCGCATCTGTGGGACATTAAGCACATGCGGACCAGCCCGCGCGATACGGGACGTTGGAAGGACCGGCTACCGCCGGAACAAGCTTACAAAAGGCGCATCGATGCGGCGGTCCCGGCGATTGAGCAGGATCGGGCGGCTGGCGGGCGGCAACGTCGCACGATAGTTCTCGGCAACGGACGTTTAGCGCGCGCTTCAGTTAGTCTCCGACTCTACCGAAGGACACGTCGCGTCCGCGCATATCTCAGATGGTCTCAGGGCGGGAGGACTATCGAGCGATACATCTGTGAAGTCGAGCATGAGACTCGCGGCAAAAACCTCGCGGCCGCCTGGCGTCGTGCGAGGGAACGAGGTCTTCTGACCGAGGCACCGCTTCCGCCGGATTCGACCGCCTCATCTAAGGCAGTCCGAGCCTCTATGCAGGGAAACCGAAGTAAGAACACAACCCCTGAACTGGCTCTTCGGCGCCTGCTACACCAGCGCGGCCTGCGCTACAGGGTTGACTCTCGACCGATACCAGAATTCCGACGGCGGGCAGATCTTGTGTTCCACAGTGACCGAGTCGCGGTGTTCGTCGACGGGTGCTTCTGGCATGGATGCCCAGACCACTACCGGTCCGCTACGAGAAACGAGCAGTTCTGGCGGGAAAAAATCGTCGGCAATCAGGCACGCGACCACGAAACCACCGGTCGATTGATCGAGGCAGGCTGGGCAGTCGTACGAGTCTGGGAACACGAAGATGTCGGGAAAGCAGCTAATCTCATTGAACAACTCCTTCAAGAGCGGCGCGCAGCGCAAACGCGGCAGCAAGCGGCACATACGCCCAATGTGCCCGCCCTCCGCAACCAGACAAGGCAAGAAGGCGACTCGGTCTACTGAAAGATGTTGTGCGGACGAGTTTTAGCCTCGAGACATCATCTGGCACCAGTGAGACGACGCATACCCCACCGACAACAAAATCGGCACATCGCGCTCCCGCGCCTCCCCCAGCGCCGCCGCATCCCACTCTTGCCAATGCACCGGATTGTCCGCATGCTGCCGCAGGTACGGAGAGGTCGCGTTCCCGAGCCGATTCATGACTCCACCGTCTCACAATCACGATGCACAGGTCGGTAGGTGGTAGATCCGCCGGGGATGCGCGGCACTGCGGCCGATCGTCCCGTCAGGTGACCGGGTCCAGATCGGCCGAGAACAGGTCCGGATTGTAGGTCTCGGTCAGGTGCAGCCGAGGTCGGCCGTCGATACCGACGAGGTAGGTCTTGCCCGCGGCGGCCCGGAACTCGGCGGCGAGGGGCCACGGATGGTGACCGGTGGTCAGAACTTGTCGATACTGTTCGACACCGGCCGACAGCAGGGTCCGGCCGAGTGGCGTGTGCCGGTCGTCGCCGAGAGCGGAAAGCGGACTATCGAGTGCCGCAGCGATGATTGCCCGGTTGCAGGAGACCGGGCGCTGGTCAGGCGTCATCAGGATCGAGTGCCGCACCAGTACTCTGTGCTGCCCCTGCAGCTGCAGGGCCCGACCGACCTCCGGCGGCAATTCGCCTGCGCTCTGCAGGTATTGGTCGTGGACCACGACGGTGACCGAGGTGCGCAGGGCGGCCTCCAGCAGGAGTGTGGTGGTGCCGTTGTTCGCCAGCAGAGCACGGGTACACGGGTCGGCGAAATCCGTGACAGGAATAGCGCTCGCCGGCGACAACGGGGTTGGAATCTTCATGACACGACTCCTCGGAGCAGCAGATCGGTAGAGACTGCCAGGAATGCCGGCATCACGAGGACCGTAGGGAATTCGATCCACCCATCCCCCGCCGGGGCACCACTGCCGAGCAGCAACAGCGAACGGCTACTGGCGGCAACCCGGATCAGACGATGGCCCAACGGTTTACCTCCGCTGGGCCCCCTGTCCGCGCTCAGTAGCGGGCGCGCGTGTTCGGTGCCGGGGTCAGGGCAGTGAGGTGAGTAGGGCGGCGCCCATGCGCTGTACGTCGGCGCAGGAGTCGAAGGCGTCGGTTTGGATCTTGGTGGTGCGTACTGCGAGTTCGGTGCTGCCGAAGGGGGCGGGGGTGCCGACGTTGCAGGTTCGTTTGTGGGTGTCTTGGACTGAGCGGTAGAGGACTACCTGGCGGCCGTAGTATTCGGTTTGGCGGAGGTCTTGGAATGTTCCGGGTTCGAGTAGGTCGTCGATGGTGCGGTCGGAGGTGCCGATCACCAATTCGAAGGATCGGTCGATGGCTTGCCACTGGCACATTTGCCACGTTGGGTGATTGGGGTGGGTCAGCCGCTTCTTAGTGGAAGTGTCCAGTGCGGCGGCGGAGATCTTGGATTCCGGGAGTGAGCAGGGGTCCCAGAGTGCGCCTGCCACAGGCTGTTCGACCTTGGGTGGGCTCTCGGGTGCAGCGGTCGCCGCAGGTGCGGGTGCAGGCGCTTGTGCAGGTGCGGGTGCCTGGCCGGGCGCAGGTGCAGGAGCAGGTGCGCCGGCGTCCCCCGGAACCGGCGCGGGCACCGCGGGGGCGCTTGTCGCCGAGGCGGTCGCGCCGGGCTTCGGCGCAGTATCCGCGGAGTTGGCATCACAGCCGGCGAGCAGCATGGCCGCCCCACAGGCCAGTGCCGCGACACTGCGGGCGGTATTCCTTGTGAACATCTCGAAGTTCCTCACTGCCAAGGGATTTCCCCACCGATTGGCTGTTCTCGCCACTGCATCCGCAGCGCGTGCTTCTGATATCGGTAGAACGACCAGTTTGTTAACCCATCTAAGGAAATGCAGTCACACTGTTCGGTCGCCACCGCAAGCGCGCCAGAACCGCGCACCGCCGGGCGCGAAAGTCCTGTGCAGCAAGGGTTCAGAGGCTCAGGGCAGATCGCGGAGCAGGCAGTAGTCGCGCTCGTAGATTCGAGGTGCTGCCAGCCGGAGCACCGCGTCACGGACCACCGGGGCCATGCTCCTGGTGCTGTCGCGCCGCCGCGCCCGCGCCTGTACCCACCGGGTACGCGGGAGACGCCGCAGCCGATAGCGCGCCAGCATGTGCTCGACTTCGCCGGGGCCACCGAGGGATTCGGCCAGGACCAGCGCGTCCTCCACCGACATCGCCACGCCCTGAGCCATATTGGGCGAGCTCGCGTGCGCGGCGTCACCGATGAGGATGATTCGCCGGGTCCGCCAGGTCGAGTCGATGACCTCCTCGATGGCGGAGAAGTGGGCGTCCGGGATCGTGAGCAAATCTCGAACTTCCCTGTCGAAATGGGAAAAGTGTTCGGCCAGTGCCGTTCCCGCCGGTGCGACGGCAGCCGGTTCGGACATGGACAGATCGGCGTAGCAGTACAGCCGATCCTTGCCGACCGGAACGGCGAGGAAGGTCGCGCCCCGCCCGAGCCAAACGGTCCAGTCATCGATACCCGAGGCATTGCTGGTGACGTACCGCCAACAGACCTGCCCCGCGTAGCGGGCTTCGGCATGCGGACGCACCGTGCGCCGCAGCTCGGAGTGCACCCCGTCGGCACCGACCACGACGTCATAGCGGCCACTTGTCCCATCACTGAACGCCACCTCCACGCCGTCATCGGATTCGGTGATCGTGCGCACGGTGACACCGGTCCGGATGGGCAGCCGCAGCTTGTCCGCCAGCGCCGACCGCAACCGGTCATAGGTGATACCCACGGGCTGCCCGACGCCTCGCCACAGGGCGGCCATGTCGATGTCGGCGAGCGTGCGACCCCGGTGGTCCCGCAGGCGCTGTGTGCGGATCGGCACACCGTCCCGCAGCGCATCCCCGAGTCCGAGCTCGGCCAGCGCCCGAACTGCATTGCCCGGCAAGAAGAGCCCCGCCCCGACCGGGCTGTGCGTCCGCCGCTCGATGATGTCCACCGACAGCCCGCGCCGATCCAGCGCGCCTGCGGCGGCCATCCCGGCGACACCGGCCCCGACGACAAGAACGTGCAGCGGATTCGGCATGTGATCTCCTCGTGGTGGGTTGTCCGGCCCACCCGAGCCGGTACGGCACCCACCTTCCGCCCCGGCAGAGCCCATGTGCCAGACCAGAAACTGCTCACTTCACCAGCCGTGCACCTCAGGCGTGAAGGTCTCCAGGTGATCAACTGTGACGAACTTGCTTGCCGGGCCGGCCGCAGCGACCGCTTTGCGCAGCGCCTCGAGCCCACCCCAGTCGCGCGCCGGTTCGGCGAGCGGATAGTCGAAATCATCCCAGTGCGTGGGCAACACGTAGCGCGGTCCGCCGGTCACCTGGAGTAGCCGCGCGACGTAGTCGACGATCTTGCCGCCACCCGCAGGCAACAACAGCACGTCCGGGCGCAGACCCGCCAGCTCGGATTCGATGTAGTTGGAGCCACCCAGGTTCAGCACGCTCACCTCGCCACCGCTCACCTCGTAAGCCAGCGTGCCACCCTCGACCAGATCCCGAATCACCTTGGGCTCCGGCAGCTTTTTCGCACCGAGGCCCGTCCGGGTACCGGCGAACGCCACCGCGGCCCTGGCACCGGAGGCCGAGTGCAGCGAGCGCAGCACGCGAATGGTGTACCCGTCGAAGCGCAGGTGCTCACCGCCGGTGGCGATGGCGAGCTGATCCTCGGGTGCGCCGAGCGCGGCCATCAGATTCAGATGGGTCTCGGTGCCGAGCACCGTCGCACCGGTCTTCTTCGCCAGGTACGGCACATCGGTGAGATGGTCGTAGTGACCGTGCGTCACCAGAATGTGGTCGGCCCGTAGTTCACCGCTGTCCACGTAGCGGTCGATCAGCGCCGTATCGACGGTGATCGGAGTATTCGGATCGGCACCCGCGGCGGTATAGGTTCCGGTATGAAACCTGGTCAGCCAGGGGTCGATCAAAACCGTCTTGCCACCGGGCAACCGAATTTCCCAGCCGTTGTTGCCCCACCAGCGCAGGGTCATTCCACTCGGCGCCGGAGCGCCGGAGACCGCCGCCGGGCTCGCGGATTCCGTTCCGCCACAGGCGACTACACCCGCGAGCACCGAGGCGCCCGCCGTCATACCGAAGAATTCTCGCCGTCCGAAACCTGTCATGCGGGCACAAGAACACAGGACCGTCGCCGCTGTCCAAGACCGACGGGTCTGCTCGGCGATATCGAAAACGATATCGTCGCAGCGTGGACATGCTGCGTCAGCTGCGGTACTTCGTTGCCGTCGCCGAAGAATTACATTTCGGCCGGGCCGCCGAACGCCTCGGCATCGCTCAGCCGCCGCTGAGCCAACGCATCCGCAAACTGGAGAACGATCTGGGCGCGCGGCTGTTCGACCGGGACAGCCGCCGGGTCGAGCTCACCGAGGCGGGCCAGATCCTGCTCGCCGAGTCCCGCGACCTACTCGCCCGCTGGGAGCGCACGACCTCGCTGGTCGGCAAGGCGCATCGCGGCGAGATGGACGCGCTACGGGTCGGCGTGCCGCCGGAACTGGCGGGACGGGTACTCGCCGCGATCCTCACCGCGTTCGAAAGTCGCGAGGTGCGCGTGGATCTGCAGGAGCTGACCACGGCCGAACAGGTCCGCCTGCTCGCCGACCGCCAGCTCGACGCGGGTCTGCTGCAACACCCGGTGGATGTGGTCGGCCTGGAACTGGGTCCCGCTGTCGACACACCCGTCGGGGTCGTGCTGCCGCGCGATTCGCCGCTGGCTGTGCGTGCTTCGCTCACCCTCGCCGATCTGGCCGGACTCGGACTGGTGATCTTCCCGCGCGCGGCCGCACCCGGTCTCTACGACGCGACACTGCGCACCTGCTGGGAGCACGGCTTCCGGCCCACCCGGGTGCAGCACGCCCGTAACCCCGAATTCGTGCTCGGCATGGTGCTTTCCGGCCGCGGCGTCGCCTTCGACCAAGGCCTGGTGGCACAGAAGGAGCCGAGGGTCGTCTGGCGGCCGCTACCGGCGGGCACGATGCAGTGGCGGCTCTCGCTCGCCTGGCCCGCGCACGCGCCGCACCCCTTGGTAACCGAGCTCGCGGAGCTGATCGTGCGAGTTGTCCAGGGCGACGGCGCCTCTCGGCCCGCCGCCGTTCAGGACGTGGCGCAGCGGCCGTGGAACGTGGTGTACGGCAGGCCGTGAACAATGCGGTCGACCGCGTGCGCGGCTGCGGCGCCGATCGCGCGATCCACCTCGGGCAGCCGCTGGGCGAGCGTGCCTGCCCTGGTGAAAACCGCGACGGCATAACGACTTCCGTCGGGATATTCGAGCACACCGATCTCGTTGCGTACCCCGGGTAGCGTGCCGGTCTTGGCCCACACCCCCACCTCGGGCGGGAACGCAGCCGCGAGGCGATGCCAATTCAGCTGCTGGCGCATGAGATCGCGCACCCAGCGGCAGGCCTCGGCCGATCCCGCGCGATCCTCGCCGATCAGGGTGAGCAGCCGGGTCATCTCGCGCGGCGTGCTCGCGGTGGTCCGCTGCGGATCCAGCGCACGACTGCTCAGGATCTCCGACGCCGCGAGCGCCGGAAATCGCTCGGCGAACTCGGCCGCGTCCCGCGCGCCGATGTCGTCGACCATGCTCTGCACGATATGCCTCGGCGCACCGACGATCCGGGTCCCGGCGAGCCCGAGTTCGCGGACCAGCGAGCGCACATTGTCGATACCGACCCGCTCGAACAGCAGGTCGGCGGCGGTGTTGTCGCTCAGCGTGATGGCGAAGAAGGCGGCATCACGCAGGCTGAGGTCGACGTCGTCGTGGCAACCCGCCGTGCCGACCCCGCCGAGCCGGTCCAATGCCCCCGCACGCACCCGATCGGTCGGATCCAGCTGTCCCGCCGCCACCTGCCTGGCGAACTCCAGCACCAGCGGCACCTTCACCACCGACGCGAGCACCACCGGCTCGTCGGCGCCCGAGCCCACCTCCGCGCCGCAGTCGAAACACCGGGCGTGCACCCAGCCCTGCACGCCGACGTCGCGAAAGATCTCCTGCACGACAGCCCAAACTGCCATATCGGGCGCGACCGAACGCAACCGGTGCGGCGCTACCTCGCCAGGTCGCCGAAAAATAGGATGCGCCGGTCGAATTCGACCCGATACAGTTCGTAACGCGCCCGGTGCGCGGACAACGGTCGATTCGACCGAATCGACGGATTCGGTAGCTCGACCGGTAGCGCTACCTGCCGTCGGCTCGAATTCGCGTGGAGCCGATGGTGTCCGTTTCGCGAACCACCGGCGCGTAGGAACGCGCACGCACCCTATCCGGCTACGTTTCCGACGTGTGCCGAAATGCGGTGAGCGCGCAGGAAATCGGACCGAATACCCGCCATGAAGGAAAGGACGGAATTGCCATGCGCATTTTCACCTTCGCACGTCCGAACGACGACGCAGCGCGGAATATCGGTGCGGCGACGTCCTCGGTGCATGCCGAGCAACACGCACTCCACCGCAACCACGCAGGCAGGCTCGACTACCAGCAGGTCGCAGCCCGCGAGCTGTTGCTGCTGGCGGCCTCGACCGTGGTGCGGATCCGCTAGCGCGCTAGGGCGTCCGGGCCAGCACTTCCCGGCCGACATAGCCGAGCAGTCGACGATGCCCGGGCTCCCCGTCCGCGACGGGGATCTCGGCATCGAAGACGCCGGGACCGCGGAACTGGTCGATCCCACCCCGGCTCCGCATGGTGGCGAGAAGTTCGCCGCACAACTCGTCGTCCGCCAGATCGGGCCTGCCGATTGCCACCGCGAGATCGACGCCGTGCACCACCAGCTCGGTGAGGTGCACCAGGGCCGCCGCCGACGCGGGCAGCGCACCCAGCGAACTGTGCACCGTGTTGTCCAGCGCGTCGGGCCGATGCCAGGCCGCGCGGTCCACCTCCGCCGCCGCCGCGTAGGCGCCCTGCGGATCGCCGCCGAGCCAATCGGATTCGTGATCGGCCCCGGAATCCGTGCCGCTCAACGCGGCCGCGAAGACGTGCATGCCGCCCACCGTGTGGTTCAGCACGGTGCGCACATCCCACTCCCGGCAGGGCGTCGGCGCGGCCAAGGTGCTGTCGTCCAAGGCGGCGACGATCACGCTCGTCGCGTCGAGAGCACGGTCGATCTGTCCGATCACGTTGTCCATGAGCTTCCTTCGGTCGAGCGGTCTGGCTGAATTGGTAACACAGGCGGGCGACATACGGAGGCCGTTGCGAAAGCTGCTCGCGGCGAAATAGGTTGCCAGCAGTGTGCTTCTCGGTGGCCAGGGGATTAAGCGGATGCGCGATCCGAATACATCTCGGATACAGTCTGCAATGCGGCGAGAGCGCATGCAACGCTCGTCCCTCAACGTTTGAAAACTGTTGCGCAGACACCCTTGCGACCGTAGAGCGCGCTATGTAGTGGGCGTCCAGATGACAATCACTTCCGATTTCCGCCCCGGTCGTACAGATTTCGGTAACCAGTTCAGGCGCGGTTCAAACCTGTTACTCCCGGTTGAAACAACTTGTCACGCATTGCCGGTTCGCGCCGCGCGACCAGCCGTCTTCGGACATGCGCGGCCTACCATGTCGTGACCATGCGCATCGACCTCTGCACCCTCGTCGTCGCGGACTACGACCCGGCGATCACCTTCTTCACCGAGGCACTCGGCTTCGACCTGATCGAGGACACCCCGTCCCGGACCAACGACGGGCGACCGAAGCGCTGGGTCGTCGTCCGCCCGCCCGGCGCCCACACGGGGCTGCTGCTCGCCCGCGCGGACGGCACCGCGCAGGCCGAGGTGGTCGGCAACCAGACGGCGGGCCGAGTCGGATTCTTTCTCCAGGTAGACGATTTCGACGCGGCCTATAGCCGCATGACCGCACACGGCGTCGAATTCGTCACCGCGCCACGGCAAGAGCCGTACGGCAAGGTGGCGGTATTCCGCGATATCTCGGGCAACCGGTGGGACCTGCTGGGCCCCAACTGATCCGAGGCCGTCAGTCGACGTTCTGACACTCCACGGCGATCTGACGATATCCGCCGCCGTCTTTCTGATACGCGACGACGCACACCCTGCCGCGCCCGATGCCGTTGACGATCCAGCTCGGATCCGCCTCGGTCGGCGACGACGCGAGATCGCGGTCGATGCCCGGCCCCGCGAAGCTGAGAAATCCGACGAACCCCTGCCCGATCGCCGAAACCTGGTAGCCGTCGGCGCCGCCGACTACACACAGCCCAACCGGCGATCCGGCCGGCTGGCCGGCGGCGCACGCCCGCGCCGTGGTCATCGGTGCCATACCCATCGCACCGATCAATGCTTCGACGAGATCGGCGGTCGAGCCGGTGTGGTCGGCATTTATATTCCCCCACTTGATGTTTCGAGCACAGCTCCCGCTGCGCCACGCGACCGGACAGATCGCTCCATCCTACGGTTCCACCACGGCTGTGATTGCGGTCACAGGATCGGCGTTTCGTCCGCAGCATGCTGGGTTCGGACCAGGCATTCGCGCTGCCCGCACGTGGGTAAACTCACGTTCGTGCAGCGCAATGCAGGTGTGCTACCAGGAAGGTCGAGCGTGCGATCGTTGAGGGCCCACCGCGGCGCCGGTGTCGTTGTCTCCCGCAGGTCAGCAGGCGACCCGCGTATCGCCCATGGGCGGCCCCGGATTTCGCGCGGCACCGCGCGGTGCGGCTTATGACCGACGAATCCGGTGCGTACCGCAGCGCGAACTCCGACGACCACACGGATCTGATTGCCGCGCTCGGTGTTCCACTCGACGACGAACTCCTGACATTGGCGTTGACGCACCGTTCGTACGCCTACGAGAACGGCGGCATGCCGACCAACGAACGACTGGAGTTCCTCGGCGATTCGGTCCTGGGGCTCAGCGTCACCGAATACCTCTATCTGCGGCATCCGCAACGCACCGAAGGCGACCTGGCCAAGATCCGGTCCCGGGTGGTCAACATGCACGCGTGTGCCGAGGTCGCCCGCAGCCTCGGCCCCGGCGGCCTCGGCCCGCACCTGCTCCTCGGCCGCGGTGAGGAACTCACCGGCGGTCGCGACAAGACCAGCATCCTGGCCGACGGCATGGAATCGCTGCTCGGCGCGGTGCACCTGCAGCACGGCATCGGCGTCGCGCGCACCGTGGTGCTGCGGCTGTTCGACGATCTGCTCCAGCGCGCCGCCAAGATGGGCGCGGGTCTCGACTGGAAAACCAGCCTGCAGGAACACACCGCCGAGCACAGCCTCGGCGTCCCCAGCTACGAGATCACCTCCACCGGCCCCGACCACGACAAGGAATTCACCGCGACGGCGGTGGTCGGCGGCGTGGCCTACGGCAAAGGGGTGGGGCGCTCGAAGAAGGAAGCGGAGCAGAACGCCGCCGCTGCCGCCTACGCCGCGCTGGCGCCGGACAGCGACGAGTAGTAAGACCCGCGCGTCGCGCTCGCGCGAATCAGGTCTTGTCGGTCCGCCCGTCCGGCTCGGCCTCGTCGGGCCGGGTGGTGATGCCGCGCTCGGTCCCCTCGTCGGCCTCCTGGTCCGGCTCCGGGTGGTCCGGCTCGAAGGTCGCGGGCAGCTTCTTCAGGTGCTTGTTCATCGACCGAACCAGCAGCACCGTGCCCGCGAGCAGGATCAGAATGATGAAGAACCCCAGCGGGGAGGCCTTGCCGAACTCCGGCCCGGTCGGGGTGCCGGGGCTCTGGGCGAGCAGAACCAGCATCACCGCTGCTCGTCTTCGATGCCGGCGAACAGATCGGTCTCCGGCAGCGCCGTCTTGACCCTGGTCTTGGCCAGCTCGAACTCCTCGGTCGGCCAGAGCCGCTGCTGCAGCTCCAGCGGGATGGCGAAGAACGCGCCGTTCGGGTCGATCTGGGTGGCGTGCGCGCGCAGGGCGTCGTCGCGCTGCGGAAAGTACTTGGCGCAGTCGATCTGGGTGGTGACCCTGGAGAACACGTCGCCGCGCTCCGGGACGTACTTGCGCATCCGGTCCAGCCACTCCTGCAGCGGGAACGGCTCACCCATCCGCTCGTACTCCTCGGCGAAGACTTCCATCCGCCGGGCGGTGAACCCGTGGTCGTAGTACAGCTTCAGCGGCGTCCACGGCTCGCCCGCGTCGGGGAACCGCTCCGGGTCGCCCGCCGCGTCGAACGCGGCGACCGACACCTCGTGGCAGCGGATGTGGTCCGGGTGCGGGTAGCCGCCCAGCTCGTCGTAGGTCGTCATCACGTGCGGCTTGAACTCGCGCACCACCCGGACGAGCGCCTCGGTGGACTCCTCCAGCGGCACCGTCGCGAAACTGCCCTCCGGCAGCGGCGGCAGCGGATCACCCTCCGGCAGACCGGAATCGACGAATCCGAGCCAGTGCTGGCGCACGCCGAGCGCGCGCGCCGCGGCGGCCATCTCCTCGCGGCGGATCTCGTCGATCCGGTCGAGAACACCGGGGGTGTCCATCGCGGGGTTCAGGATGCTGCCACGTTCGCCACCGGTCAGCGTCACGATGAGGACGTCGTGTCCTTCGTCGGCATACCGGGCGGTCGTCGCGGCACCCTTACTGGATTCGTCGTCGGGGTGGGCATGCACCGCCATGAGGCGAAGGCCACTCACGTCTCGTTCACCATCGCTCTCGCTCGCGGGTGTCTGGTCTTCGTTCCCTATAGTTCCATTCGACCGACTTTTGTTCCGACGTACCCCCCGGGAGCGACCTTGAGCCAGCGCGATGGAACCTCGCCCGGTGCGGACGCGCCCGATGAATCCGCGACCGCTGCTGACGTCACGGTCCCGGCGACACACAACAGGCCGACCGACCGGTACGGCACCAAACCTCCCGTCGACCGCCGCTGGCTGCCGGTGACGCTCAGCCTCGTCGTGGTGTTGCTCGGCTGCGGCATCGCCTACATCGGCTACCAGAAGTACGGCCCCAAGGACATCGAGTCCGAACAACTGGGCTACGTGGTGGTCGACGACTCGACGATGACGATCCGGATCAAGGTCACCCGCAAAGATCCCGCACAGCCCGTCGTATGCTTCGTTCGGGCCATGGCGCGCGACAGTGTCGAGGTCGGCCGTCGAGAGGTCCTGATCGCCCCGTCTACCAGCGGCACGATCGAGCAGACCACCATGGTCAAGGCGTCCTCACGACCGGCGTCGAGCAGTATCTACGGCTGCAGTGCCGAGGTCCCCAGCTATCTCCGAGCAGGGTGATTTGCCGCTTTTGCCGCAGCGGTTGTCCTCGAAATTAACTCCGACCTGCACGTTTGTGATTCATGCTAAAATGGCCTGATACACGGTTCCGGGGTTCGGAGCCGTGTTTGCTGCATTGGCGGCCAGCGCTATCTGTTCCGGGTTACGAGCTTTGTCCGGAACCGGGTCTGTCGGGGTTCGATGAACTTCCCAGGATCGCTCTAGCCGTCGACTGGTGCGTGCCCGCCCCACGGGTGGGTACTGCGGCAGTTATCAGGGAATCCCGGCCCGCCGGGAACAACTACTAGGGAGTGATCGAGATGACTGAGACGCAAGTGACTTGGCTGACCCCGGAGTCGCACGACAGGCTCAAGGGCGAACTCGATGCGCTCATTGCCAATCGTCCCGTTATCGCTGCCGAGATCAACGAACGCCGTGAAGAGGGCGACCTCAAGGAGAACGGCGGATACCACGCCGCGCGCGAGGAGCAGGGTCAGCAGGAGGCGCGTATTCGCCAGCTGCAGGAGCTGCTGAACAACGCCAAGGTCGGCGTCGCGCCCACCAAGTCCGGCGTCGCACTCCCCGGCTCGGTCGTCAAGGTCTACTACGACGGCGACGAGTCCGACACCGAGACCTTCCTCATCGCCACCCGCGAAGAGGGCCTGAACGACTCCAAGCTGGAGACCTACTCGCCGGCGTCCCCGCTCGGCGGTGCGCTGATCGACGCGAAGGTCGGCGACACGCGCGAGTACACCCTGCCCAACGGCAAGACCATGAAGGTCACCCTGGTCAGCGCGGAGCCGTACCACAGCTGACGCGTTCGGCCGTCGCGCTGCGCCCCTCCCCGGACGCAGCGGCGCGCAGCTCGGCAGCGCGCGCCACGGCCGAGTTCTTCCCCTGAGACACGAACGGCCGCACCCGGATTCCAGGTGCGGCCGTTTCGTCATGTCCGTGGGCTCCTAGCCGCCGAGCGCCTGCTCGATATCGGCCAGCAGGTCGGCGGCGTCCTCGATGCCGACCGACAGCCGCACCAGATCCGCAGGCACCTCCAGCACGGAGCCTTCGGTGGACGCGTGCGTCATCGCGGCCGGGTGCTCGATCAGCGACTCCACCCCGCCGAGCGACTCGGCCAACGTGAATACCTTGGTGCGCGAGCAGAAGTCGCGGGCCGCGTCCGGGCCGCCGTGCAACCGCACCGAGATCATGCCGCCGAACCGGCGCATCTGCTTGGCGGCGACCGCGTGGCCCGGGTGCTCCGGCAGGCCGGGGTAGATCACCTGGGAGATCGCCGGGTGCCGGGACAGGAACTCGGCGAGGGTCTCCGCGTTGTCGCAGTGCCGGTCCATCCGCACGGCCAGGGTCTTGGTGCCGCGCAGGGTGAGGAAGGCATCGAACGGGCCGGGCACCGCGCCCGCGCCGTTCTGCAGGAACGCGAACGCCGCGTCGAGTTCGGGGTCGTTGGTGATCAACGCGCCGCCGACCACATCGGAGTGACCACCGAGGTACTTGGTGGTCGAGTGGGTGACGATGTCGGCGCCGAGCAGCAGCGGCTGCTGCAGGTACGGGGTGGCGAAGGTGTTGTCCACCACCAGCTTCGCGCCCGCGCCGTGCGCGATATCGGCAAGCGCCGGGATGTCACCGATGCTCAGCAGCGGGTTGGTCGGGGTCTCGACCCACACCAGCTTGGTGTTCGGCCGGATCGCCGCGCGCATCTCGTCCACGTCGAAGACGTGCGCGGGCGAGTGCTCAATGCCCCACTGGCTGAACACCTTGTCGATCAGCCGGAAGGTGCCGCCGTAGGCGTCGTCCGGGATGACGATGTGGTCACCGGGGCGCAGCGTGGCGCGGATGGCACAGTCCGTGGCGGCCATGCCAGACGCGAATGCCCTGCCGTAGGTACCGGATTCGAGCGCGGCGAGGTTGGCTTCCAGCGCGGACCTGGTCGGGTTGCCGGTGCGGGCGTACTCGAAACCGCCACGCAGGCCGCCGACGCCGTCCTGGGCGAACGTCGAACTCGCGTAGATGGGCACGTTCACCGCGCCGGTCTGCGGGTCGGGATCGAATCCTGCGTGCACGGCCCGTGTGGAGAACCCCAGCTCACTCATGATGGCCAGCCTAATCAGGGGCGATTTCTGGGCAACCCCCTGGTGCTCCACAGTTGGCGCGTGTCCGGTATTCGTCCGACGATTCCGATCTAGTTCCGCAGCTGAGCCCGTTGCACCGAAAATTTTCCGAGAAGCGCCTGCGGTGACCCTGATCTCACCGGCGCCCTCCCCATTTAGGCTTAGCGCATGGTGACTGTGGAAGAACTGTTCGCGATCGACTCCCTGCTGTCCGACGAGGAGCGCGAGATCCGCGATGCCGTCGCGACCTTCGCGAATCAACGCCTGCGACCGCATATCGCGGATTGGTTCGAGGAAGGCACCTTCCCGGCCCGCGAGATCGCGCCGCAGCTGGGCGAGGTCGGGCTGCTCGGTATGCATTTGGAGGGGTACGGCTGTGCCGGCATGTCGGCCACCATGTACGGGCTGGCCTGCCAGGAGCTGGAGGCGGTCGATTCCGGCGTGCGCAGCATGGTGTCGGTGCAGGGCTCACTGGCGATGACCGCGATCCACAAGTACGGCTCGGAGGAGCAGAAGCAGCAGTGGCTGCCGGAGATGGCGGCGGGCCGTGCGCTCGGCTGCTTCGGGCTCACCGAACCTGATTTCGGGTCCAACCCGGGCGGCATGCGGACCAGGGCCAAGCGCGACGGCACCGACTGGGTGCTCAACGGCTCGAAGATGTGGATCACCAACGGCTCGGTGGCTGACATCGCGGTGGTGTGGGCGCAGACCGAGGACGAGGGCAAGCAGGTGATCCGCGGCTTCCTGGTGCCCGCCGGGACGCCGGGATTCAGTGCGCGCGAGATGCACCGCAAGCTGTCGCTGCGCGCCTCGGTGACCGCCGAACTGGACTTCGACGATGTCCGGTTGCCCGCCGATGCGGTGCTGCCGGAGTCGCGCGGGCTCGCGTCGCCGTTGGCCTGCCTGAGCGAGGCACGGTTCGGAATCATCTTCGGCGCGCTCGGCGCGGCCCGCGACTGTCTGGCCGCGACCATCGATTACGCGCGCACCCGCGAGGTGTTCGACAAGCCGCTGGCCGCGTATCAGCTGACGCAGGCGAAGCTGGCGAACATGGCTCTGGAATTCGGCAAGGGTCAGCTGCTCGCCGTGCACCTCGGCCGGTTGAAGGATCGCGGCGTGGTGACACCCGAGCAAGTCAGCGCCGGGAAACTGAACAGCACCAGGGAGGCCATCGCGATCGCCCGCGAATGTCGCACCATTCTCGGCGCGAACGGCATCACGCTGGACTATCCGGTGCTGCGCCACGCGAACAACCTGGAGTCGGTGCTCACCTACGAGGGCACGGCGGAGGTGCATCAGCTGGTGCTCGGGCGCGCGCTCACCGACGCCAACGCCTTCCGGTGACGGCGTCCGTGGACTGAACTCGACGCCCGGCCACCGTACGTTCGGCCGCACCGAATTCGTACCGGTCAGTCGCCTTTATGAGTGGCTTCGCGAACCGGTTCTGCCCCAATGATTTTCGTGCGGACAATTTGCTGGAGCGCACTTTTCCAGCAAAAGCGACTGGGTGAAGCGTCACAGTTCTATAAAGACTCGCCGGTTGCTAGCATAGGAACATGTTTCTGCTGGGCCCCGCGTTGCTCGAAGTGTCGGCGCGCAAGATTTTGAACCGCCTGCACAAGACGCACGGGGTACCGGCGCTTGCCGCGGCCGCGGAGCTGCCCGCGCTGTCGGCGGCGCTGGATCAGCACGCCGCCGCGGTGCGCGACATCCTCACCCTCGGCGTCGAGGAATCCGCGCGCGTTCCGGTGAGCGTGCTGCTCGCCGGCTACGCACGCGGACTGCTCGATCACGTGCGCGAGGCCGCGGCCGATCGCGGTGCGTCGATGACCAGCACGGCACCGGGCGACCTCGGCAGCTGGGCGAACGCTGACTGGGTGCAGTTGCGCCTGGCGAGCGTTTGCCTGCACCCGTCCCTGCAGCCCGTCTGACGGCCATAGAACAAACGCGTCCGCCGTAGGCCGAGAGCCCACGGCGGACGCGTTCGTCATTCGAACCGAGCAGGGTGCCTAGCGCCGGTCGCCCGGATCGCGGTACCCCATGTACTCACCGGACTGCTCGTACGAGCCGCCACCACCCTGCATCGCACCCTGGTCCCACTGCTGTTGCTGCGCGTGCTGACCACGGGCCGCCTGCTGATCCATCCAGAGCTGCTCCCGCGAGGCATCCTCGCGACCGCGCGAGTAGGCCTCGGCGTGCCCCTTGACCGCGGGCATCTCCTCTTCCAGCCCGCTCAGCCAGTTCTCCCAGCGCTGCTGCATCGGGCGAACCATGCCGCCGCCGACGCCGACCACCAGGATGCCGCCGATGGTGGCCAGCACGGTGATCAGGATCGGCATGGTGACCGACATGGCCACCCCGATCTGGTTCAGCGCGGCGACGATGCCGACACCCCAGATGAACACCGCGGCGATCCGGCCGATCATCGCGCCGTAGGACAACCCGCCGAGCATGTTGCCGACCAGGTCACGCACCGCGGAGGCGATGGCACCCGCGATAACCACGATGATGATCGCGACCGCAGCCTTCGGCAGCCAGGAGACGATGCCGTCGAGCAGATCGCTCACCGGATTCGGACCGAAGACGCCGAAGCCGAGCTGCAGCGCGATCAGCAGGATCGCGTAGTAGGCCAGCTTCGCCAGCAGATCGGAGGCGTCGTAGCGGCTGCGCGACATCATCTGCTTGAGCCCGCCACGCTCGACCAGGCGATCGAAGCCGAGCCGGTCGAGCACCTTGTCCACGATCGTCGACACGACCTTCGCGACGATCCAGCCGATGAGCAAGATGACGATGAATCCGGCCAGCTTGGGGACGAACGTGGCCACCGAACTCCACGCGTCCGAGAACCCCTTCTGGAAATCGATAGCCAAACTGGAGGTGTACATGCCCATCCCTTCGCTATCCGATTACGCCATGGCGTTTGCCGAGGCTGCTTCAATGCCGGTTATACCCCTGCCACATAACTCGAACCATTCGTTTGCAGATAATTTGCCACATTGAGTCATTCGGCGCGACTACTCGTCGCTGCGGCACGCGGATCCGTACGGTCCATAGTCGACCGCCGCGAACCGGTCGGTCTTCCTCACAATGCGGCCCGACGCGATGCGGAGAAGATTGTTACGACCTGTCATCGCTGTGCCATCTCGATGTCACCGACACGCCGAGGTGGGTGGCGCACGCTTATCCCCGGATCCGGCATCAGGGCAATGCCTCCCGCCTGACGTCACCCGGAGGAGCACGATGAACACACAGACCGCCGACCCCATCGGCCGATGGCCGGTCGATCGCGCCGCGACGCGCCACCGCCCGCTGGGAGCCCGCGATGTTCGTGCGTGATCACGCCCTCCCCGGCCGCGGCACCGCTCGATCCCTGCCGGATCAGCGCGAGCTGGTCGCCGCCTTCGCCAGTAGCCAGGGCGATCCGAACACCGACCACCCCTTGATCGACTGGGCCCGCAAGTTGGCCACCCTGCACCGGCAGCGCCACGGCAATCCGCTCGCGGCCGCGGGAATCGACTGCCGTCGAGCCGAATTGGTCGCCGCCATCGACAAGTGGGTAGCCACGCAGGTGCCCCGCCGCGGGTGCACCGAGCACCTGCGCACCGGATCCCTCGGTGCCACCGTCGATCGCATGGCCGCGGCACACGCGCACGCCAGCCATCTGCTGCACACCGCCGAGAAGGTGTCCGACGATCGAGTCCACGCGGCGTGGTATCGCCTCGCCTCGTTGGCCGATGAATGGACCGATCTCATCGTCGGCGCGGTACGGAAGGCGTAGTGGCGCACGGGAACCCGGCCTGAATGGACAGTTATCGCCGCACCGCGCCGAAAACCGCGATACGGCGCGTGAAAGTGTCCGCGCAGGCCGGGTCAGACCGCTAACTCGGGTTCCGGCATCTCTAACTGCCGCGCCGAAAACCACCGCATCGCCTTCGCCAGCAGCGGCAGCATCAACACCATGAGCAGCAATCGCATGCTCTGCACACAGGTGATCAACGGCAGGTTGGCATCCATCGACTCGGCGGTGGCCAGCACGGCGTTGATGCCGCCCGGTGTGGTGGCCAGGTAGATGTCGGACAGCTGGAGGTCGACGAAGGTGGCGACGGTGAAGGCGAGGCCGGCGACGATGGCGGACAGCGCGACAATGGTGACCGTCATGCCGGGGATCATCCGGGCCATCTCGCGCACGACCGGCTTGGTGAAGCGGGTGCCCACTTCGAAACCGATGAGCACGAACAGCAGATCCTTGAACAGATTCGTCGGCGCGTACCCGTGGCTGACGCCCAGCGCCGTGAGCACCGCGGTCATCAGCATCGGCCCGATCAGCGCGGGGCTCGGCAGGTTGAGCCGCTTGCCCACTCTGGTGCCGAGCACGCACAGCATCACCGCGATGGACAACCCGGCGACCTGATCGCCGCGCCCGACGATCATCCAGTACGGCAGATCAGGATTGGTGACCGCGGCGCCGAGCGTCGCATGCTCGGTGACCAGGCCCTCGCCACTGTTGTTCAGCAATGCGCCGAGGGCGGGCGCGCTCACCGCGACCAGCGCGACCCGCAGGTACTGCATGAACGCCACCTGCCGCGGATCGGCGTCCATATCGTCGGCCACCGCGACCACGGCCGCGGAACCACCGGCCAGCAGTCCGAGCGTCGCGGTCGGCAACTCGACGTGGGCGAAACGGGCGAACACCACCGCGACCAGCAGACTGATCAGCAGCGTCGCCACCGTGACGGCCAGCACGGGCACCAGCGCCATCCCGATACTCGACAGCAGCGAGATCTCCAGGTAGCTGCCCATCAACACCCCGAGCATGGACTGCACACCGCACGAGAGCTGCCGAGGCATCGGGGCCGGCAACTTCCCGGCCAACGCCAGCGCCCCACCGACGACGATCGCTAGAATCATTTGCGGCGCCGGAAAATGCACGCGATCGAGTAACGTCGCCCCGGCAAGCACCGAGGCCAGCAGAGCTACCCATCCGATCACTTGCCTGCGCGTCATACCTAGTAATCCTCGCGGTGCCTAGTGAACAGACCGTTACATCTCCGTTATCAGGGTTAACAGCTGGTGTGATCCTGAACGCACAATGCCAATTCCCTGTTCAGAGCGGACATTCGCGCGTCCGCATTCCTTATTCGTACTACCCACGAGATTACGGATAAACACTCGAGCGAACTCGAAGCTCACCGCCGTCCGAGCGCGCGGCCCCGTGGCCGCCGAGCTGCCGCGTGTACTATTCGCCCGAACCACCCCCACCGCGGGAGCTCGGGCACGGCCGGGCTGAGAGGGCGGACCCCAGCGCTTCGCCGACCGCATGAACCTGTCCGGGTAATGCCGGCGTAGGAAGAGCGTTTCGGGCATGTCTGCATCGACCCTGCACAACTCCGAACGGCACGAGGCCCCCTTCACCCTCGATGAGCCCGCCCCGAAGGTGCTGTCCTTCTGGGACCAGAGCGCATTCTGGGCAAATCTGGGTGTCAGCCTCATCGCCTTCTCCGGCGCGTACACCGTGCTGGCACCGAATTCCGATGGCGTACCGCAGATCTCCATCTCCGCGGGCATCCTCGCGATGATCGTCGGCACCGTTGTCGGCGGGCTGATGCTCGGCCTGGCCGCCGTGCCGGGCGCCAAGACCGGCAAGCCCGCGATGGTGCTGCTGCGCGGCCTGTTCGGCGCGAAACTCAGTTATCTGCCCACCGTGTTGAACATCGCCCAGCTGATCGGCTGGGGCACCTTCGAATTGATCGTCATCGGCGACGCGGCCGACGAGCTGTTCGGCGGTGGCCCGCACTGGCTCTATGTCGTGGCCGCGGGCGTGCTGACCACGGCGCTGACCATCTGGCCGCTCGGCTCGGTGCGGCTGCTGCGCCGGTTCGTCACGATCGGCGTAGTGATCGCGCTGGTCTGGTTTTATATCCAGTTCTTCCGCACCGGATTGCCTGACCTGTCGGCCAATCCGGGCCCGCACGGCAGCGGCCCGTTCGGCGCCGACTGGAACCTCTTCTGGATCGCCACCGACGCCGCGCTCGCGGTGTCCATCTCCTGGATGCCGGTCGCGGCCGACTACACCCGGCACTCGCGCAGCACCGGCACGGCGTTCGGCGCGGCCAGCGGGGCCTATGCGATCACCCAGATCGTCGCTTACACCCTCGGGTTGTTCGCGCTGGCCCGGGCGACCGGCGACGGCCAGTACTCGCCGTTCCTCCAGGTGAGTCTCGGCGGGCTGTTCTTCTTCGTGTTCGTCTTGCGCGAGGCCGATCAGTCCTTCGCCAACGTGTACTCCACGGCGCTCTCGATCCAGAATCTCGCGCCGCGCATCGACCGGCGGATCCTGTCGATCGGTCTGGGCGCCTTGATCACGCTGCTCGCGCTGCAGCTGAACATGGCGAACTACTTCGCCTTCCTCGGCCTGATCGGTTCGGTGTTCGTGCCGCTGCTCGGGGTACTGGTCGCCGACTTCTTCCTGCGCGCGAAGGGCGAGTGGAACACCGCCACCGATGCCCCGCCGCGCTGGGGAATGATCACCGCCTGGCTGGCCGGGCTCTCGGTCTATCAGCTCATCAACCCGGGCGATGCCGGGGTGTGGACCGAGTTCTGGGTGGATGTGCAGGAGAAGCTGCACTTCACCAAGCAGGCGTGGATGAGTGCGTCGCTGCTGTCGTTCCTGGCCGCGATGCTGGTCGCGTGGGTTGTCGGCCGGGTCGCGACGCTGCGGAAAGAGCGGGCCGCGGTCGGCAAATCCGGCTAGCCGGTGGCCGCGGCTGCCACGATGGAGTCATGGGTGAGATCCGGATCGGCACTTCGGGCTGGGTGTATCCGCCGTGGCGTGGCGTCTTCTATCCGAAGGGCGTCACGCAGAAGCGCGAGCTCGCCTACCTGTCCGAGCAGCTGAACAGCGTTGAGATCAACGGCTCCTTCTACGCGCTGCAGCGTCCGTCGAGTTATCAGAACTGGTCGAGTCAGACGCCGGACGACTTCGTGTTCGCGGTGAAGGGCAGCAGATTCATCACGCACATGAAGCGCCTGCGCGACGGTGACGAACTGCTGGCGAATTTCCTCGCCTCCGGGCTGCTGGCCCTCGGCCCGAAACTCGGCCCCATCCTCTGGCAGCTGCCGCCGAACTTCCAGTTCGATCCGGAGCTGCTCGGCACCTTCTTCAACCACCTCCCGCGCAGCACCACGCACGCCGTCGAGATCGCGAAACGGCACGACCGTCGGGTGGATCCGGCGTTCACAACCACCGACGCCGACCGGCCGCTGCGGCACGCGCTGGAGATCCGGCACCCCAGCTTCGTCACCCCGGAGTTCACCGAGCTGCTGACCAAGCACCAGATCGCACTCGTAATCGCCGATGCCGCAGGCAAGTACCCGCTGATGGAGGAGGTCACCGCCGACTTCGTCTACATCCGGCTACACGGTCACGACGAGCTCTACGTCAGCGGATACACCGATGAAGGCCTGGACATGTGGGCCGCCAAGATCCGCACCTGGTCCGCCGACCACGACGTCTACTGCTACTTCGACAACGACGCCAAAGTCATGGCTCCCCGCGACGCCCTAGCCCTGCGCGCCCGCCTCGAATAGCCGGGGCCTGCAACAGGCCCCGGCTTTCCACGACAGCAGATTTCGCGAGCACATGGGTAACTCACCGGGTACGGGCTGACTGACAAACCGCACCACCGCCGGGCGCGGCGACGTCACGGCTCCGGCGCCTAGATCTGGCCTGAATACGCGGAGAGGCGGATCAGCGGAGAGGCGGATCAGCGGATCAGCGGATCAGCTCAGTGGCCGAGGGTGCCGATGCTCAGGAAGCCCAACAGGTCGTGCCGGGTGATGACACCGACGGGCTTGCCCTCTTCGACGACCATCAGCGCGTCGGTATCCGACAACGCCTTGGTCGCCGCCGAGATCGGCTCGCCCGCACCGATCAGCGGGAACGACGGGCTCATGTGCTTGCCGACCGAATCCGTCAGGTGCGCACGGCCTTCGAACACCGCGGAGAGCAGGTCGCGCTCGGACACGCTGCCCGCGACCTCGCCCGCCATCACCGGCGGCTCGGCACCGACCACGGGCATCTGCGACACCCCGTACTCGCGCAGGATCTCGATGGCGTCGCGCAGGGTCTCCGACGGGTGGGTGTGCACCAGGTCGGGCAGTTCGCCGGACTTGCCGCGCAGCACGTCGCCGACCAGCGGTTCGACCGTGCTGCCGTCGAGGCGCTCGCGCAGGAAGCCGTAGGAGCTCATCCACTGGTCGTTGAAGATCTTCGACAGGTAGCCGCGGCCGCCGTCGGGCAGCAGCACCACCACGACCGCGTCCGGGTCGCGCTTGGCGACCTCGATGGCCGCGACCACGGCCATGCCGCACGAGCCGCCGACCAGCAGGCCTTCCTCGCGGGCGAGGCGGCGGGTCATGTCGAAGGAGTCCGCGTCCGAGACCGCGATGATCTCGTCCGGGATCGCCGGGTCGTAGGCGGAGGGCCAGAAGTCTTCACCGACGCCTTCGACCAGGTACGGCCGTCCGGTGCCGCCGGAGTACACCGAGCCCTCCGGGTCGGCGCCGATGATCTTGACCTGGCCGCCGGACACCTCCTTGAGGTAGCGGCCGACGCCGGTGATGGTGCCGCCGGTGCCGACGCCCGCGACGAAATGGGTGACTTTGCCTTCGGTGTCGCGCCAGATCTCCGGGCCGGTGGTCTCGTAGTGGCTGTCCGGGCCGCCCGGGTTGGAGTACTGGTCCGGCTTCCACGCTCCGTCGATCTCGCCGACCAGGCGGTTGGAGACGCTGTAGTAGCTGGCCGGATCCTCCGGCGCGACGGCGGTCGGGCACACCACGACGTCGGCGCCGTAGGCGCGCAGCACGTTGCGCTTGTCCTCGCTCACCTTGTCCGGGCAGACGAAGACACAGTGGTAGCCGCGCTGCTGGGCGACCAGCGCCAGGCCGACACCGGTGTTGCCGGAGGTGGGTTCGACGATGGTGCCACCGGGCTTCAGCGCCCCGGACTGCTCGGCCGCGTCGATCATCTTGACCGCGATCCGATCTTTGGAGCTACCACCCGGATTCAGGTATTCGATCTTGGCCGCCACCAGTCCGGCGTTCGGGCCTACAACAGAGTTCAACCGGACCAGCGGCGTATTGCCGATGAGGTCCACTACATGGTCGGCGATGCGCATGCGACCCATAGTTCCAGATGGTCCCGGTGTGAGTTCGCGCACGCCACGCGCAACCCCCTCCGCCGCGACAAACCGGGATTCCAGCAAACGCCCATTTAGGATCCGAACCATGAAGCAGCCGAACATCGCCAAGGCCGGCGTTGTGCTGGCCGGAGCGGCACTGGCCGCGCTGGCCGGACCGGGCGCGCAGGCGAACGCAGTGACCATCGAATTCCCGCAGGTGCCCACGCTCGCCTACGGCGGCTGGTGCGGCACCACCATCCGGACCTGGGCCGATGTCGGCCCGGCGTGGCCGGGCCGGGCAATCCTCAATATGCGCGCGCTGCCCGTCGCGGGCATCGGGCCGGGCGACTATCCGCTGGCCCCGCTGTGCGAGGTCCGCACCACCGTGGCCTGGCGCAACACCAACACCGGCGCAGTGGGCAGCTACGAAGAAACGATCGTGTCCGGCCTCTACGGCAGCATGCAGTATTCACTGCTCCAGGACACCGGCCCAGGTTTGGTCGAGGTCACCGTCACCACCGATCACGCGAACATTCCCGCCCGCGGTGCCTTCGCCGTGCCCGCTTGACTCCGTTCCGGTTGCCCTCAACCGCTACAACTGATTTCGTAAGTACATGGGTAACTCACCGGGTACGCCCAAAATCGGCCACGTACTCGACCGGCGGCCCGCGATCCAACTCACCCGGCTCTTACTCGTCGGCAAAAGGCGCGGAGAGGCGGGGGAGCGTGCACCACGCATCGGCTGGCGGACGGCCGCGGTGACCGGTGCCGCAACAGTCTTGGCCGGTTCCAGCGCGGGCACCGCATGGTGGGCGGCCTCTCGACTATTGATGGCGCAGGCAGGCGCGGCGCGTGGCGTGATCGGCCGCGACACCTCGAAACCGCCGGAAGCCGACGGGATCTACACGGCGGGCTGCCTGACGCCGGAACGCTGGCGCACCGGCAAGCACGCGGACCTGCACCTGATGATCTTCGGTGACTCCACCGCGGCCGGCGTCGGCTGCGTGGTCGCCGACGAGGTGCCCGGCGTCCGCCTGGCCCGTGGCCTGGCCATGGCTACCGGGCAGCGAATTCGATTGAGCACCAAGGCGATCTCCGGCGCCACCTCCAAGGGTCTGTCCGGTCAGGTGGACGCCATGTTCGTGGCCGGCCCGCCGCCGGACGCCGCGGTGATCCTCATCGGCGCCAACGACATCACCAAGAAGCACTCGGTGCGCGCCTCCGCGCGCAGGCTGGCCGCCGCGGTCGCGCGACTGCGCCGGGCCGACAGCGTGGTGGTGGTCGGCACCTGCCCGAATCTCGGCACGGTCACCGCGATTCCGCAGCCGCTGCGCACGGTGGTGCACAACTGGAGCGTTCGGCTGGCCAAGGCGCAGACGGTGGCCACCGCCGTCGCGGGCGGCCGTCCGGTGCCGATGGGTTATCTGCTCGCTCCGGAATTCCGCGCCCAGCCCGAACTCCTTTTCGCCGCCGACGGATTCCACCCCTCGGCCGCCGGTTACGAGCTGGCCGCGGCCCAGCTACTTCCGGTGCTGCTCGAGGCGTTGGGCGAGGCGACCCCGGCTGCCAGTCCCCTGGGGCGCGACGTAGATTCGATAGGAACCCGCGAGTAACAACCGCGGTTCGCACGTTCCTTCAGACAAAGGAGTCCTCATGCCTGAGGCTGTCATCGTCTCGACCGCCCGCTCCCCCATCGGCCGGGCGGCCAAGGGATCGCTGGTCGACATGCGGCCCGACGATTTGACCACCCAGATCGTCCGCGCGGCGCTCGACAAGGTACCCGCCCTGGACCCCAACCAGATCGATGACCTGATCCTCGGCTGCGGTTCCCCCGGTGGCGAGTCCGGCTTCAACATGGCCCGGATCGTCGCGGTCCAGCTCGGCTACGACCTGGTGCCCGGCACCACCGTGCACCGCTACTGCGCGTCGTCGCTGCAGTCCACCCGGATGGCCTTCCACGCGATCAAGGCGGGCGAGGGCGACGTCTTCATCTCCGCGGGCGTCGAGACGGTGTCCCGGTACAAGAACGGCTCCGCCGACAGCTGGCCGAACACCCAGAACCCGCTCTTCGCCGACGCGCAGGCGCGCACCGCGAAGACCGCCGAGGGCGGCGCGGGCGTCTGGCACGACCCGCGCGAAGACGGCCTCATCCCCGATGCCTACATCGCGATGGGCCAGACCGCGGAGAACGTCGCGGGCTTCACCGGGATCACCCGCGAGGAGCAGGACCACTGGGGCGTCCGGTCGCAGAACCGGGCCGAGGAAGCCATCAAGAACGGCTTCTTCGAGCGCGAGATCACCCCGGTCACGCTGCCCGACGGCTCCGTCGTGTCCAAGGACGACGGCCCGCGCGCCGGCGTCACCTACGAGGCGGTCAGCAAGCTGAAGCCGGTCTTCCGCCCCGACGGCACGATCACCGCCGGCAACTGCTGTCCGCTCAACGACGGCGCCGCCGCGCTGGTCATCATGAGCGACACCAAGGCCAAGGAACTCGGCCTGACCCCGCTGGCCCGCATCGTATCCACCGGCGTCTCGGGTCTGTCCCCCGAGATCATGGGCCTCGGCCCGATCGAGGCGTGCAAGCGCGCACTCGCCTTGGCCGGCAAGTCGATCGACGATATCGACCTGGTCGAGATCAACGAGGCGTTCGCGGTGCAGGTGCTCGGCTCGGCCCGCGAGCTGAAGATCGATGAGGACAAGCTGAACGTCTCCGGTGGCGCCATCGCGCTGGGCCACCCGTTCGGCATGACCGGTGCCCGCATCACCACCACGCTGATCAACAACCTGCAGACCCACGACAAGCAGTTCGGTCTGGAGACCATGTGCGTCGGCGGCGGCCAGGGTATGGCGATGGTCATCGAGCGCCTGAGCTGAGATAGCTAGCACGCAGATGAGGGCGGTCATGCAAGCGGATGACCGCCCTCATCTGTCTCAGGACGCAAACGGGTGGTTGCCGTTTCCGGCAACCACCCGTTGTCAGCTCAGGCGGTCGAAACCGCTTGGTACTAGTCGTTGTTGAAGTAGCTCAGCAGGCGCAGGATCTCGACGTACAGCCAGACCAGGGTGACGGTCAGGCCGAGGGCGACGCCCCAGGCCGCCTTCTCCGGCGCCTGAGCGCGGATCAGCTGATCGGCGGCGTCGAAGTCGAGCAGGAAGCTGAACGCGGCGATCGCGATGACCACCAGGCTGAAGATGATGGCGATCGGGCCACCGTCGCGCAGGCCGAGGCCGCCGGAGATGAAGAAGCCGGCCACCAGGTTGCCGATCACCAGGACCAGCACGCCGATCATGGCGCCGACGATCATCCGGGTGAAGCGCGGCGTGACGCGGATGGCACCGGTCTTGTAGACGACGAGCATGCCCGCGAAGACGCCGAAGGTGCCCAGCACCGCCTGCGCGATCATCCCGCTGCCGCCGGCCCCGCCGAAGCTGATGTCGGTGAACATGAACGACAGCGCGCCGACGAACAAGCCCTCGAACACCGCGTAGGAGAGCACCAGAGCCGGGTTGTCCATCTTGTTCGCGAAGGTCGCGACGAGGACGAGCACCAGGCCGATCAGGCCACCGCCGATGACGAACCACTTCGCCAGCGAGGGGTCCGCGTTGCTGAAGCCGTAGGAGACGATGGCCGACAGTGCGAGCACACCCAGCGTGATGGCGGTCTTGGTCACCACGTCGTCGATGGTCATCGCCCGGGTGGTGCCCGGCGCCTGCTGGTACGGCTGCGGCTGCTGGTACTGCTGTCCGTACTGATTACCGAACTGCTGACCCAACTGGCCCGCCCCGGCCACGCCTGAGCCGAAGTTGGCGTAGCCATTGCCCTCTTGCTTGGGCAAGTTTCGGAAAACCGGATTGCTTGTGCTACGCACCTGCGTCCCTTTCTGGTCGTTGCCGCTGTTCGTCGAGCTCGCGCTCGATATCCAACTGCTGGGTACAACGTTTACTGCCCGGCGCTAGTTCCCGATAAGGACAGCGCGCAGGCGGACAAAACGGACTCTACCGCTGCTGCGCGTCGTGTAGGCCACGCACGGATCGAGTGACCGTGAATTTGCGGTTGCGACCGACTACCTCGGTGCGCCCGACCATGCGCTCGATCACGCCACGGTAATTCAGATGCGAATTGAACACCGTCCACAGCTCGCCACCGGGCCGCAGCACGCGGCCGGTCTCGGCGAACATCTTGATCGCCGACCCGGTGTGCACGGCGGCGCCGACGTGGAAGGGCGGATTGCACAGCACCAGGTCGGCGCTGTTGTCGGCGGCCGAGGACATCGCGTCGTCACGCACCACCGTCACGCGGTCCGCTACCCCGTTGACCGCCACCGTCGCCCTGGCCGAGGCCACCGCGGCCGCCGACTGATCGGTGCCGAGCACCTTGAGGGCGGGCCGGGCCTTGGCCAGCTTTACGGCCAGTATCCCGGTGCCGCACCCGAGGTCGATCGCTTCGCGCGCATCGGGTTTCATCCACTTGAGGTGCTCCAGCAGGAACCGGGTGCCGATGTCGAGCCGGGCGCCGGAGAAGGCGGCACCGTGCGCGACCACGTCGAGATCGAGGTCATCGAGCCGGTCGCGCACCGGGAACGGCGGGTCACCGACCGGCTTCGGCCCACTGACCAGCAGGGTGCGCGATTTCTGCCGGCCACGGCTGGCCCGGACCTCGGAAAACGACTGCGCCAGCACGTCGTTCATCGACTTCGTCAGATACTTGTCCCGGCCGCCCGCGACCACTACCACCTCGGGATCGGCGTAGCGCGCGATGGCGTCGGCGACCTCGGTCAGCCCGGCCAGCGCCCGCGGCAGCCGCAGCAGCACCACCCGGACATCGGCGAGCAGCTCGCGGCCGAGCGGATACGCGGTGTAGCGGTCGCTGAGGCCGAGCGCGCGGGCATTGTTGGCCAGGGCGAGTTCGCCGGTGAGCAGATCCTGGTGCACGCGGACCCCGCGCAGGTCGTGAGCAGTCACCGCGCCGATGGTCAGCGCGCCGTATGCGTCGCCGACTATGGCTATCTTTCCGCTATCAGTGCTGGCGAGCGCCTCGTCGGCGACATCCAGGATCAGCCGATCGGCGGCATCTACAGCGTAGAGGTTTAACGCCTCCACATCTGGATACCGCCGCAGTCGGCTCAGAACGTCCTCGATGGCTGCCACGCCTCAAGTGTGCTAGATCGTTGCCCCAACGTCACATCGGCCCCGGCAAACCGGTTCCGGCGTGCCCCGCAGGCTCCGGCCGATCGACTGGAAAGCCCAGCGGCACACCGGGTCCGGTCAGTTGACACCCGCCTTGCCACCCATCGCGGTCACCGCGTGCCAGACCCCACCGACGCCTTGCCCGAGCAACTCGCCCGGCTTCGTGTCCTTGGCGAAGAAGTAGACCGGCCACCCCGCGATGGTGATTTGGCATGCGCCATCAGCACGTTCGATGAATCCGACGAGCTGCGGATCGACGCCCGCCGCGTACACGGCCTGCCCGCGCTGCGCGATCAGCGGCGGCCATTTCGCGGCACAATCACCCGCGCACGTCGAGGTGGGTGGCTTCGCGGTGTCCTTGTCGAACCGGTACAGCGCGCGGTCGGCGGCCGTAACGTACTGTCCGACAGCGCTATTGTCAGCGAGGCGCAGTTGCACGGCATTCGTGCCGGTCGGCGCCGTTCCGCTGTAGATCTTCAGCCAGTCCTGCGTCTTGGCCGGCACCTGGTTCTGCGGCGCACCGGCCGCAGCCGTGGCCGAGGCCGACACCGCCGGGGTCGGCGCCGCCGACGCCTCGGGCTTCGCCGGGTCGGCGGTTCCGCACCCAGTGAGCAAACCGGCGAGAATCACCGAGGCAGCGGCGAATGGCCACGCGGCTCGCTGGAAGTGCTTGGTCGACAGCATTTTTCAGATCCTCCGGATCGATCGATGACGCGCGATTCGCGTCCGGTCACCCACAACTACGAGGCAGGCCCGCGACCGGTTCACCCGGGGGACGATCCGACGGCAAACATCGAGAAACCCGCAAATCCCACGCGACGCCCCGCCCGCCGTTTACCATCAGCCCCATGCGTAACAGGATGGTGTTGACCATCGTCGCGGTGACGGCATTGCTCGCGGGCTGCGGCGACGACGCCGGAACCACCGCGAACACGACTACGCCGAGCACCTCCACCACGGGCACCCTGGCCGAAGCGCCGACCGCCCCGCGCGACACCACACCCAAACGGGGCACGGCGTCCGGCGACGCGGGCCTGACCGTCACCGGCATTCGGATCGGCCACCAGCCCGGCTTCGATCGCGTGGTCTACGACCTCGGCGGCAACGGCACCCCCGGCTGGATCGTGCAGTACACCGACCGCGCCGTGCAGGACGGCAGCGGCAAGCCGATCGAGGTGGCAGGCAAGTCGATCCTCGAGGTGCAGATCCTCGGCTCGGCGTACCCGTTCGACAGCGCCGAGACGCCGTACGCAGGACCCGATCCCGCGACCGAACCGAGCGCGCCCGGCATCGCGGGGGTCTATCGGACCACCGTGTTCGAGGGCACCACGCAGTCGTTCATCGGCATCAACGGCGACCGGCCCGGGTTCGCGGTCACCACGCTGACCAACCCGACCCGGCTGGTCATCGACGTCGCCAGCCAGTAGTACCCGTACCGCCAGGGGGTATTGCCATCCACCGGGCCGCCGTCATTACACTGGCCGCGTGGTCGAACGGCACTCCGCACTCCGCGTCACCGGGCTCGCCCGGGCGCTCGGTGTGCTGGTGCTGCTCGCCGGGATCGTCATCATGCATGCGGTGGTGTTCGCGATGCCGAGTCACGCCGGTGCGGCCGGCTTCGACCATGACTCGAGGGCGAGTGAGAGCCGTACCGGTCAACTGCCTGCGGTGGCGATGCCCGCCGAACCGATGGCGACCGTGGTGTTCGCCGACCGGCACGACGCGGTCGACCACGGTCACGACCAAGCCACCGACCTCACCGCGATGCCGGCCGTCGCCCAGCCGGTGGGCGCATCCCGCACCGAACACACTGCGCCGGATATGGATTGCGCGGATGACGGATGCGGCGGCACCCACGGCGGGATGCACGGTTGTGTGTTCATCCTCGCCGCTGCGGCACTGCTGTTCGCACTGGTGCTGCTGTACCGGATGGCTCTCGAGCGGCCGGGCAACGACGTTGCGCGGCTGCGTCATCGGCGACCACGGCGGGAGCGGTCACCGCCGTGGACCGTGCTCACCCTGGCCGAATTGTCGATTCTGCGGATCTGACAGCTCTGCGGCGACCGTTTTCGACGGTCGTCGGCGTTGCCCTGCCCGAAACCCAGTCACGCGCAATTCCCAAGGAGCACAACCATGGTCATCAGCCGTACCCGAATCAGCACCGTCCTCGCCGCGAGCACCGCTGCCGCCGCCCTCGTCCTCGCTGGTTGTAGCGACAACGACGACATGTCCGGCATGCAGCACAGCACGTCGAGCGCGCCCGCCGCGTCGAGCGCACCGGCGGCCCGCACCGACTTCAACGACGCCGACGTCACCTTCTTGCAGATGATGTACCCGCATCACGCGCAGGCGGTCGACATGGCGAAGTTGGTGCCGAGCCACAGCCAGAACCAGCAGTTGCTGGCGCTGGCCGCCAAGGTGGAGCAGGCCCAGGCGCCGGAGATGCAGCAGATCACCACGCTGCTGCAAAGCTTCGGCAAGCCCGCCCCGACCACGGGTGGCGGCCACGGCGGCCACACCATGCCGGGCATGATGAACCCCGATCAGATGCACGCCCTGCAGGCCGCGTCCGGCCCGGACTTCGACCGCCAGTGGCTCACCATGATGATCGAGCACCACACCGGCGCGGTCACCATGGCCGAGACCGAGCTCGCCCAGGGCACGAACGATGAGTCGAAGGCCTTGGCCCGCAGCATCATCGATAGCCAGCGTGCCGAAATCGACACGATGCGGGGCATGCTCGGCCAGTCCTGATCGGATCGGCCTATCGCACCGGGCTTTTCATCGGGCTCGGTGCGATAGGCCGTAGGCATCTCGGGCGCGACCGCCCCCTGCGCCCGGCTGAGCCCGATCGAAGAACTTCTCCAGCAGGGCGTTGAACGGCTCGCCGGTGTCGGGCACGAGGTGACCCATACCGGGGCACACCGCGCGTTCGGCACCAGCCTGTTCGGCGATGGCGTCGCAGATCGCCGCGCCTGTAATGGGAATGGAGTGACCAGGCTCAGGAACCCGGCGGGGCGACTGCCTGCCAGGCGGGCGCCTCCTCCGGCGCCGCGGTGTTGCGGGCGCGCCGACGTACCTGCTCGACGGCCACCAGTGCCACGCCCGCGAGCACCGTCACCACGGCGAAGATCGTGACGACCAGGGCCGCCGCGCCGAAACCCCACAGCGCCACCACAGCTGCGGCGACGGCGAGCAGCACGCCGATGAACAACAAGCCGAAGCCGGCCCAGTTCCTGGTATCGGCCAATGTCTCGCCCGGCTGCGGCGCCGTCGTCCGGGAGATGTCCGCCGCGTCGTCGAGCGGGGGAATCTCGTACGGGCCATCCACTGTCATGCTGCTACCTCACGCCGCGATACCGGCTGGTCGGCCGGTATCTGATGCGACAGGGATGCCCTGATCTTCTCCTCCGAAACGGGACGCTTGGTACTGGTTGTCCGGCATGGGGTTTCGGGGCAGGTCAGATCAGTTGTAGGACTTGGTGACTCCGTCGAGCAGCCGTTCCAGGGTGTCGTAGGTGGGGGTGGTGATCACATCGAGCACGTCCTTGGCGACCGGGATGTTGTGCGCGGCCGTCACTTCGGCGAACTGGTCGGCCGCGCCGGTGCGGAAGCCGTGCTCGGCGGCGAGGCGTTGCAGGTCCGGGTCGGTGGACAGCAGGCGGCCGAGCCGGTCGCCCGAGTCGCCGAACGGCACCAGGGTGTGCCGGGACAGAATGGTCGGCGACGGGTACAACATCGTCATGTCCGGCTTGATCTGGCCGCGCACACTCGCGTCCACGTACTGCGACTCGTAGATCCACACCATCGGAGTCGGTCCGATTCCGGTCGCGAGATAGGCGTCGAACGGGCCTTCGCTGCTGCTCTGGGTGTAGCCCTGGCCGACGAAAAGCCTTGCCACCGTGGGCAGAATGTTCTGCTCGGCGTCCGACCCCTGCACGATGGTGTTGCTGTTCGCCACGTAGCCGGCGATCGCCAGGTACATGGCGGCGGAGTTGGAGCTGCGCGGGTCGGTCGTGGAGATCAGCACGTTCTTGCGCACCGGATACGTGGTGTTGTCGTCGAGTTGGTCCCACCGCGTGTTGTTGCCGACCATGCGCAGGTAAGGACCCATGTCGAAGGTCGACACCGCACCCTGGTGCACCACGCCCGCCTTCGCGAGCAGGTCGGCGATCGGGGTGAACGTGGCGATCACCATCGGTGACGAGAACGGGATGTACTTCGCAGTCACGTTGCGCTGCCGCTGGATTCGCTCTGCGGCCTGCTCGCTCGACGGAAACGCGAAGTCGTACTTTGCGAGATCGATCGACGTCGCGATCTGCCGCGACCCCGCCGGTTCGGCCTCCACCTTCACCCCGTGGCGCGCCAGCGCGTCGACCACCTTCGGGTCCTGGAAGAACGCCATCTTCTCCGACCCGACCACGCCACGCACCACCGTGATCGGCGCCACCGGCGTCGCCGTATTCGGTGCGCCGCCGGGCTGACGCACCGCCAGCGCCAGCGCGACCACGGTCACCACCACCAGCGCCGCGATCACGGCCGCGACCGCTGCCGGAGCGAAACGCTTACTCGCGGACCATGTTTCCTGAATCGTCTCCGGCAGCCCACCGTCCCCCGCCTGGTGCTTAGGCTTGCGCGTCCGCCCCGTCTCGGGCCCGACGACAGCCTCCGCCACCTCCCCTGTGGCCGCCAATTGCCGGCGAACATACCGCTCCACCAGGATCGGAATGAACGTCCGCACCGGATGCCCCGCGAACCGCCGCCGCGCCGCGGCCACCGCCGCCTCGATGTGCTCCGCAGAGTAAGTGCCGCCGAAGTTTTCGACCAAACGCTCCGTCACCTGACGCAGCGCCTGTTCCTCCCGAACAGTGTCGACAACCACAAAATCTCCTAGGCATCCGGCGACCGACATATCCCCGCGACAGCACCGAAGCCCCACCGCGCCGGCCAACCCTAGCCCCAACCCATCCACCCCGAAACCCACCCGAAACCACCTCTGACCACCCCTCTTCCCACCCCCCGCCACCACCTAACCCACCGTCCCCCCAGATCAGCGCCCTGGACATCCGCCCACCACCAAACCCACCACCACCCCAAGCCCCCACTCACCCCACCCACAGAATTCAAGACACCATCGCCAACCAGCCACCCCCCGTTGCTCCCCCGTTTCCCCCGAAGAACGGACCGGCCAGTCGAGCTAGTAACTGGCGCACGCGCGGGGGGTGATTCACGGGTGGGCTTGACCTTGCCCCTGGGGGAAGGTTCGACGATTGCTTTCATGAACAACAACGCACTCCAGATCGTCGAAGCTCAGGTCCGCGAACAGGTTGCCGCTTACTGCGAGGCCAATCATGTGCCCGGGTTCGTTGCCGGTGTTTATCAGGCGGGTGAGCAGGTTGTGGTCGCGCATGGCGCGGCGAATGTTGCTACGGGGGCGCCGATGTCGGCGGACACCGGGTTTCTTTTCGGTTCGGTCACCAAGGTGCTGACGACCACGCTCGTCCTTCAGCAGGTGGAGCTCGGGAAGCTTGATCTAGACGCACCCGTGGTGCGGTACCTTCCCGAATTCGCGCTGTCTGCGCCGGGTGCGGCGGACAAGATTCTGGTTCGGCATCTGCTTTCGCACACCAACGGCATCGATGCGGACCTGTACTTTCCGGATGCCGAAGGCCGTGACGCGCTGCGGAGTTATGTTGCGGGCCTTGCGGACCACGGGGTTTTGTTCGAAGCCGGTGCGCAGCTCAGCTATTCCAATGGCGGCATGATCGTCGCGGGCCGGCTGCTGGAAGTGGTGACGGGGTTGTCGTATCACGCACTGCTGGAGTGCGATATCTATGGGCCTGTGGGCATGCAAAATTCGAGTACCTCGGCTGAGCAGGCCATTCTGCGCAGCACCGCGGTGGGGCATTTCCTGAATCCCGAGACGATGACGGCCGAGCCCACGCGAATGTTCACACTGCCCGACACCTGGGGGCCGGCGGGCGGCACGCCGATCGGCACTGTTGGCGATCTGCTCTGCTTCGGGCGAACCCACCTCGCGGGCGGTGTGTCCCCTGTGACGGGTTCCCGTGTTCTCACAACGGATTCGACCGCACTGATGCAGCAGGTTTCGCACGATATGGCGTCCCCGAACGTTCCGCCGATGGGTATGGGCTGGGTACGGTACCCGTTCGGCGACACCACGGTTCTCGCCATGTCGGGTGCCTCGCCGGGCGGGGTGTCCCTGCTGTGTGTGCTGCCCGAACACGACCTGGTCTTCACCGCGTTCGGCAACAGCTCGGATGCGCTCATGCTGCAAGATCAGCTGCTGCAGTGGCTACTGCGCGAGCACCTCGGCGTCGAGATCCCCCCGCTGGTAACCGAATTCGAGCAGGACATCGATCTCACCCCGTATGTCGGCACCTACCGCTCCAACCAGCTCCGCATCGACGTCAGCATCGTGGACGGGCAACTCGAGGAACGGATGACCTACGAGCCTGCGGACGAGTCACAGGAACGGATTTTCACCGAGTTCTGCGGTGGCACGACCGCCGCCCCGCCGCAGCGGTACGTGCCGATCCGGCCCGGCCTGTTCGCTCCGGACGGCTACCCGATGGAGACCTTCGACGGCTACCTCCGCCTGCTACTCGTCTCCTACCACGACATCCGCGACGGTAAGGCGCAGTTCCACAACGCAGGCGGCCGGCTGACCCGTCGCGCCTGACGGGTTCGACGACGACTGGAAGGATGACCGCCATGATCACGATCGGCAGGCTCGCGGATTTCGCCGGAGTGACCACCAAGGCCATCCGCCACTATCACGAGCGCGGTCTGCTGCCCGAACCCGAGCGCGACTCGTCCGGCTACCGGCGCTACACCGCCCAGGACGCCATCGATCTCGTCAAGATCAGAACCTTGGCGGAGGCGGGCGTGCCGCTGGCCCGGGTCAAAGACCTGCTGGAAGCCGACCCGGACGCGCTTGCAGCGGCCATCGCCGAGATCGACCGCGACGTCCGGCACCGGATCACGCAGCTGCGGCGAACCCGCGACCAGCTCGCCCAGTTGCGCGGCGGCGACCGGCTTTTCGTCGCACCGGCGGTCGCCGACCTCCTCGACGAACTGCGCGAGATCGGCGCCAGCGAACGCCAGATCCAGCTGGAGCGCGACGGCTGGATCCTCTTGCAGACCGCCTCCCCCGAGGATGCCGCCTGCTGGCTCGACGAAAAGCACGAACTCCTCACCGTTCCCGAGTTCCGCGCCCTCTACCTCGAACACGACGAGGCCTTCCACTGGTCCCCGGACGACGCCCGCCTGCCCGCCCTGGCCGAACGCACTCGTACCTGGTTCGCCAACTACCACAGTCGATCCGAGACTCGCCCTGTACACAATCCCGCGGCCGCCCGCCTGGTCGCCCAGTCCCAGCCCGGGGCGTCGTCCCCCGCCTGGGATCGACTCGTCGAACTGATGCAGGGCTAGCGCCTCCGCACGGTCGCGGACCAGGGAAGCGCTATGGTCGGCTGGAGCCGCTGCCTAAGGAGATGGTTATGCCTCGTACTGCTGTTGTGACCGGTGCATCGTCGGGGATCGGGAAGGCGACGGCCGCGGCGTTGGTGGCGCGCGGGTATCAGGTGATCGGGACCAGCCGGAAGCCGGAGGGTATCGGGGCCGAGGCTCGCGTGGCGGGCGTGGAGTATCGGGCGCTCGACTTGACCGACGCCGGGTCGATCGACGCCTTCGTTGCCGGGCTCGGGGAGATCGACGTGCTGGTCAACAATGCCGGGGAGAGTCAGGCGGGCCCGCTGGCGGAGCTGCCGACGGATGCGGTGGAACGGCTGTTCCGGCTGAACGTGCTGGGGCCGGTCGCGCTGACGCAGGCGGTGTTGCCGGGCATGCGGGAGCGCGGCTTCGGCCGGGTCATCATGGTGGGGTCGATGATCGCCAGCTTTCCGATGCCGTACCGCTCGTCCTACGGCGCGACCAAGGCGGCGCTGAAAGGCTTCGCCGTGGCCGCGCGGTTCGAAGAGTCACCATTCGGGGTGTGGATCAGCACCGTCGAGCCGGGACAGATCAATACGGGCCTGCGGGAACGTCGGACGAAGTACCTGAACGAGGGCTCGCCGCACACCGCCGACTTCACCGCCTTCATCGCGAAATTGGATGAGGCGCAAGGGAAAGGCATCACCGCCGAACGGGTAGCCGACACGATCGTGCAGGCCGTCGAGGCCAAGCGACCGCGTCCGCTCTACGCCGTCGGCAGCAATGCCCCCGTGATGTTCGCGGTGCGCAGGCTACTGCCGCGCACGGTCATGGAGCGCCTCATCGCGCGCGCCCACGGACTGTCGAGGTAGCTCAGGAGGTCGCGACCTGCGCCTGCCACATCCAGTGCAGCTGCTCGAGCCGCGCCGCGAAGCCGATGAACAGGTCCTGCGTGACCGGATCGGCCTTCTCGGTGGCTTCGATCCGCTCACGCAGTCGCTGAATCACGGCCGTGAGGTTGCGGACGACGCCGTCGATGACGTCGGTGTCCTGCTGCCAGCCGTCGGGGAAGCCGACCGCACCGCTCTCTTTGGCGACCGTCTCGGCCCGCCCGTCCGGGCTGACGCCGACGGCGGTGGCGCGCTCGGCCGCGGCATCGGTGAAGTCCCTGGCCGCCGTGACCAGCTCGTCCAGCGCCAGATGCACCGACCGGAAGTTCCGGCCGATCACGTTCCAGTGGGCCTGCTTGGCGATCAGCGACAGGTCGATCAGATCGATCACGGTAGCGCGCAGAGCCTCGCCCGCGACCTTCTGCTGCTCCGTATCGAGGGTGCTGGTGATGGGTTGACTCATCGTTCACGCCTTTCTTGTCGGATCCGTGTCACCGACTGGCCTACCCGCACGCCGCGTCCTAAACGTCACCAGTGACGAGCGCCATCCGATTCCAGGCGCGCGGCATGCTCGGCCAGCATTCCCGCAGGTCCCGACGGTGGCGATTGGCGCCGCCAGATCGCCCGGAACTTCCTGCTCAACGCCACCGGCCCGGCCAGCCGCACCTCGACGAGCGCCCCACTGGTCAGATCGGGACCCGCGATCAGCCTGCTCAGCACCGCGGGCGCCACGGCGGCCCGGGCGGCCGCCGAGATCGCGACCGCGGACCCCAGCTCGGCCGCGGGCTGCGCCGGTTGGCACTCGGCCCCGAGAATCTCCCAGACCGTGTCCCGCGTCCCCGACCCCGGCTCGCGCCACAGCAACGGCGTGGTCGCCAGCTCCCGCAAGGTCACCGGCTTCTTGCGGTGTGCCCATGGATGCGCGGCCCCGACCACGACGACCAACTCGTCCGCCCCGAGTACCCGGCTACCGAGGCCGGGCGGCGGATGCGGGCCCTCCACGAAACCGATGTCGGCCGCCCCGTCCCGGATCAGCTCCTCGACGTGCCGCGTGTTATCCACTTCCAAGGAGACCGCCACCTGCGGACAACTGGCCCGTAACGCGTTGAGCCACAGCGGGATCCGATGATCGGCAATCGTCTTCGACGCGGCCACCCGCAGGCGCGGCACGTCGGCGGCGTGCAGTGCGGCCACACCGGCACTGAACGACCGCGCCGCCTCCAGCACCAGCCGCGCGTGCGCGACCACCGACCGCCCCGAATCCGTCAAGGCCGACCCGGTCGGACTGCGATCGAGCAACCGCAGCCGCAACCGCCGCTCCAGCGCACTGATTCGCATGCTCGCCGCGGGCTGGCTGATACTGTGCCGCCGGGCCGCCGCACCGAGGCTGCCCAGCTCCGCAACGGAGACGAGCAGATCGAGTACGTCCAGATCGGGCGTCCCCGGCGGTAGCGTCATAACCATTGATTATGTGCCTGCCCGACGCCGGCGGCACCCCCCGTCGTAGCAATTACCCCATCATCCGACCTTATGAGCGGGTTGCCCGGCGCCGCAACGGAAGTCGCCCCTGGTAGCGTCCGGCAGGTGAGCAAGATCCCCGCCGCGGCCGACGAAGCCCGCTTCTGGACCCTGATCGAATCGGCGTGGGAGTTGGTCGGCGACGAACCGGCCGCACTGCGAAAAGCGTTGATCCACCGGGAAAACGACGAGGTTGTGCCCGCCGTCGAGGCGCAGGTGCCGCACTTCCTCGGGCATCTGCGCACGTTGAGCGAGAGCCTGTCGAGCGACGAGCTGACCGTGCTCGACCGGGTGCTGGAGCGAAAGTTGTACGACCTCGACCGCGCCGATATCCACGGGGTCACCGGCGGCTCGGACGACGGTTTCCTCTACTGCCGGGGCTTCATCGTCGCGATGGGTCGCGAGTTCTACGACGCCGCGCTCGCCGCCCCCGCGGTCGCCGTGCGGGACACCGACGGCGGGAAAATGTGTTACTTCTTCGCGCACCTGCACAGTGACCGCTTCGGTGCTTTCCCGAAAACCGAATCCGGTATTTCTCGGGAGTCCTTTTCGAATCCTGCCGGTTGGAACTGACACAGGACCCATTCGGCCGGCTTATGGGGTCCTCCCCGTTCGACCGCTACCCCTTACGGTCGCGGAGCGCCATCGTCTGAGGAATGACGCACGTTCGTCGCCGCTGGCCCGGCCTGCTCCTCGCTGCTGTACTGGCAACCGCGGCAACCTTTCTCGGTAAAGCACTGCCGGTCGCCGGCGCGCCGGTGATCGCTTTGGCCTGCGGTGCTGCGGTAGGCGTTTTCCTGCGCCGATCCGACGCTGACGCAGGGACTTTCGATCCCGGCTTAGCTGTGACGCGGAAACGCCTATTGGGTGCCGCCATTGTGCTGCTGGGTCTCGGCCTGCCGGTCGGATCGGTCCTCAGTGTCGGCAGGCAGACGGCCGTGGTGTTGATCGGGACATTGATCCTGGGTGCCGCCGCCGCGGTGGTCGTCGGGAGAATGCTTGCCCTGGACCGGGAATCGGCCACCCTGGTGGCGGTCGGCACCACCATCTGTGGCGCCTCGGCGATCGCCGCCGCCACCGCGGTGATCAAGCCCGACCGGGATCGTGTCGCCTACGCCCTCGGAACCATCTTCGTCTTCAATGTCGTTGCGGTGCTGGCATATCCGCCCTTGGGGCGCCTGCTCGGACTGTCCCAGGAGGCGTTCGGCCTGTGGGCGGGTACCGCGATCAACGACACCTCGTCGGTGCTGGCGGCCGGCGTGATCTACGGCCCCGCCGCCGCTCATTTCGCGGTGATCGTCAAACTCGTGCGCAGCCTGATGATTGTCCCGATGTGCGTCGGACTGCATCTCGCGAGGGACCGCAGCGAGCCCGCATCGTCCACGAAAGCCACCCTCCTACAGTCGTTCCCGCTCTTCGTCATCCTGTTCCTCGTCGCATCGGTGATCGCCGGACTCGGCGTGGTGCCGGACTCCCTGGGCCCGCCACTCGCCTACTTCAGCGCATGGCTGATCGCCGCGGTCCTCGCCGCGATCGGCACCTCACTGAGCTGGCAACAACTCCGCAGCGCCGGATCGCGCCCCCTCCTGTTCGGCGGCATCCTCGCCGTGCTCCTCGGGGCGTCCAGCCTCGCCCTGCAGTTCGCCACCGGCTGGTGGTGACGAACGCCTGAGCTACCCGGCCAGCCGGTCGGCCTCGTCGAGATGGTCGCGCAGGCCCAGGAGTTCCCACCGTTGCAAAGCCAGTGGCACGTTTCCTTCGCGCCAGAGCCGGTCGTGGAACGCCTGGAGATCGAATTCGTCGCCTAGTTCACGCACCGCCGTGCTGAGCAGGTCCTGGATCTGTAGTTTGCCGATCTGGTAGCTCAGCGCCTGGCCGGGGTTGCTCGCGAAGAACACGGCTTCGTCCCAGGCGGTTTCGCGGTCCATCGGCACGGCGACGGCCAGCCGGTCGGTCGCCTCGTCGATGGAGAGGTGGCCGAGGGCGAGCTCGATGTCGACCTCGACGCGTAAAGCGCGCAGCCGCATGGCATTCGCCACGAAGATGGCGCTGGCCGGCGCGTCGTCGAAGAGGCCTGCGTGCAGCATCAGCTCCTCGTAGTTGAACGCGATGCCCTCGTTGGGCGCCGAGTCGTAGAAGTATCGCCGAGCGGGATTGTCGTGGTGCCAGCCGATCGCGACCTGCTGGGCGTGCACGCCCTCGTGCACGATCGCGGTGCGCGCGTCGAACGCGGCGGCTCGATCGAAGTACGGCAGGTCCGGGCGCGGTGCCGGGATGTATCGGACGGCATCCTCGTCCATCCGCGACGGGCCGGTCAGGTCGTCGGACACACCGAGCCAGGTCAGCGGCGCGAGGTACGGCGGCAGCGGCGCGAACCGGTAGCGCCGCAACCACTCCGGCTGGCCGAGCAGACCACGGGTGGCAGCGAACTCCCGCACGGCGCGCTCGTCGGCGGCCTGACGCTCGACGCACTCGTCTGCGTCGGCGGGCAGCGACGGCGCGGGCGCGTCCCGATGCCGGGTACGCAGGAGCGTTTCGAGAGCGACCGCCCGATGCCATTCTTGGCTGCCCATCTCGCGCAACCGCTGCGCCGAATAAGGCAGCAGCGCAACGCGATGTAGGAAGTAAGCCAGCCCCTCCGGTCCGACAGGTGCCACTTCACCTAGGGTAGGTAACAGTTCGGTGAGCCAATCCCGATACGCCGCAACGGCATCCGCCGCAACGCGCGTCGCGGCGGGCAACTCGGCCGAGTACTCGTCGGGCAGGAACGGTACGAGCGCCGTCATCGCGGCCTCGAGCGAACCCGCCGATTCGTCCAGCAGGCGCAGCGTGCTGCGTGTGAACGACGCGCCCGCATGGCCCGCGAGATTCTCCCTGGCCTGCTCGAGCACCAGCGGAACGTGGCGCAGCAGCGCGCTGATCTTCGCCGCCCGCGCATTGTCGAACGGCGACGATTTGAGCAGCTCCACATAGATCGCGCCGAGGCTCTGCTGCACATAGAAGCCGGGATTGCGCTCCCAGGCGCGGATCAGCTCGAGTTCCCAGTGCACCCTGGCCAGCGCCGAGCCGAGCAGCCTGCCGTCGACCTGCACCGGTACCGGCTCGTCGGACAGGTCGAGCTCGCGGTGCCTGCGGGTCAGCTCGGCGAGGACCGCCCTGAGCTCTGCGATGGCCGCAGGCGACCAGTCGGGCAGCCAGCCCGCCGGCCGTTCCACCCGAGGCAAGTCGTCGCTGGAGTCGGGCAGTGTCGCCAACCGCCAGTTCCAGAACTCTTCGGCAAGCTTCGCTAGACCCATGTCCGCACAATACAATTCGGGACAGCAACCGGCTAGCCGCCGAATTCACCGCCGAAGGACTATCTACAGCCCGGCGTGCGAGAACAGGCCGGGCGAACCGATGCCCTGCTGCTGCGGAGTCGCGGGCACGATGCGTTCGAACAGCGCCAGATAATCATCGATCATCCGGTCCGCGCTGAAGCGTTCCTGCACGTCGTCGCGGGCGGCGCGGCGATCGAGTTTCTCGATCTCGGCTACCGCGGCCGCTGCCCCCTTGACGTCGGTCACCAGGTATCCGGTGACGCCGTCCCGGATGAGCTCCGGCATCGAGCCCAACGGCGTTGCGATGACCGGTGTTCCGGTGGCGAGCGCTTCGACGACCGCGAGGCCGAACGGTTCGGCGAAGCCGATCAGGTGCAGCAGCGCGCGGGCACCGCCGAGCAGTTCGTCCCGGCGTTGCGGGCCCACCGGACCGACGTAGGTCACCGCGGCGTCGTCGAGGTGCGGTTCGACCGCGGTGCGGAAGTACTCCTCGTCCTGCACCACGCCCGCGATGATCAGGGGCAGCCCGGTGAGCCGCGCCACCTCGATCGCCAGGTGCGTCCCCTTGTCGGGGTGAATTCGTCCGAGAAAGAGCAGATATTCGCCGTGTTCCGGCCGAAAGGTGAACTGGACGAGATCTATACCGTGATGAATTGTCGCCGCATAGTTCAGCGTGGGGTGCCGGTCCGCATCGCTGATCGCCACATAGTGCGCGATATCGTCGAATGCTTGATACACCGGCATGATATTCGGCGAGGAAAAGCCGTGAATGGTGGTGACCACCGGGGTCGACACCAGGCGGCTGTAGGTCAGCGGCATGAAATCGAAGTGGTTGGCGAGCACATCGAACTCGCCGGCATGCCCGAACGCCGTCGAATTGTGCAGCGCCTCAGCCACTTTCGCGTCCATGCCAGCGGTTTCCGCGTACCCCGACGGCACCGGCGAAACCAGCCGAGCCGAGGTCTCGGAGTCGGCCGTGGCGAACAGGGTGACGTCGTGCCCGCGCGCGACGAAACCCTCGGCCAGCGTGGCGGCGATGTGCTCCCACGGGCCATAGTTTTTCGGTGGCGTACGATGAGCGACCGACGCGATTACGCCGATTTTCATATAATCCTCGATTACTGGCGAATTCACCGCCGAGAGCCGTCCCGGAACGGGCGGACTGATGCCACTACTCTATCACGGCGGTTATGCGCCACCCGAGTGTTACCATCGAGGCCTAGTGGTCGATCCGCCCGTGTCGTGTTCCGGACCGGATTCTCGAGCGCCTCCGCGCAACACGATCAGCCAATCGAGTGGCTGGGCAGACAGCGGCACCGGCGGCGCTGACTCGAATCAGGAAGGCTGACATTGGGTCAGACATCCGGAGTTCTGATAGATGCCGTCACAGCGGGTAAACCGGTGGTATCGACGGATTTTCCGCACGGGACATACCATGCGCTTGCCGCAGAGACGCGACAAGCCGATGCGAAGTTGGCTACAGCATGAGCGAAACCATCACCATCTCCTACGCCCACCTGGCACGACTCAGCGACGACGTCGGCATCTTCGAACACGCCAGGCTCACCACGCCGCGGCACGAGAACGGTTACTGCGTAGACGATGTCGCGCGGGCCCTCGTCGTGGCGGCCCGCGAACCCGAGCCGACCGACGAGCTGAACGCGCTCGCCCAGGTGTACACGCGCTTCGTCATCGCGGCGCTCACCGAGGACGGCCGCTGCCACAATCGCCGCGGTAAGGATCTGAACTGGCAGGACGAACCGACCGTCGAGGATCATTGGGGCCGTGCCCTCTGGGCGCTGGGCACCGCCGCCGCCCGCAGACCCGACCTGGCCGAAAAGGCCTTGGCACACTTCACTATCGGCGCCAAGCAGCGTTCCCAGTTCCCGCGGGCGATGGCCTTCGCCGCACTCGGTGCCGCCGAGGTGCTGCACGCGAACCCCGGAAACCACGCGGCCCAAGCAATATTGGTCGATACCGCGGCCCTGATCGGACCGCCGACCCGCCGTCTCGACTGGCGGTGGCCCGAGCCCCGGTTGCACTACGCCAACGCCGTGCTGGCCGAAGCGCTGCTGGTGGCCGGTGCCGCGCCGGGTCAGAACCGCACGCACGCCGATGGATTGGCGATGCTGCGCTGGCTGCTGGAGACCGAGACGGCAGGCGACCACCTGTCGGTCACCCCGATCGACGGCTGGGCGACGGGCGAGAAGCGTCCCGGTTTCGACCAGCAGCCGATCGAGGTCGCCAGCCTGGCCGATGCCTGCGCCCGTGCCTACGACGACACCCACGACCATCATTGGCGGGACGCGGTCATGTTGTGCGAGGCCTGGTTCCGTGGCGAGAACGATGTCTCGACGCCGCTCATGGACCCGAACAGCGGCGGTTGCTGCGACGGGCTGGAACCCACCGGACGCAACGAGAACCAAGGCGCCGAAGCGACTCTCGCCATGCTGTCCACCATGCAGCAGGCCCGTCGCCTGCAATCGGCCGAGTGAGGGATACTTCGGCGCTGCCGGACAGGCCCTAGTTGTCCCCCGCGTATCGCCGCCAAGCGTCCTCGAGCTGAGCCGCCATGTCGATCGCCGGGTCGATCAACCAGCGCGCCTGTAAACCGTCGGCCAGCGCGAAGAACATGGTGGCTGCGGCGTCGGGGTCGACTTTCCTGCTCAGCGTGCCATCCTGCTGCATCTCGCGCAGGGCCTGTGCGAACGCCGCGGTGCCGACCCGATAGCGCTCCAGCATGTAGTCGTGCGCCGGATGGCGTGGATCGGCCGCAGCCGCCTGCATGTGGGTGAAGAGCTCGATCAGTCCGGGAACCTTCGTGTTGCGCCGGACCAGCGCCACGAACGCGGCCGGCGCGGGGCCGTGCAGGCCCGCGACGTCGATCTCGTCGCGTTTGCGCAGCACCGCGACGAACAGCTCCTCTTTCGACCCGAAGTAGTGCAGCAGCCCGCCCTGGCTCAGGCCGACCGCTTCGGCCAGCTCGGCGACCGAGGTGGCCAGATAGCCGCGCTCGGCGATGGTGCGCAGCGCGGCATCGAGGATTTGCTCCCGTCGTTCGATGCCTTTGCCGTAGGGGCCCCGTTTCGCCACCGAGCCAGTGTAGGCATGGGATGTATCGGACCTTGCCACCGAAAACCGAGCGCTGTACGGTTTTCAAATCGGACCCGCGCCCGAGGTCCTGGCTTGCCACCACAACGAACGGGAGCACTCCCCGATGCGATTCCGTCTTCGCGGCCTCGGCGTCGCCGCCCTGGCCGCCGCCACCGTGCTGACCGGCCTGCCCGCCTCGGCCGCCGCGCGACCCGAACCGCCCGCGCAGGTCGCGCCGTTGGGCCCGGACTTCCTGTTCGGCGTGGCCGCCTCCGGGTATCAGTCCGAAGGCCATGCGCCGGACAGCAATTGGAGCCGCTACGTCGCCGCGGGCAAAACCGAGGACCCCTACGGGAATTCGGTCGACTTCTACAATCGCTACGCCGCCGACATCGACCTGGCCGCCGGGCTCGGCGTGCGCGTGTTCCGAATCAGCGTGGAATGGGCCCGGGTGCAGCCGCAACCCGGCGTGTGGTCCGACGAGGGATTCCGCTTCTACGACAAGGTGATCGCGAAGATCACCGCTGCGGGCATGCGTCCGATGATCACGCTGGACCACTGGGTGTTCCCCGGTTGGGCGGTGGACCGAGACGGCTGGCGCAACCCGGGCATGGTCGAGGATTGGCTCGCCAACGCGCGCACGGTGGTCGACCGCTACGCCGCGGGCAACCCGCTCTGGGTGACCTTCAACGAGCCGACCTTCTACGGCCTCAACGAGCTGCGCCACGGCGGACTCGCGGCCACCGATATCCCCGCCATGCAGGACCGGCTCGCCCAGGCGCACAACGCCGTCTACGACCACATCCACCAGGTCCAGCCCGGTGCGCTGGTCACGAGCAACGTCGCCTACATCCCCGGCGGTGAGGCGGCGATCAACAAGCCGTTCGTGGACAAGATCGCCGCGCGACTCGACTACATCGGCATCGACTACTACTACGGCAGCTCCCCCGACACCGTGACGGCCATGGCGCAGAACCTGACCCGGCTCTGGCAGAACCCCTTGCAGCCCGAGGGCATCTACTATGCGCTGCAACACTATTCGCGCGAGTTTCCGGGCAAGCCGCTGTACATTGTGGAGAACGGCATGCCCACCGAGAACGGGCTGCCGCGCCCCGACGGCTACGCCAGGGGCGACGATCTGCGCGACACCCTCTACTGGATCCAGCGCGCCGCGGCCGACGGCATGAACATCATGGGCTACAACTACTGGAGCCTCACCGACAATTACGAATGGGGCAGCTACACCCCGCGCTTCGGTCTCTACACCGTAGACGTGCTGACCGATCCGAGCCTCACCCGCAAGCCCACCGACGCCGTTGCCGCGTATACCGCCATCACCCGGGACGGCGGTGTCCCTGCCGACTACCGGCCGACCCGGGCACCGCAGACCTGCTCGCTGGTCGACGCACCGGGCAGCTGCACCGACCCGGTCACCGTGCCGCGCTGAGCGGTCGCACACTCGGCAAGAACAGCCGGCACAGAGGAGATTTCGATGACGATGACGTGGCGGCGCAGGCTGACAGCGGCGACCGCGGTGGCAGGCATTGTCTGCGCACTGGGTGTCTCGGGTGCGCAGGCCGCCCCCGACCCGGGCGGCACGGGGAGTGCTGTCGGTAAGGACCCGGACGGCAGCACGCCACCCGCAGGTTCCAATGACTGGGCGTGCCGTCCTACCTCGGCTCATCCGCGGCCCGTGGTGTTGGTGCACGGCACCTGGGGGAACCAGAACGACTGGGACGTCCTGGCCCCGCAGCTGAAAGCCGAAGGCTACTGCGTCTTCTCGCTGAATTACGGCCGCGACACGTCGAGCGCGCTCGGCACGCTGCGGGGGATGTACGGCACCGGCGACATCGGTTCCTCGGCTGGCGAACTCGCGGCGTTCGTAGCCCGGATCCGCGCGGCCACGGGCGCGGCGAAGGTCGACCTGGTCGGCCATTCGCAGGGTGCGGTGATGTCGCGCCAGTACCTGCGGGTCGGCGGGGGCGCGGAGACGGTCGGCCGCCTGATCTCGCTTGCGGGCACCAACCACGGCTCGACCATGCGCGGCGTCGCGACGCGGCTGCCGCCCGGCGGCACCGCAGGCTTCTCCGTCGCCCTGACACCGATCGCCGGAATCGCTGCCGCACAACAGCTCGTGGGCAGCGACTTCATCCGCGAACTCAACGCCGAGGGCGACACCGTGCCTGGCATCGACTACACGGTGATCGCCAGCACGCACGACGACGCCTCCACCCCACCGGAAGCCACTTTTCTCCAGGCAGGCCCCGGTGCGACGGTTGACAACGTCTGGGTCCAAGACCTCTGCGCCACCGACACTTTCGACCACGGCACTCTGCCCCAATCCCCCACCGTCGCCTACATCATCAAGAAGGCTCTCGATCCGAGCTACGTCGGCACCGCGTGCGGCTGAGCCGAAACAGCACCGGGCGGTAAGGCTTTCGCCCTACCGCCCGGTGTTCTGTTGCGGTCAGCGCCGATCCGAGACCAGCCGTGGATCCGGATCCTCGTCCTGCGCCGAGACCGTCCGGTCCGACTCCTCCTCCATCACCGCTTCGCCGCGAGCGACCATGCCCGCCTCATCGGAGAGCTTCAGCTGCGGAATGAACAGCGCGAGCAAGAAGATGATGACGCCACCGGGAATCAGGTACCAGAAGCCGGGGACCAGCGCGTCCACGTAAGCACCGACGATCGCGTCGTGCAGCCCATCGGGCAGGTTCTTCACCACCGAGGGCACCAGCGCCCCCGGATCGAGCTTCGCCGCCATGACCTCCGGACCGTGCGATGTGAACGCGTCGGTGAGGCCCTCGGTCAGCCGGCTGGTGAAGATGGAGCCGAAGATCGCGACACCGATCGCGCCACCCATCTCGCGGAAGTAGTTGTTGGCACTGGTCGCGGTGCCGATCTGGTTGGGCGTCACGGCATTCTGCACGACCAGCACGATGATCTGCATGATCAGGCCGAGGCCCGCGCCGATCACGAACAGCATCGCCGACACCACCCACATCGCGGTGTGCGCGTCGAGCCGGGTCAGCCACAGCAGGCCCGCCAGCATGAACAGCGCGCCGAGCGGCGGGTAGACCCGGTAGCGGCCGGTCTTGGTGATCGCCGCCATCGAACTGATCAGCGTGAGCATCATGCCGAGCATCATCGGGATCAGCAGCAGACCCGACACCGAGGCGGACAGGCCGGTGGCCATCTGCAGATAGGTCGGGATGAAGCCGATCGCGGCGAACATGACCAGGCCGACCAGCAGGCCGATCACCGAGGTCAGCACGAAGGTGCGGTTACGGAACAACCACAGCGGCAGCATCGGCTCCTCGGCCCGCGCTTCCACCATGACGAAGGCGGCGACCACGACCACCAGCGCGGCGATCATCGTCACGATCGTGGTCGAACCCCACGCGTACTGCTTGCCGCCCCAGTCGGTGATCAGGATCAACAAGGTTGTCGCCGAAGACATCAGCACCACGCCGAGGTAGTCCGGCTTGGTCTTGGGCCGATGGCTGGGGACGCTCAGGTAGCGGAAGGCGATGAACAGCGCCGCGAGGCCGATCGGCACATTGATCCAGAAGCACCAGCGCCAGCCGAGCGTGTCGGCGAAGAAGCCACCGAGCAGCGGCCCGGCGACCGAGGTGACACCGAAGACAGCACCCATCGGCGCCATGTACTTGCCGCGGTCCTTGGCGGGCACCACGTCGGCGATGATGGCCTGCGCCAGAATCATCAGACCGCCACCGCCGACGCCCTGCAGGCCGCGGAAGACGATGAACTCCCAGAAGCTGGTCGAGGCGGCGGCGCCGACGGACGCCGCGGTGAACGCGGTCACCGCGAACAGGAAAAGCCAACGCCTGCCGAACATGTCGCCGAATTTGCCGTAGATCGGCATCACGATGGTGGTGGCCAGCAGGTACGACGTCGCGGTCCAGGCCATGTGCGAGACGCCGCCGAGCTCGCCGACGATGGTCGGCATCGCGGTGCCGACGATCATCTGATCCAGGCTGGCCAGGAACATGCCCGCGATGAGCGCGGAGAAGATGAGCCAGATTCGCTTCTGGGTCAAGACAATGGGGGTAGGCGGCGAGTCAGCCGTGGTGGTCATGTGGCACGTCTCCTAATTTCCGTCGTCGGGCTTGTCGAACAGCCGGGCGGCCATCGCGCAGTGCTCGTGTATCGCCGCGGTCATCGATCTGGTCGTGTCCTCGGCCGAAGACATCACCGCCCGGGTGGTGATCGCCGTCATGACTCCCGTTGCGAGCGAGGCGAATTCGGCCGAGACCGGTTCGCCCGCACGCGCGGTGAGCAGTTCGCCCACCAGGGCCTCCTGCCGCACACCGGCCGCCATGAAGCCCGCCAGCACCCGCGGCTCGGCTTTGATGAGCTCGACTACCAGTGAAATCGCTTCGCGCACTTCCTCTTCCAGCTCGAAGGAGGCGGCGAAGAGCCAGGTCAGGTCTTGCATCAGCATGCCGCTCGGCCCACCTGCGATGAACGTTTCCCGGGCTTCCGGGGTACCGATCTCCTCGATCGGGCCGACCAATGCGTCGAGCTTGGTGTCGTAGTAGTTGAAGAACGTGCGCGGCGAGACCCCGACGACCTTGGCGACGTCTTCGACGGTCGTCGCGTCGAACCCACGCTCGACGGCCAACCGCCGGGCGGCCATACACAGGTCGAGCAGGGTTTGACGTTTCTTCTGGGCGCGGAGCCCGACCGGGGACTCCGCGCGGGTGGACGGTGGCATGGCCAAAATTTAACACAAACTGCAAAATTTCAGACAGTGCAATATTCTGTGATGATGCTCACCCCGCGCGGCTCGCCCAGCGCCGAAGGGCGGTCTGCCCGGCCTCAGTCTGAAGACTGAATAACGAAGTGACAGTGCGTATTCAACGCGAAAGTCAGTCGCTGAGCGGCAGCGCGGACAACTCGGTGCGCGAGGCGACACCGAGCTTGGGGTAGGCCTTGTAGAGATGGTGGCCGATGGTGCGCGGGCTGAGAAACAGCTGCGCGGCGATGTCGCGATTGGACATGCCCCGGCCGGCCAACCGCACGATCTGCAACTCCTGCGGGGTGAGCGCGGCGAGGACGCCGGGCGGGCGACTGGTCGGCACGGCCGCACCACTGGCGTCGAGTTCGCTGCGGGCACGGTCGGCCCACGGTGTCGCACCGAGCCGATCGAAGGTCTGCACCGCGACCCGTAGGTGAGTGCGCGCCTCGATGGTGCGGCGCCCGCGGCGCAGCCATTCGCCGTACAGCAGTTGGGTACGCGCATGCTCCAACGGGCGGGTCCGATCGTGCAGTTCGAGGGCGGCGAGGTAGTGCCCGTCGGCCGCGTCGTCGGTAGCGAGCAACGCCAGGCAGCGCTGCACGAGCGCGTCGATCCACGGTTGTCCGGCATGCGCCGCCCAGCCGGTGAATCTGGCGAAAGCCGCTGCGGCGCGGTCGGGTTCGCCGATCCGTACCGCGGCCTCGACCAGATCGGGGGTGCAGCGGATGACCGGCAGCCGATACGGCATCGCGTTGCGCACCACCTCTTCCAGACGGCACAGTGCCGCCTCCGCGCGGCCGTAGCCGAGATCGAGCAGGCTCAGTCCCCACTGCACCCCCGGAGACCCCAGGGCACTCCCGTCGGCCGTGCCGAAACCCGCCTCGGCGACCGACCGGCAGGCTTGCTCATCACCTTGTAGCGCAGCGCGATTCACCAGGATGGAGTTGGCCTGGGCGTGCCAACCGGGCTGCCCGGTATCGAGCGCGATCTGCGCCGCCTCGGTCGCGTTCGCCTGTGCGTCGGCGTATCTGCCGAAGAAGAGCTGGGTGGTCGCCAGGTAGGTCAGCGCGGCTGGCAGCAGGCCGATCCGGCCCTGGTTGCGCAGCAGCGCGGCCACCGAGGCCGCCAGCTCGTTGCTCTCGGCGTCCGCACCGGCGGCCAGGCTCGCACTGCCGGTCAGAATGATGCCGCGCAGGTCGTCGGCCCTGATCCGGCGCGCGGCGGCGGCCACCTCGGGCAGCGGGGGCAGATCGGTGACCGGGCGGCCCAGCGGTAGTCGGGTGAGCCAGATCAGCAACTGGCACACGGGGGCGAGCGGATCGGCGGTAGGCAGGCTCAGCGCCTCCAGCCGCTCGGCGGTCCGGTCGAGCAACACCGAATCGCCTGACTGCCAACTGATGTGCCAGGCGAGGAAGATCATCTCGGTCAGCCGCGCGTGCGCGTGCGGGTCATCCTCGGCCGCGATGAGATCGATGCCCGCGCACAACAGGGCGTGCGCGCTGCGTAACGCTCCCGTGCCGAAGTCCGCAGCCGCGCGCAGCGCCAGCAGCCGGGCCCGCAGCACCATGCCCGCACCGTCCTGGGGCACCGACTCGGCCAACGCACGGGCCCGGTCGAAATCGCCCATCTCGTTGGCGGCCTCGGCGGCCAGGGTCACCCGCCGTGACCTGGCCGCCGGGTCCGCGGTCAGCTGGCTCGCCCGTTCGTATGCCGCCGCGGCCGCCGCGTGGCCATTGCGTCGACCGGCGCGCGCCGCGGTGTTCTCCAGCGCCGCCGCCACCCCTTCGCTGGGGCCGGTGGCCGCCGCGGCCAAATGCCAAGCGCGGCGGTCGATATCGTTCGAGCCGTCCAGCGCCGCGGCCAGCGTGCGATGCACCGCGAGGCGGCCGCTCACCGGTGCACCCTGGGACACCGCCGCGCGCACCAGCGGATGCCGGAACGTCACCACATGATCGGCGATCCGAATCAGGCCGGCCTGCTCGGCGGGCACCAGATCCGCGAGACCGAACCCGAGCAGCGCCGCGCTGCGCAACACCAGATCGAGGTCGCCGGTGTCCTCGGCCGCGACGAGCAGCAGCGTCCGGGTCGCCTCGGGCAGCTTGCTCACCTGGCCGTAGAAGGCGGCCTGCAAGCGGGTGGTCAGCGGGAGCGCGAGCGGCCGCCCGGGCCCCGACAGCTCGATCGCGAAAGCGGACGGAAGCTCCAGCAGCGCAAGGGGATTGCCGCACGCCTCGGTCAGCACGCGGAACCGGACGGTAGGCGTCAGATCGTTGCCATGCCGGTCCAGCATCTCGACGGCGTCGGTCTGCGCCAGCCCGGTCACCGTCAACTCGGGCAGGCCGGGCGCCGAGAACGGGGTCTCGCCGTCCCGCGCGGCGAAAAGGACCGCGACACCCTCGGCATGCAGTCGTCGCGCGGCGAACACCAGCGCCTCCGCCGACGCGCGGTCCAGCCAGTGGGCGTCATCGATGACGCAGAGCACCGGCGTCTCCTCGGCCAGCTCGGCCAGCAGCGAGAGCACCGCGAGACCGACGAGCAGCCGCTCGGTCGGCGGCACCGACACCAGTCCGAACGCGCCTTCCAGCGCCTGCCGCTGCGGTTCCGGCAGCGCCTCGATCCGGTCCAGACACCGTCCGAGCAGCATGTGCAGGCCGGCGAACGGCAGTTCCGCCTCGGACTCGACACCGGTGCCGCGCAACACCCGCATGCCGTCGGTGGCCGCCGCGTACTCGAGCAATGCCGTCTTGCCGATGCCCGGTTGTCCGCGCAGCAGCAGCGCGCCGCTGGACCCGGCCTTGGCCTGACTCAACAAACGATCGATGACCGCCAGTTCCTCGATACGTCCGTAGAGCATTGCTGGACGCTACCTATCCAAAAGTGCAGCACACGCAGGCGGTGCTATCGAATGCCCGGTGTTGCCGGGTCCGAACCGAGGCAGCCGAGGATGAAACAGCCGGGCGGCCAATCATCGAAGGGTGGCGCGAGCGACTTACCGAGGCACTCGAGCGGGCCGCAGCCGGGGTAGGCGAACGGGCCGAGGCCCAAAGCGCCGAAGGTGGCGTCCGGATTCGAGATCATCGGGTCGGCGAGGCTGATGTCCGGTTGCTGCACATAGGGTCCCGGGTCCGGCAGGCGCGGTTCCCGGAACGCCGCGACGATGCCGCGCAGTACGTCGTGCGGAAAGCTCACCGCGCCACCGGGAACGGTCACGCCGGTCCAGCTGACCAGCAGGCCGAGGCTGGGCACGATGAAGTTGTCCTGGCGCATCATGCCGCCCATCTTCACCGCGTCCGGCGGTAGTCCGGGCAGCTCGACGGTGCAGCGCGGCCCGTTCACCACGAGGAGGAATCCGTAGCACTCGTTGGTCGGCGTCCACTTGCTGGCCTGGGCCAGATATTCGGCGGAGATGACCTGATTGCCGTGCCAGTTCCCCTGATTGACGAGCAGCAGGCCGAGCTTGGCGAAATCGTCGGGCGGCAGGACCAGATGCGCGTAGCCATAGGTGTTGCCGCTGCGGTCGCGAGCCCAGTGGTAGTCGGTGCGTTGAATACCCAACGGGTCGAACAGTTTTCGTTGAGCATAGGCCTGGAAGTCGGTGCCTACCGCCTGCTGCACCACATAGACGAGCAGGTCGACGGCGCGCTGGCTGTACTTCCACACCTCGCCCTGCGGCCGCTCGATCGGCATGGCCAGCGCCTGCGCCACCACGTTCGGGTCGATCTGCGCCAGCCCGGTGATGCCCTCCGAGGCCACCGCCACCTGCATACCGGAGGTCTCGGTGAGCAGGCTGCGGACGGTGATCGCGCGGTGTGCCGCGTCGCCGAGCCCGGCCGGGAGGTAGGTGTCGATCGGGGCATCGAGCCGCAGCCTGCCCTCGTCGACGGCGATGCCCGCGACCATGGAGACCACACTCTTCGTGCTGCTCCACAGGTTCCACGGGATCCCGCCGGTCTGGTCGTTCCTCGGTCCGGTCGCGATCAAGCAGTTGTGGCGGTAGACCTGCACATTGAGCCGCGACGGGTCCGCCGCGAAGGTCACCGCGGCGCGCAGTGCCGCCGCGTCGAGCCCCACCTCCTCGGGTGTCGCGGTCTGCGGTTTCCGTCCGTCTACGACGGCGCACTGCCGTTGTTCGGACGGCACGGCACCGGCTGTGCCACAAACGATTCCGATACCGAGGAACATCGTGGCAGCCGTCGTCGTCGACACCACAAGGCTTTTCAGCGAACGACGCACTCCGCGCCCCCATTTCTCGACGGGTTCTGCTCGGCACATCGAGGAAGACAGCGTTCCGGTTACCGTCCGGAGTGCCCATAGTTGTCGTGGCCAGCGCGCTGGGGGCAGGCAACGAGGCCATGGCGCGACGTGTTTCCCCGCCTGTGTTCAGACGGCAACCTGACCTGATTTGCATTTGCCCTCGTGGGTGGGCCTCCCTCAAGGCAACCGCGCGGCCGCGTCGCCGATCGCCTCGTCGAGGATGGCCAGGCCGAGCGACAGTTCGTGCTCGGTGGCGGTCAGTGGCGGGGCGATGCGGAAGACGCCGCCCATGCCGGGCAACTGCACGATGTTCATGTGCAGGCCCAGTTCGAGGCAGCGGCGGGTCACCTCAGCACCGAGTTCGTCCGAGCCCTCCTTGGTCGCGCGGTCGACGACCAGTTCCAGCCCCGCGAGCAGACCACGGCCGCGAATATCCCCGACGACGTTGTGCCGCTCGGCAATTCGCTCCAGCCCGCGGCGCAGGAAGGCGCCGAGCTCGGCGGCCCGCACGTCGAGGCGGTCGCGAATGAGCACGTCGAGCACGGTGTTGCCGACCGCGGCCACCAAGGGATCCGCGACATGCGTGGTGAAGAACAGGAAACCGCGATCGTGCGCTTCCTGCTCGATCTCGGCGCTGGTGAGCACGGCGGCGAGCGGCAGCCCGGCGCCGAGCGTCTTGGACAACGTGAGGATGTCGGGCACGATGCCGTCGCGCTCGAACGCGTACCAGGATCCGGTGCGGCACAGTCCGGTCTGCGCTTCGTCGAGGATCAGCAGCATGCCGCGCTCGCGGCACCGCTCGTGCAACGCGGCGAAGTAGCCGGGCGGCGGTTCGACCACCCCGCCCGAGCTCAGGATCGGCTCGACGATGCAGGCGGCCAGGCTGCCGACCGATTGGGCGTCGATCAGGTCGAAGGCGAAGTCGAGCTGTCGCTGCCAGTCGAGTTCGCCTGTGGCCGTGGTGAAGTCGGGCCGGTAGGTGTGCGGAACCGGGATGGCGAAGTTGCCGGGGGCGGCCGGACCGTAACCCTTGCGGCCCGCGCTGTAGGTGGCGCCGGCCGCGGCCTGGGTCATTCCGTGCCACGAGCGGGCGAACGAGACGATCTCGTGTTTTCCGGTGACCAGCTTGGCCATTCGGATCGCCGCCTCGTTGGCCTCGGCGCCGGTGGTGAGCAACAGCGCCTTTTCCAGCGGGTCGGGCAGCGTGCCCGCCAGCCTGCGGGCGAGGTCGACGACCGGGCGGCTGAGCATGCCACTGAACAGGTGGTCGAGCTCGCCGATCTGGTGGCGGACCGTCGCGACGATGTCCGGATGCGAGTGCCCGAGAATCGCACTCATCTGGCCAGATGTGAAATCTAGTATCTCCCTGCCACTTTCGGTGTACAGGAAGCTCCCGGCGGCGCGGGTGATGATCTCGGGAGTGAAGGTGCCCGCGCCCGCGTAGCGCACGAGGTGACGGTCGGTGTCGGCCCAGAAGTCCTCGGTGGACTGCGGCGCGAAAGTGGGGGAAGCCATGTTTCGACGGTAAGGACGAAGCGAGCGCCACGTCCATCTCACAATTCCGGCTGTGCTGTTCGGAATAGCCGTACAACAATCGAGCCATGTTGAACCCTTGGCGGCTGCGTTTGCTCAGCCAACTCGACTCCCTCGGCACCGTCCGCGCGGTCGCACAGGCGGCCAACCTGAGCGCGTCCAGCGTGTCCCAGCAGCTCGCGGTGCTGGAGGCCGAAACCCACACGCAGCTGCTGGAACGCACCGGCCGCCGGGTCCGGCTGACACCGGCCGGGTTGATCCTGGCCCGCCGCGCCAGGGCGATCCTCGACCACATGGGCGCGGTCGAGGCAGAGTTGCGCGGCCTCGGTGCGGAGGCAGTCGGGCTGGTCCGGCTCGGCGCTTTTCAAAGTGCCATTCATTCGCTGTGCGTGCCCGCGGTGACCCGGCTCGCGCACACCCACCCGTACCTCGAGGTCGAGTTACACGAGTTGGAACCGCACGAGAGCATGCGGGCGCTGCGGGTCGGCGACGCCGACATCATCATCACCACAACGGATTTCGTGGAGCAGCCGCTCGGCCCGGATATCGACATCGTGCCGCTGGCCACCGATCCGATCGTGCTGATACTGCCGCCCGATCGCGCTGCCCGCGGACCGGCCGATCTCGCCGCGTACGCCGACGAGCCGTGGGCCTTCGATATGCCCAAGTCCTACATGGCGAATCTGGCGACCCGGCTCTGCCGGGAATCGGGGTTCGAGCCGCGGATAGTCTGCCGCTTCAGCAATTACATGATGACGCTGCAGCATGTCGAGGCGGGGCTGTCGATCGCACTGCTGCCCGGACTCGCCGTCGATCCGCGCTATCGCATTGCGACAAGGGAACTCGCGAGCCCGGTCACCCGATCGATCACCGCGGTCATCCGGCGCGGCGCACCGCCGCGGGCCGCGGTGACCGTGGTGCTCGATGCCTTGCGCAGGCACGGCGATCTACCCGGTGCGACCGGCCCTATCGAGGGCTGAGAACGGCCGATCGAAAGCGGATCACCCGGCGAAATCGGCCGGAAACTGATAATTGCCCTGTCGCCACGACCCGCCGCGCCGGTAATTGCCGTGTGTCGATAACTTGGATACACCCTGGTCAGAGCAGATTTCCTATAACGATTGGATATATAGTTACCGTTTCGTTATCGGCTTTGCGTGTGTCGGAATTTTGTTAGAACCAGTTTGTGTCGAAGGATGGAAATCGGATCCGCTTGGACTGACAGATCACCGTGATGTTCTCGAATCTATTCGAAGACTTGGTGAAGTCCGGAGCGCCATCACGTGCGGCGTTGCACGACCCAGCCAAGGCCTTCGACATGACCATCGGAGGACCTGATCATGGCATCGGAAACCGACGACGTCCGATATACCCACTCGCTGCGGCGGGTGTTCTGGTGGACACTTGCCGCGGGAGCAGCAGTCTCCGGCGCGCTCCTGTTCTCCGCCGCAGAGGCCTCGGCCCAGCCAGTTACCGTCCCCGGCCTCGGTACTTTCGAGTTGCCGAACGAAATTCCGCTTCCCCCTGGCCTTCCCGGCGTTCAGGTCGCGAATCCACCGCAGGAGAGCGCGCCATCCGCTGCTCCCTCCGCCGCGCCGTCCCGGGCCGAATTCTCCGCTCCTGGAATCGCGTTCGCGCTACCTGACATTCCAGGCCTCGAATACTCCAGCCTGGCAGGCATTCCCGGCATCAAGGTGCCGACGCCGGCGTACCCGCGCGTCGCACCGATGAAAACCACCGGCGAGGTCGCCGTCGACGCCGCCCGCGCCAAGCTCGGCTCCAGCTACAGCGCCAACTCCGCGGGCCCGGACTCCTTCGACTGCTCGGGCCTGGTCCAGTGGTCCTATGGGCAGGCCGGAGTTTCGGTGCCGCGCACCAGCTATGACCAGCTCGCCGCCGGAACCCCGGTGCCACGCGAGGATTTGCGCCCCGGTGACCTGGTGTCGTTCTACGGCGGCGGCCACTCCGCGCTGTACGCGGGCGACGGCAACGTCATCCACGCCAGCACCTATGGCACCGGCGTCACCATGTCCCCCTTGGCGTCGATGCCGTACGCGGGTGCCGCCCGATTCCGCAACTAGCACCCCGCAGAGCGGGCAGCTGAACCGACTCTCGCTCTAGGGTCGAGGGCAGGTACGGGGCAGCGAGGAGAGCGCGGATGAAGGACATTCTGGCTCCTGAGCTGGACGTGCTCTTCTGCGGTATCAACCCCGGGCTCACCTCGGCTGCCGTCGGCCTGCCCTTCGCGACCCGCGGCAGCCGGTGGTGGCCCGCGCTGCATCGGTCGGGCTTCACACCGCGGGTGCTCACGCCCGCCGAAGCCGACCAGCTGCCGACCTGGGGGTTGGGTTTGACGACCATGGTTCGTCGCCCCACCGCCAGGGCAGCCGAGCTGACCCGGGCGGAACTACTCGCCGGGGCCGCCGAACTGACTGAACGCGTGCGCATTTGGCGGCCGCGGTGGCTGGCCATCCTCGGCGTCACCGCGTTCCGCGCAGGCTACGAGCGACCGGACGCCACCGTCGGGTTGCAGGATCTCCGCATCGGAGAGACGCGACTATGGGTGCTGCCGAACCCCAGCGGTCTCAACGCGCACTATCCACCACAGCGGCTCGCGGAAGAATTCGTGCGATTGCGCCACGCCGCAGACCTACCTGATCGAAGTCGAACTACCTGACGGAGGCGCGGATCAGTCGTCTGCCACCGGCTCGTCCGAGGGAGTAGACGGGGCGGAAATCCGGATCACACCGGCATCGAGATCGAGGGCGAGCCGGGGAGTATGCGACTGGCCGTCGCTGTCCCCGCTGCCCTCGTCGGTCAGCTTCTTACCCGGAAACAGTTCGCCCATGACGCCCATGCACCCCACCATAGTCCCGGCTGCGGTGTGGCACCTATGGCACTGGACCTCGTCGGCGCCAGGGCTGTCGAGAAGTCCGGCCGGATGCATCCGGGCTGGATGGAGCTTTGCGACAGACCCTAGGTGACGGGATCGCGCAGGATCGTGGCCAGCATCGCACCGGCTCCCACGGTCGGGAGCATGAGCAGGATGATCGGCGGGGCGCCGAGCGCGGCCAGCGCGGCGACGCCGGTGAACAGGGTCAGGGCGAATCCGGGGGCATGCTGAATTACCATCTAGCGCTTTCCTTCCGGGAACGCCGGGACCACTGACGGGGCCCGGGGCTCAGTAGGCGAAGGGATAGTCGTCATCGGGGAGCGGGGTGATCAAGGACTGCTCGATGCGGTCGGTGATGTCCGCGGCCTCGAAGGCGTCCCGAATGCGCTCGGCCAGCGGGGGGATCGCCGTCTCGTCGAGTCCGGTGGGCACGTCGAAGTCGGATACCGCTGCCTGCTGCTCGGCCAAGTCGGCGGCGCTGCCTGCGGGAATCGTGGTCATGGCGAACCTCCTCACGCTGGTGATCTGGGCCTGGTCGTCGGATAGGTCGAACAGGCCCGGTTACCGGCCGGGCCTGCCCTAGGAAGAGGAACGTGACTTTTCAAACGGTCCGCGGCGGCGATGCCGTGCCACCCGGGATGCCACAAAGGTGGCGGTGCGCGGATGACTGATCGCACTGTGTTCTCGACGCGCCTGGTACTCGGTAGCTACGGCAGCACCACCGACGGACTTGCTCAGAGTCGTGATCCGGGCCTCACCTCGCTTCCTCTCTCGCGCTTGACCATTGGGCTGTTCAGCGCGGCGGAGGCGGACCGCGCTGAGTGGCCCGCCCGGTCCCGGGCGGACGACCGCGCAACCGAGCCGGGTGACCGAAGCACGGCCGGCTCGCGCGCGGCCACGGGCCCGGGACCGGAACCGGCACTCGCGGCGGGGCCGCCATTCGCGCGCGGGCTTCGCACAGAATCGTGTCCACCTCGGCGAACAACCGCTCGACCTCGGGATCGAGCAGCAGCAATTCGCCGTCGAGGGTGTCGAACGATACTGGGCGAGTATCGATTCCGGTCATGACCCTGCCTCCTCCACGAAGCGTCGGGCCGGGACCGGTCAGGCGTTGATCGCCTGCCGCCGGTCGCTGTGCTCGATCTCGATCTTGCGTGGCTTGGCCTTCTCCGCGACGGGGATGCTCAAGCGCAGCACGCCATCGGTGTAGTCGGCCCGGATGTGGTCGGTGTCGAGGCCCTCACCGAGGAACAACTGGCGGCTGAAGACGCCGCGGGAGCGTTCCGCGGCGATCATCGACCGCGCCGAATCCAGCTCGGGGCGGGTCGCCCGAACGGTCAACACGTTGCGCTCGATATCCAGATCCAGTGACTTCGGGTCGATGCCTGGCAGGTCGAGCTCCACCAGGAACTCGTCGCCCTCGCGCCAAGCGTCCATCGGCATCACCGCGGGACGGGCCGCTGTGCCGAACACCTGCTGCGTGAGACGGTCCAGATCGCGGAACGGATCGGTACGCATCAGCATGGTCGCCACCTCCAACTCACTCCATTCTTCGTCGTCGGGTCAGATAACCTGTGCCATCTGACATAGATTTGTTTTAGCACTCTCGACAGGAGAGTGCAAGTGTCTACACTAGAAAATCTGCGAGAGAAGGAGTGACATGCCAGCAGAGCCACAGGGTGGAACGCACCTACCCGATTCGGGACAGGCGGTGTACGGGATCTCGGTAGCCGCCGACCTGGCAGGCATCGGTGTGCAGACACTGCGGCTCTACGAACGGCACGGCCTGGTCCGGCCCGCCCGCAGCGACGGCGGCACCCGCCGCTACAGCGGCGATGATCTCGCTCGACTGCACCGCATCACCACGCTGGCCGCCGCCGGGATCAATCTCGCCGGCATCGGCCGCATCCTCGATTTGGAAGACGCCAACGCCGACCTGCATTCCGACAACGACCGCCTGCGCACCGACAACGCCGCCCTGCGTGCGAACAATCGGCGGCGGACCGAGCCGTCCCGGTAACCCGCAGTGTGACCAATGACGCGCGGCGGACCCGATCTTGTCCGATTCGCTCTATTCTGGCGGCATGTCTGCTCGCCGCTTGGCCGTCCTGCTCGCGCTCGCCCTGTTCGCTGTGCTCGGAGTGTCCGCCTGCACGGTGGAAGGTGCGGGTACCAAGACCGACTGCGGCGTGAGCGGTTGCACGGTCACCTTCGACCGCGGGGTGAACGCCAAGGTCACCATCATCGGGGTGGACGCGGAACTCGTTGCGGTGAACGGCGATACCGTCACGCTGAAGGTGGGTGGCCAGCAGGTCAGCGTCCCGGCCGGGCAGACGCAGTCCGCCGACGGGTTCAATGTCACGGTGCAGGAGGTCACCGCCGACAAGGTGGTTGTCAAGATCGCCAGCGGCATCACCACCGGCTGACCGGCCTGCTCAATCCTCGCTGCGGTACCTGGTGAGGAAGCGGCGCAATATCTCCTTGGGAGCGGTGATTTCTTCCCGGTGCCCTAGCTCGGTGAGATAGTCCGCTTCGGCGGGATCGAAATAGCCTGCGTGCCGATATATTTCGATGCGCAGCGCGAGTCCGTCGCCATCGAGTTCGGGATGGAACTGGGTCGCGTACACATGCTGGCCGACGCGGATCATCTGCACCAGGCAACCGGCCGATCCCGCCAGCAATACCGCGTTCGGCGGCACATCCTGGCACGCCTCCTTGTGGCCGCCGAAGGCCCGGAACGACCGGGGAATGCCGCGCAGCAGCGGATCTTCGGCACCGTTGTCGGTCAATTCGATCGTCTGCGCGCCTGCTTTCTCGCTGTACCGTTCGCCGCTCACCGTGCCGCCGAGCACGTCCGCCAGGATGCTCAGCCCATAGCAGGCACCCAGATACGGGAAGTCACGGGCGACGATCTCGAGCAGCAGCTTCTTCAGTCCGGGCTCGAAACGCTGCTGGTAGTCGTACTTCTTGTCGTCCGGCCCGCTGACATTGCTCGGTCCACCGCCGACGATCACCGCCGCGAAGTCGTCGAGTTCGAGGTGCGGAAGGCCCTGGTCCATCTGCACCCGCACCACGTCGCCGACGTCGAGTCCGCCCGCGCGCAGGATGGCGTAGTACTCGTCGTCCGCCGCGGCGCGCTCGGGGCGTAACTGGAGCAGCAGGCAGGGCTTGGGCATGCACCGATTGTGCAAGATCGACACTCCCGGGACGGGAGTTTGCGCCTACCGGTGGCGTGTTCGCGTGGCTGTCGGTCGTACGACCGATACCCCCGATCAGCCGAGACTGTCAGGATCATCGGCAGACGAATATCGGTCGCGGCACCGTCCCGACCCAGCTGGAGCCGTGCACCGAGGGGTTGATCGGCATTCAGTGCGCGAGCCGCAGGCGCCTGGCCTGCGGCTCGCCATTCTTTCTCGGGACGCGACCTCAGGGTCGGGGATGACGCGGGTCGGGGTAGGTACATCCAAAGGATGACGAGGGACGAGACCGCGGGGCGATGTTTCGGGCCCGGAGTGCGCGCAGAATCGCTGGTGCGGTTAGAGATCGCAAGGTTTCTGTAGGGAAACTCTTAGCCGCAACAGATTTGATGCACAGGTGCAGATGTGAGAGTTGGGCCCGTTGGCCCAGGTTCCGGCCGAGCAGCCCGAACCACCTGCACATCCCCGCTGCGAGACCTCGATTTACCCGGTGAAGGAGAAGGCAGTGCCCGTGACGTTCCCGAGTTCCGTCACCACGGCAACACTCGACGCGGCGCAGGACTACCGCCGCCACGGCTGGACCGTCGCCGAAACAGCCAACGGCCTCAGCCTGATCACCGACGAGCACGTCGCCGCCGTCGAACTCACCGGCGCCATGGCCGCCGGCGTGCGCCGCTTCCTGCGCGCCAACAACCTCTCCGGCCCGGTCATCGAAATCCCTGGCACCCAGCGCCGCGAAATCCACCTCGTCCGCGGCGCCACCAAGGCCGCCATGGCCATCGAGGCACTGCACCACGCAGGCGCAACCGTCCACACCAACGGCACCAGCATCCCCCTCCCCCCGACCCGACTCGCCCACGGCGCAGCCTCCTGGTCCATCTCCCCCACCGAAGCCCGCTGGGTACCACCGATAGTCGCGATCGCCGCCGCAGTCCGCGCCACCACCCGAACCCACCACCACCTCGCCGATTTGGCCAGCTGAACCCCGGTCACAAGCGTCTGCCGTCGCGAATACACTTGCGCGGAGCCGTCTCACGGCTCGATCGCACCACCGCCCACCAACGTGGTGGCTCGTTGACTGGGTCTTGCTCGTGGGTTGCCAAGCCGGTGACACTGGGGACTTCGACCTCCGCTTCCACAAGCCAGTACAAGCGGCACTGCAAGGAGGTCTGAGTCCATGTCAGATGGAAAGATGTTGTGGGAGATCAAATTAGGTGTTCTGGCAACAGAGGCGGAAGCGAAGCAGTTGACAGACCAGATCTGCCATTTACTGTGCCCGAATCCGGATCACACACCGCCGTGTCCGATTCCATGGGCGATCGGCTTGGACTCGGAATCCGAAATGGAGCCCGAGCGGCAAGAACAGTACGAAGACATCCGAGAGCAGTACCGAATCGAGTCCGGGGATACGGCAATCCGACCGCCAGATAAACCCTGACATCTTGACAGAGCCACGTCGAGTCACAGATCGATGCCGTCGGCCTCGGGCGCATGTGGTCTGGCGCGCCAACATAATCCCGTGCCCCGAATGCGCACGCACCGCGCCCGCTACGGTTCCAGCTACCTCACCGTGCGCGAGCACAGCGTGGAGCAGTTCGCTTCGGTGATCGAGGTGCAGCGTCGGTCCGACCAGTGCGTACGATTCGTCGCCCCACTCCTGGGCATCCTGCTCGTGCTGATCTGTGCGTTCCGCACCATCGGGTGACGAGCGGCCCTCGCCTATGGATTTGAATGCCGCGACACGCGAGCGCTGCCGAGGCTGCCCCGACAAGTCCGGACAGCTCACCTCACCGCCGCCTGCTACCCGGCCTCCTCGGTGATACGCGGAATCTTCACCGGCTCCGGCTCCCCGAACGCACTCCTCGACTTGTCGACGGCCGCTTCTTCTGCTTCGGCCGCCTTGTTTGCAAGCGCCGCATCCCCAGGGCTATGCGCCGCCGCCTTCGCGGCGGAGAGGGCGGCGTCGGCGGAGTCTTCGAAATCGGCGGCGGCAGCGGCGAAGTCGGCGGCAGCGTCGCCGCCTTCGGACATGGCTGAGGCGGCCTGAAGGTGGATGTAGCCGGCGACGACGACGGCGCGGGCGGCGGCGGT
>NZ_BJXA01000026.1 GCF_007990755.1 Nocardia ninae NBRC 108245 | reverse complement strand
CCGGGCCGACCATCACCTCGCCATCGCGATTGGGCAGCGTCGAGCCGAGCAGTCCGGTGAGCTCCTCGTCACGAGCTCCGTCGAACACGGGCGTCGCCAGATTGCTGTTCGCGGGTGCGGCGAGCAGTTCCTCGGGCAGTGTCTCGGCCCAGTCGGGCGCACCTTTGACCTCCCAACCGGTTTTGCCGATCCAGCCGAGGTGGGTCTCCAGGATCTGGCCGATGTTCATCCGGCGCGGCACGCCGTGGGTGTTCAGGATGATGTCGACCGGGGTGCCGTCGGTCATGAACGGCATGTCCTCGGTCGGCAGGATCTTGCCGATAACACCCTTGTTGCCGTGGCGACCGGCGAGCTTGTCGCCGTCCTGGATCTTGCGCTTCTGCGCCACGTACACGCGCACCAGCTCGTTCACGCCCGGCGGCAGGTCGTCGTCGTCTTCGCGCGAAAAGACCCGGATACCAATAACTTTCCCGGATTGGCCGTGTGGCATCTTCAGCGAGGTGTCGCGCACCTCGCGCGCTTTTTCGCCGAAGATGGCGCGTAGCAACCGCTCTTCGGGGGTCAGCTCGGTCTCACCCTTCGGGGTGACCTTGCCGACGAGGATGTCGCCGTCCCGAACCTCCGCGCCGATCCGGATGATGCCGCGCTCGTCGAGGTCGGCGAGCACGTCGTCGGAGATGTTCGGAATATCGCGGGTGATCTCCTCGGCGCCCAATTTCGTGTCACGCGCATCGACTTCGTGCTCTTCGATGTGGATCGAGGTGAGCACGTCCTCCTCGACCAGGCGCTGCGACAGGATGATCGCGTCCTCGTAGTTGTGGCCTTCCCACGGCATGATCGCGACGAGCAGGTTCTTGCCCAGCGCCATCTCACCGTTCTCGGTGCACGGACCGTCGGCCAGCACCTGGCCGACCTCGACCCGCTGGCCCTCGTCCACGATCGGGCGCTGGTTCACGCAGTTGCCCTGATTCGACCGGTCGAACTTGCGCAGGCGATAACTCCTGCGGGTGCCGTCGTCGGCCATCACCGTGAGGTAGTCGGCCGAAACCTCCTCCACCACACCGGCTTTCTCGTTGACGACCATATCGCCGGAGTCGATGGCCGCGCGTAGCTCCATGCCGGTGCCCACCAGCGGGGCCTCGGATCGGATCAGCGGCACCGCCTGCTTCTGCATGTTGGCGCCCATCAGGGCACGGTTGGCGTCGTCGTGCTCGAGGAACGGAATCATCGCTGTCGCGACCGAAACCATCTGGCGCGGTGAGACATCCATGTAGTCGACCTCGGCGGGGGAGACGAACTCGACTTCGTCACCGAAGCGCCGCGCGAGGACCTTCTGCTCGACCAGTCGCCCCTGCGCGTCGACCGGCGAGTTGGCCTGGGCGCGGATATACCGCTCCTCTTCATCGGCGGTCAGGTAGACCACCTCGTCGGTGGCTCGTCCGTCGACCACCTTGCGGTACGGCGTCTCGATGAAACCGAACGGGTTGACCCGCGCGAACACCGAGAGGTAGCCGATGAGGCCGATGGTCGGGCCTTCCGGGGTTTCGATCGGGCACATGCGGCCGTAGTGGCTGAAGTGGATGTCGCGGACCTCGATGCTGGCCCGTTCCCGCGAGAGACCACCCGGGCCCAGCGCCGTGAGGCGGCGTTTCTGGGTGAGCCCGGACAGCGGGTTGTTCTGGTCCATGAACTGCGACATCTGGGAGGTGCCGAAGAACTCCTTGATCGCCGCGCTCACCGGGCGGATATTGATCAGGGTCTGCGGGGTGATCGCCTCGATGTCCTGGGTCGTCATCCGTTCGCGGACAACGCGTTCCATGCGGGACAGGCCCAGCCGGACCTGGTTCTGGATCAGCTCGCCGACGGTGCGCAGGCGACGGTTGCCGAAGTGGTCGATGTCGTCGACGGTGATCGGGAGTTCGACGCCGTCGGGCGAGTTCATGGTCTTGTCGCCGCGGTGCAGGCGAGCCAGGTACTCGATGATGGTGACGAGATCTGTTTCGGTCAGCGTCATCTGGTCGATGTGCAGGCCGAGCTTCTTGTTGACCTTGTAGCGGCCGACGCGCGCCAGGTCGTAGCGCTTCTCCTTGAAGAACAGGTTCTCCAGCATGTTCTGCGCCGACTCTTTGGTCGGCGGCTCGCCGGGCCGCAGCTTGCGGTAGATGTCGAGCAGCGCCTCGTCGGTGCCCGTGGTGTGGTCTTTCGCCAGCGTCGACATCATGATCTCGGAGAACCCGAAGCGCTCGGCGATCTGCTCCACGGTCCAGCCGAAGGCCTTGAGCAGCACGGTGACCGGCTGACGACGCTTGCGGTCGATGCGCACGCCGATCGTGTCGCGCTTGTCGATGTCGAACTCCAGCCACGCGCCGCGCGACGGAATGACCCGGGCACTGTGCAGGTCTTTCTCGGTGGTCTTGTCGACGGAGTGGTCGAAGTAGACGCCCGGCGAACGAACCAGCTGGGAGACGACGACGCGCTCGGTGCCGTTGATGATGAACGTGCCCTTGTCGGTCATCATCGGGAAATCTCCCATGAAGACCGTCTGGCTCTTGATCTCACCGGTGTTGTTGTTGATGAACTCCGCGGTGACGAACAACGGCGCCGCGTAGGTCATGTCCTTGTCTTTGCACTCGTCGGCAGAGGCCTTGACCTCTTCGAACCGAGGGTCGGACAGCGACAGTGACATCGTGCCTGCGAAATCTTCGATCGGCGAGAGCTCGGCGAGCACCTCTTCGAGGCCGCCCGCCGAGTTGTCCTGGCTGCGGGCGGCGGCGCGGGCCCGCCACTGTGGCGCGCCGATCAGCCATTGGAATGAGTCGAATTGGGGGTCGAGCAGCCCCGGAACGTCGAGCGGCTCACGAATTCTGGCGAAAGACACCCGCTTCGGAGCGCCGGGGACACCGGCGATGACCTGGGCATTGTGGGTGGCTTGGTGCGGGGAGACTGACACGGTGCGTCCTTCCACGACCTCATGCTGATGAATTGCGTGTGATCGCCTACCCGAACGGAACTCGCACACCATAGGAAGTGAGGACCACGTAATCGGTGGTGATCACAACGGATTGGTTCGTGGGGTCGGACAGGAGGCAGCCAGCGCAACGCATCAAATTACTCGCATATTCGCGGCAGCACAATAGGCATTCGAGATTCGGGCACATGGGAGAGCCACTTCGAATGTTTTCCTCTGTGGGAATAGTAACTCCGGGATGTTGCCCGCGTCAAGAGTTTCAGCGAAATCAATGTCGGAAGTCGGGCCCGGGCAGGCGTTATGTACCGACCTCGTTCAAGAAGTCCAGCACGAGCGGGCTTGCGATGGCACGGAATTCGTCGAAGTAGGCGTGCCGTGCGCCGGCGATCAACCGCATGCGAGCGTGCGGGATGCGCTCGGCGAGCAACGGCGCGTTCGCCGCCGGATTGAAGCGGTCCTCGGTGCCGTGCACGATCAGGGTGGGAGTTGCGATGTCCGGCAGTGCATCCCAGGCGTCGTGGCGGTTGCTGGCCATCAGGTGCCGGCGTTTGGCGTAGGCGGGCATGGTGGGATCGCCGACGGTGTTGTACGGGCCGGTGGTGTGCGCGAGCCACTTCGGGGTGTACATCAGTTCCAGCAGGGCCTGATCGGCCGCGTCCCGGTCGGGCTGGACGAGCGACTGCCGAATCTCGGGACCGCGTTCGATGCCGTGCTTGCCGCCGGGGGAGGTGCAGCCGAGGACGAGGCCGTGCACCCGTTCGGGATGGCGGGCGGCCAGCCATTGCGCGACCCGGCCACCCATCGACGTGCCGTACACCGCTGCCCGTTCGATGCCGAGGTCATCCAGCACCGCGACCACGTCTTCGGCGAAACCCGCTGTGCTGTAAGGCTCGTCGGGCTTGTCGCTGTCGCCGGTGCCGCGCCAGTCGAGGGTGACGGTGCGATACCGGGTTTCGAAATCCTCGCGGATGCCGTCCCACCAGTGATGGTTGTTGGCTTGCCCGGCGAGCAGGAGTAGCGGCGTGCCCGCGCCCGCGGTTTGATACGCGAGGCGAACTCCGTTGGCGGCCTTGGCATATGGCACGGTATCGGTCCTATCGCGTCGGTGGGTTGGTGGGGCGCAGGCCGTCGAGGACCAGTTGCAGGCAGCGGCGCCAGGCGGGTGCGCCGGTCGCCTCGCCGAGCAGCGACAGTGCCCACACCAGATGCACCACGTCGTCATCGGTCGCGTCGGCGCGCACCGCACCCGCCTGCCTGGCCCGGTGCAGCTGCGTCGAGAGGTGTGACATGCCGCGGTGGCAGGCCTCGGTGAGCTGGGCGGCGGCGGGGTGGTTACCGGTGAAGGCCTCGAGCAGCCCGCGGTCTGCGGTGAACTGGTCCAGCAGCTGCTCGATGAAGCCGCTGAACGCCACCCACGCATCCGGTTCGGCCGCCGCTCGCGCGGCGAAATCCTCCATCGCGGCGAGCCGGGCGGGCAGCAGCGCATCGATGAGCGCGTCACGGTGCGGGAAGTGGTTGTAGAGCGTGCCGATGCTGACCCCGGCCCGGCGCGCGATCTCCTCCAGTGAACCGTCGAGCCCTTGCTCGGTGAACACACCGGCGGCCTCGCGCAACAGCTTCTCGCGATTGCGGGCCGCGTCGCGGCGCAACGGTTTGGTCATGGCGACCATCCTACAAAAGTCGAGGGGCTCCTCGATTTCGTGCTAGGTTTTTAAATCGAGGGCCCCCTCAGTTTAGGAACAGGAGATCTTATGTCCAGCACACCCACGGCCGTGATCATCGGCGTCGGACCCGGACTCGGCATGTCCATGGCGCGGCGATTCGGCAGCGAGGGATTCCGGGTCGCGCTGGTGTCGCGCAACGACGCGCGCCACGAGAGCTATCTGAAAGATCTTGCGGCGCAAGGTATCGACGCCACCGCCCATGCGGCCGACGTCGCCGACCGGGCCCGGCTGAAGTCGGTTCTCGCCGACATAGCGAGCGATGGTGACATCGAACTCGCCTACTACGGACCGGCTTCGGCGCACCACCCCATCCCGCTCACCGAAATGGACGCCGACACAGCGCGATCCGCGTTCGATTGGATCTGGCCCGCCGTCGACATGGTGCACGACGTGCTCCCGGCCATGCTGGCCCGCGGTTCCGGCGCACTACTGTTCGCGGGCGGGCTCTCCAGCGTCCGGCCGATGCCCATGCTCGGCCACCTGGCGCTGCCCTCCGCCGCGTTGCGCAACTACGCCGTCACGCTGCATGCCGCTCTCGCCGATCGCGGGGTCTATGCGGGCACCCTCACCATCGGCGGTCTCATCGAACGCGGGGATATCCACAGCATGGTGACCGCCGATCCGGACCGCTACGGATCGCCCGACGGTCACACCCTCGATCCCGACCAGCTCGCCGACACGGCCTGGGATATGTACCACAGCCGGGACCGGGCGGAGGAAGTGTTCGACGTGTTCAGCGGCTGAAGGTACCGCTCAGCCGTCGGTGAGGATTTTGGCGGCGGCTTCCAATCCCTCGGCGGTACCGACGACCACCAGTAGGTCGCCTGCGGCGAACATGAAGTCCGGGCCGGGCGACGGGATGACCGCACCACCCCGCATGATCGCCACGATGGAGCACCGCGTCCGGCTGCGCATCTCGGTATCGCCGAGCGGGCGGCCGGCATAGGGGGAGTCGTCGAGAATCAACAACTGCCGGGTATTCACGCCGTCGAACTCGCGATGCTCGTCCCGTAGCTGCGCGATCAGCTGCGGGGCGCCCAGTAAGTTGGCCAGCGCGGCCGCCTCCGACGCCGACAGCGGAATCTGATCCGTGGCTTCCGGATTGTCGGCTTTGCTGACGATCAGATAGATCGTGCCGTCCTTGTGATCGATGACCCCGATCCGGCGGCGACCGCCCTTGACCGGAAAGTCCTTGCGCACACCGATACCCGGTAGGCGCGTCACTTCAACGTTCACCACACCAGCGTAACCGCGCCGGTCACGTGAGGTGTGATCATGCTTATTCATCATAACCGATCGGTCGTTCGCGTTGTATTTTTGCAGGTAGTAGGCCCAGGCCGGCACCGCGCCTGGGCCGTTCGCGCCGTGCTCCCGAATCAGTCCGAGGAACCTGCGAGGTGATAGCGCACCGTCGGGCTCCAGAGGAAGAAGCCGTTGACGCCCGCGTCGTTCGCGGCGTCGATCTGGGCACGCACCTCGGCGGGGCCGTAGTTCACGCCCAGGCTGAAGTCCTGCAACCACGGGACGATCTGGGCGCCGGTGCCCTGGGTCTGGGTGTGGAAGTCCTGCAACGACCGGAAGGTGATGTCGTAGGGCTGGGAGTTCGGGTTGGCGACACCGTATTCGCCGGGGTTCCAATGGGAGGGGTACACCATGGGGGCGATGTAGTCGACGTACTTCGCCATCAGCGGAATGTCCTGGGCGATCTGATCGGGGCGGGTGGAGGCGATGCCGAACACGGCGGCGCTCTGGTCGGCGCCCGCGTCGCGCACCGGATCGCGGCTCTCCCTGAGGAACTCGGCGATGGAGACGGTCGGCGACACCGTGGCGCCGGGGAAGTGCATCTGCGACAGCGCGCCGTCCGGTCGCCGGATGTAGTCGTACATGATGCCGTCGAAGCCGAGCTTCGCCGCCTCGACCGCGAGATCGATGTTGTATTTGCGCATCTCGGGGTTCGCGAAGTTGGTGAAGGCGATCGGGCCGTACTTGCTGGAGTACGGCTGACCCGAGGGGGTTTGCACAACCCAGTCGGAACGCCCTGTCTGCCAGGCCCATTCGGCCATCGTCTTGTCCCGGAACGCGACGATCCGGCCCACCACGCGGATGCCCATGTCATGCAATTGCCGCAAGGCCGTGGGGGCGTCGTAGATCGGGGTGACCGCGCCCGACTCCCGGGCGAGCGGCACCTGGGAGTCGTAGCCGACGACACCGTCCTCGTCCTTGATGTCGAGCTGCACGGTGTTGATGCGCCCGTCGCGGGCCATGGCCAGCACGTCCTCGCGCAGGCCGTCGTCCGACCAGCCGTAGGCGGTCACGTGGACCGCCTTGATCTTGGGCTGCTCCACCGCTGCCGTGATCGCCGCGGTGGTCCGGTTTCCCGCGCCGTCCACGGCGACGACGTCGGCGCCGGTCTGGATCCGAGGCAGGGTGAGCTCGAATGTGCCGTCGGCGGCGGGGGTCACCGACTGGGCGCCGACCGAGACGCGGTCGGCGCCTTTTGCCTTGCCGCGCACGGTAACCGGCTGACGGTAGGAAGTCACGCCCGTGGGTTGGGTCAGCTCCAGGGCTGGTGGTTCGTTGTCCACCGTGAACGTCTTGGATACGCCGGGACCGGTGCGCAGGAAGCCCAGCACGCTCGGCGGGATCTCGGCGGTGAACTTGTGCTCGCCATCGGGCAGTGACCCCGGGCGGTACACGACGGTATTGCCTTCGACGGTGCCGTCGACCGGCACGCCGTTGAGCTCGAGTCGCATAGCGGCGGGGTCGTGTTCACCCGCGTCCACCCGCAATGTCGTGGCGGACAGGGCAGTCGCGCCGATCAGCGTGTTCGGGAGGCCGGCCAGGCTCAATCCCTTGGGTTCGGTACGCACCCAGCTGAGGGTCACAGAAGCGACAAGAATTGATAAGACTGAGATAACCAGGACCGCCGCCAACCGCCGGTGTCCTGTAACGCCTAGTCTTTCTAGCAACGCGCACACCAACTTTCGTCCGAAGATGATCAACTATCGCGGGTTCGGCCCGCGGCCGTCGCTACTTTGCCGGTGTTTCGTATGCAACGAAATGGTCGCGCTCGCGTACTGTTCGCGCGGTGGCGATGAACGCGACCTTCGGTGTTCGAGTTATGTTGTCGGTGCTGATGTGCACGGCCGCGGCCTGCACGGCGGACGCCGAACCAGTCGATCCACCGCGTGCGATGGCGGAGACGCCGCCGCCCGCGAGCAGCCCGCCGCCCGATCCCGCCGCGGTGGGCGCCAACGAGCTCGGCGTCGTGCCGATCCTGATGTACCACCAGCTGGCGGCCGTGCCGGACAGCGAATACGACCAGACGCCAGCGAAATTCCGCGCTGAGCTCGATCGGCTGTATCGCGAGAACTACCGTCCGGTGACCGCCGCCGCGTACATCTCCGGTGCTGTCGACCTCCCGGCGGGCACCCATCCGGTGGTGCTCACCTTCGACGACTCCACCCTCAGCCAGCTCACCTTCACCGCGGACGGTCAGGTAGCGCCCGACACCGCCATCGGCATCCTCGAACAGTTCCGCACCGAGCATCCCGACTTCGCGCCCACCGCAACGTTCTACGTCAACAATGAGCCGTTCGGAAATGATCCGCGCGCGCTGTCCTGGCTGGCCGCACACGGTTACGAGATCGGCGCCCACACCGCGAGCCACGCGAACCTCGCCCAGCTGGACAGCACCGGAGTCCAACGCGAGCTGGCAGACAACGTGCGCGCCATCGTGTCGGCGGCGCCCGGTCGGGTACGGACAATGGCGTTGCCGCTCGGCATCTCCCCGGCCGACCGGGCCCTGGCCACCGCGGGTAGCTGGGACGGCACGAACTATGCGTTCGAGGCGGTGATGCTGGTCGGTTCGAACCCGGCGCCGTCGCACTACGGCGACCTCGATCCCACGGCGGTACCCCGAATCCGTTCGGGCGCAACGCCGGTCGACTTCGACTCCACCTACTGGCTGGACCGGCTCGCCGCGGATCCGCAGCAGCGCTACACCTCCGACGGTAATCCACAGCAGATCTCCTTCCCTGCGCGCTTATCCGGGACACTGAATTCGCGGTGGTCGGGTCAGGCCAAGCCGTACTGAGTGACTGTCGTCGGTGCCCAGTCCTTTACGTCAGCCGCACGGCTGACGTAGAGGACACGAGGGGGCATTCACCGCGGTGAACGAGCCGCGAGCTGGTCGAGCGCCGCCACCATCCGGTCGATTTCGGCGCAGGTGTTGTAGAAGGCGAACGACGGACGCACGGTCGCCTCCAGCCCGAGCCGACGCAGGATCGGTTGTGCGCAATGATGACCCGCGCGCACCGCGATGCCCTGCTCGTTCAACGCCCGGCCGACCTCGATCGGCTCGTAACCATCCATGACGAAGGAGAGCACGCTCGCCTTGTCGGCGGCGGTGCCCACCAGCCGGACCCCGCGCACCGCGGCGACCCGGGGTGTCGCGTACTCGAGCAGGTGGTGCTCGTAGCGCGCGATGGCGTCCATGCCGAGACGTTCGACGTATTCGATGGCCGCGCCCAGCCCGACCGCGTCGGCGATATTGCCGGTGCCCGCCTCGAATCGTCCCGGTGGCGGCTGGAACAGCGAACGCTCCAGGGTGACGTCGCTGATCATGTTGCCGCCGCCCTGCCAGGGTGGCACGTCTTGCAGTATCTCGGATTTTCCGTAGACCACGCCGATTCCGGTGGGCCCGAACAGTTTGTGCCCGGAGAACACGAAGAAATCGGCGCCGATCGAGCGCACGTCGATGCTGGTGTGCGGGACCGATTGCGCGCCGTCGACGAGGGTGACCGCCCCGGCGCGCTGGGCTTCGGCGACGATCTCGCGCACCGGGGTTATGGTGCCGAGGGCGTTCGAGACATGGGTTACCGAAACAAGTTTCGTTCGGTCGGAGAGCAGCCTGGTGTATTCGCCGAGCAGCAGCTCGCCGTTGTCGTCGACCGGAATGACCTTCAGGTGCGCGCCGGTCTCGGCGGCGAGCATCTGCCACGGGACGATATTGGCGTGGTGTTCCAGGTGCGAGATGATGATCTCGTCGCCCGCGCGAATGTTCTTGCGGCCCCACGTCTGTGCGATCAGATTGATGCCTTCGGTGGCGCCGCGGACGAAGATGATCTCCTCCGCCGAGGACGCGCCGATGAACCGGGCCACGATGTCGCGGGCCTGCTCGTAGGCGTCGGTGGACCGTGCCGCCAATTCGTGTGCCGCCCGGTGGATATTGGAGTTCTCGTGCTCATAGAAGCGGGTGATCCGCTCGATCACCGACTGCGGCTTCTGCGTCGTGGCGGCGTTGTCGAACCACACCAGCGGATGGCCGTTGACCTGTTCCCGCAGGATCGGGAAGTCGTTGCGCACGGCGTATACGTCGAACGGTGGGTGTGCGTCCGGCAGGCGGGTCGGCGTGGCGGTGCCCGTCGAGGTCGGCGCATCCAGGAAATAGAAGCTCGGTGTGGCGGACGACGTGGGTTCGGGAAAACGTTGCGGTGAAAGCACTTCGCGCAACGACGGTATCGCGGTCAAGAACGGGTCGTTGTGGATGCCCGCGGTACTGACCGGTGGGTGCGCGGGTTGTCCCGCCGCGTCGGCCATCGGCACGTCGCGTCCCCAGCCCGGCACCGACGGCGCAGGTGTGCTGCCACCTGGCGGTGTGGTGCCCGAAAGTCCTTGTGCACCTGACGATGTACGGCCGCCGGGAACGGTGGTGCCGTACACACCCGGCACGGACGGCTCCGGCGTGCGGCCGCCCGGCGGCGTGGCACCCGAGGTACCTCTCGTGCCCGACGCGGCCGACCGCGTGCTGCTGCCGGGCGGGGTGGCGCCGGAGGACTTGGTCGCCTCGGACGCAGTTGCGGGCGTGTGGCCACCGTGTGGCGTGGCACCGGAGGGTCCTTTTGTGCCGGACGCGGCCGACGGGGTGCGGGCACCGGACGCCGTTGCGGTGGCGGGTCTTGCCACCGACGGCGTGCTTGCGGGTGCTGTGATGCCCGTGACCCCGGGGATATAGGGCTCTGGGGTTCGGCCACCGGGTGTGGCGCCCGAAACATTCTGTGCGCCCGAGGATGCCGCGGCCGGTGGGTGTCCACCGGGATGCGGCGCACCCGAAAACCCGGGCGCGCCGACCGCCGTCGCCGTCGGCACCGGAGACGGTACCGGCACGTTCGGCGGCGAGGTCGGCATATCCGGTTGCAGCACGCTCGGGCCCATAGATGCGGCGGGGAGTCCCGCCGACGCCGAGGGCAGCGCCGAGAAGAAGGCTCCGGCAAGGCGATTCAGCGTCGCCTCGTCCGGCAGCATCCACTCGGCGCCGCCATCGTCGGATGGGCGCGAGATGTCAGCTCCGGTAGGTCGGTGCGTAGTCATGGAACTTGCCCACCTCGGCTCCGTCGAGCACTGCCACCGCATCGTCGGTCAGAATCGCCAGCGAGCAGTACAGCGACACCAGATACGACGCGATCGCGCTGCGATCAATACCCATGAACTTCACCGAAAGACCCGGTCCCTGTTCGCCGGCCAGCCCCGGCTGATACAGCCCGACCACGCCCTGCCTGGCTTCGCCGGTGCGAATCAGCAGAAACTTGGTCTTGCCGCGATCCACTGGAACCTTGTCCGACGGAATGATCGGAATGCCACGCCAGGTCAGGAACTGCGACCCGAACATGCTCACCGTCGGCGGCGGCACACCGCGCCGGGTGCATTCCCTGCCGAAGGCCGCGATGCCCTGCGGATGAGTAAGGAAGAACCCGGGCTCTTTCCACACCTTCGTGATCAGATTGTCGAGATCGTCGGGCGTCGGCGGCCCGGCGATCGTCGCCAGCCGTTGCTTTTTCGCGGCATTGGCGATCAGCCCATAGTCAGGGCTGTTGATCAGCTCGCCCTCTTGGTGCTCTTTGATCGCTTCGATGGTGAGCCGCAACTGCTGAGCAATCTGATCGTGCGGGCTCGAATACAGATCTGAAACGCGCGTGTGCACGTCGAGAATCGTGTGCACCGCTTTGAGTCGATACTCGCGCGGGTCTCGTTCGTAGTCGATAAATGTCTCCGGAAGCGGAGACTCGTCGAAATTATCGCACTGAATATCGACGGTTTGTTCGTGGGTAACCCGGTTGCGCCGGTAGATACCGGCCTCGACGGGAACCCAGTTCAGCAGATGAACCAACCACCGAGGGGTGATCGACTCCATCTGCGGAACGGTCTTCGTGGCATTAGCCAGTGTCCGGGCAGCATCATCGCCCAGCGCAACAGGCCGTGGAACAGCTTTCGTCATCGAACCACCTCGGGATCGGCAAATCCACCGTTACCAGCTCGATCATGCTAATCCCCGTTTTCCGTAATGCCTGTATCGACCCCATTGCCCGCCTTTCTCCCGCGCGCCGCGGGTATCGGCGGACTTACCGGGTGGTGCGTTCGCCGCCATTGACCGCGAGCACCTGACCGGTCACTTGGCGGGCGGCGGGTGAAGCGAGATAGTGCACCGCGGCGGCGATATCGTCCGGAATGCCGGGGCGGCGAGTATGGGTGGCGGCGATGAGGGATGCGCGCCGCTCGTCGGTCAATTTGTCGCGGAAGAACTCCGTGTCGGAGATGTAGCCGGGGGAAACGACATTCGCGGTGATGCCGAGCGGGCCCAGCTCGGCGGACAGTTGCGTATTCCATGAGGCGAGACCGGCCTTGGCCGCGCCGTAGGCGCCCGCGCCTTTGTCCGCGGCGATCGAGCCGATGTTCACCACGGCACCGGGATTTGTCAGCCGGTCACGCAGCGCCGAGGTCATCAGCACGGCGCTGATCAAGTTGGCGTCCAGGTTGGCTCGCCAGGCGGCGGCCAGGCTCCGCAGATCGGTCGGCGCGTTCAGGTCGAAGTCGGTATTGCCGCCCGCGTTGTTGACCAGCACGTGGATCTCGCGGGGGAGTTGATCGACCAGCGTCTCGATCTGCGCTGGATCGGTCGCGTCGCAGACGTAGGCTGTCGCGCCGAGTTCCGTGGCTGTGGCGTGCAGCGGCTCGGCCCGGCGCCCGGTGATCATCACCGCGTCGCCCGCGGCCGCGAAGGTGTGTGCGATGGCCCGGCCGATGCCGGTGGCGCCGCCGGTTACCACGATGTTCCGTGCCATGTGAATCTCCTTCATCGGGTATGTTTAGATCTAAACGTAGCCGTCGTTTAGGTCTGAACGCAACCGAGGAGTGGCATGGACGACAACGATCCCGTCGACGCGATCGCACTGGCCTGGCGGCGCGAGCGCCCGGGCACGCCGGTCGACGGCATCGGCGTGGTAACCCGAATCTGGCACTTGGCCAAGCTATTCGGCGACGACCGCCGCCGAGTGCTCGCCGCCGAGCACGCCGACACGGCCACCCTGGATCTGCTCAGCGTGCTCCGCCGCAGCGGCCCGCCGTACCGCCTGACCACCCGCCAGCTCCAAGACCACACCATGCTCACCGCAGGCGCGATCTCCCAGCGCGTCGCCCGCGCCGAAGCCGAAGGCCTGGTCGCCCGCTCACCCCTGAACGACGGATCACGCGCAGTCGTCGTCGCTCTCACCCCGGCCGGCCACGACCTCGTCGAACGACTGGTCGACCAGGTCCTCGGCCGCGAAGCGGATCTACTCTCCGGCTTGACTCCCCAGCAGCAGGCCGACCTGACCGACCTACTGCGCATTCTGCACCAGGACCTGATGTCCCGCCTGGGCAACCGCAAGATCACCCAGGTCGGTTCAGCAGATGCGTAGATGTCGTTGAATATGTTGTGCGGCAGTTAGATCGGCGCAGTGCGGAACGCCGAAGCGGTGGTGTCGAGCGTTGGGGTGATCGCCGAGGCGAGAACTCTGATCAGCGCAAGGCGAGGGCGAGGAAGAAGTCGACTCGGTCTTCGAGGCGGGAGAGGTCGCGGGCGGTGAGTTCTTCGATGCGCTGGATGCGGTAGCGCAGGGTGTTGACGTGGACGTGGAGGAGGTCGGCGCATTTGGTCCAGGAGCCGGAGACCTCTAGGAAGGTTTCCAGGGTGTGCACGAGGTCGGCGCGGTTGTCCTGGTCGTAGGTGGTGAGGGGGTCGAGGAGGCGCAGGCGGAACATGCGGCGGACCTCGTCGGGGACTGAGGCGAGCAGGAGCATGTGGGTGGCGAGTTCATCGTGGCCGACGACGCTGGCGGGCTGGAGGCGGCCTGCGGCCATGCGGCGGGCGTAGCGGGCTTCTTCGACGGCGCCGCGCAGGCCTTCGCCGTCGACCACACCGCTGACGCCCACGGATAGTCGGCTGCCGCGTAGTCCTGGCTCCAAAGCGGTGACCGCACGGTTGATTTCGTCGATGACGGGGGTGTCCGGTCCGGCGGGGATCAGCGCGATCGCCTCGCCGTCCACCACGCCAGCGGCAGGCCTTCTGCCGTAAAGGATTTCGCGCAGCAGCACGCGTAACTCGCCGGGCCGCAACGTGTCGTCACCGGCGGCTGCGACGGCGATGTAGGTCTCGGCGGGCCCCAATCCGGTGAGTTCCAGCCGCGAAATGATCTCGGTCGGTTTGGCATCCGAGACGATGAGTTCGATGAGTTCCTGCGCGAGCCGCCCCTCGGCGCTCTGCCGGTCGTCCTGACGGGCGCGTTCCAGCGACACCACGGCGGCGAGCTCACCGGCCAGTGCGCGCCGCTCCTCGGGCCACTCGGTGTAATCGCCCTCGAACACGAGGAACCAGTCCGCGGCCCGTGAGGTGCGGTGCTCGTCCACCGCGAAAAGGGAGAATCGGCCGCCCTCGTGCAGCAACGCGCACGGCAGGCGGCGGGCACTGAGGAACGCGGTGGTCACCTCGACCGGCGGCGCGGTGGCGGGCCCGGCCACTGCCCGGCCGGTGGACGACACCACCCAGCAGCGCATGCCGAGGTCGCGTTCGATGAGTTCCAGCACCGAGCCGAGGCCTGCTCCCGAGACGAGCTGGCGGTGCCGGTCCAGGATCGCGGTGAGATCTGCGGCCCGTCCGGTCGACAGATTGCGGGTGATCTGCTCGGTGACCGCTGCGAACGCGACCGTCTCCGGCACCCGGAACAGCGGAATCCGATGCTTGCGACAGGCCTCGACCACATCCGGCGGCGCGCCGCCGTACCTGGCGTCACCTGCGGCCATGCCCGCCACGCCGGCCTGGGCCAGCGCGCGGACGAAGACCTCGCTGTCGGCGGGATCGTGGCGCCACTGCATGCCGGTGAGCACGAGCTCTCCGCCGGAGAGGTAGCGACCAGGGTCGAGCATGTCGGTGGTCACCACCCAGCGCACGAACCGGTCCAGCTCTTCCTCGCCGGTGACGAGCTCTAGTCCCAGGTCCGCCATGGTCAGCAGTGATCGAAGGCGCACGGTGCGAAGGCTAACAGTCGCACCCCTGGTGAACGCCCTTGGACATTCGCACAAAGAGTTGGTTGTGAACTGGCGCACAGTTCAGATTTCTCGTTTCTAGCTGCGGTGTTCCCCGGCGGGTGTACTTGCGGAACAGATTGGCGAACCCCGACAGGAGGTCAGATGGCAGGCGACATCGGATGGCTCAACTCGTTGCCGCCGGACCGCGCCGTGCAGGAACTGCTGGCCTGCTGCGCGTCCCGGCAGTGGGCGCAGAAGGTGGCGGCCTCGCGGCCCTATCCCGACACCGCGAGCGCCACCGCCGCGGCAGTCGCCGCGGTGTGCGAGCTGAGTTGGCCGGATGTCGAGGAGGCGCTGTCGGCGCATCCGCGCATCGGCGATCGGGCCAAGGCCGAGTTATCCGAGCGGGAGGCCGAGTGGTCGCGCGGCGAACAGTCCGGCGCCGCGACCGCCGACGCCGCCGTGCGGGCCGAGCTCGCCGCGGGGAACCGGGCCTACGAGGACCGGTTCGGTCACGTCTTTCTGATCCGCGCCACCGGCCGCAGCGCCGAGGAAATGCTCACCGAGCTGCGCAAGCGCCTGGCCAACTCGCTGCTCGACGAGCGCATCAAGGTGCAGGGCGAGCTCGCCGACATCACCCGGCTGCGTGTGCGAAAGCTGCTGGGGGAGAAGTGAGTTTGTCCACCCACGTGCTGAACGCGGTGACCGGGCGGCCGGCGGCCGGACTCAGGGTCCAGCTGTCCCGCGCCGACGGAACCGTGCTCGCCGAACGGCACACCGACGACGACGGCCGCATCAAAGACCTGCCTGATCCCGAAACCGGCACGCACCGGCTGACTTTCGACACCGCCGAGCTCAGCCCGTTCTACCCCTCGGTCGCCATCGACTTCACCGTCGCCGACCCGGCGGCGCACTACCACGTGCCGCTGCTGCTCAGTCCGTATTCCTACTCCACCTATCGAGGTAGCTGAACAATGTCGATCAAGCTCGGTCCGAACCGATATGGCAAAGCGGAGACCCATGTCGTCGGCGTGACGAAAAACGGTGGCGTGCACGAGATCCGGGATCTCAATGTTGGCGTCGCACTGTCCGGCGACATGGACGAGGTGCACCTCACCGGCGACAACAGCGCGGTGCTGCCGACGGACACGCAGAAGAACACCGTCTTCGCCTTCGCCAAGGAGCACGGCATCTCCTCGCCGGAGGCGTTCGGTGAGCTGCTGGCCCGGCATTTCGTCGATTCGCAGCCGACCATTCACCATGCACGGGTCAGCGTCGAGGAGTACGCGTGGGAGCGCATCGTGCTCGGTGCGAGCAACGAGCAGCACTCGTTCGTTCGCTCGGGCCAGGAGGTGCGGACCGCGCGGGTGCACTACGACGGCGAAAAGTCCTGGGTCGTCGCGGGTTTGCAGGGCCTGGTGGTGCTCAACTCGACCGGTTCGGAGTTCCACGGGTACCTGAAGGACAAGTACACCACGCTGCAAGAGGCCTACGACCGCGTCCTCGCCACCGAGGTCAACGCGGAGTGGCGCTACATCGGCGAACCCAGCGACTGGGACAAGACCTACCGCGAGGCCAGGCGCGCCATGCTGGAGGCGTTCGCCGAAACCTACAGCTACTCACTGCAACAGACCCTGTATGCGATGGGGGAGCGGGTACTCGCTGCCTGCGCGGAGATCGGTGAGGTCCGGCTGTCGCTGCCCAACAAGCACCACTTCGTCGTCGACCTGTCCGCCTTCGGGCTGACCAACGACAACGAGGTGTTCTACGCGGCCGACCGCCCCTACGGCCTGATCGAAGGCACCGTGTTGCGCGAGGACGCGCCCGCCGCCGGACCGGCGTGGGAGTGACGATGGACTTCTTGCGACCCACCAGCTGGGCGGACGCCCTCGACATCAAGTCGAACCGCCCGGACGCCACCCCCATCCAGGGCGGCACCGACATGATGGTCGAGCTCAACTTCGACAAGGGCCGCCCGAGTGCCCTGCTCGACCTCAATCCGTGCCGAGAGTTGTTCGAGTACAGCGAGATCGACGGCAAGCTGCGCATCGGCGCGGGTGTGCCGTACGTCCGGATCATCAACCGGCTCGGCAATCAGTTGCCGGGCCTGGCCCAGGCCTCGCGCACCGTCGGCTCGCCGCAGATCCGCAACCGCGGCACCGTCGGCGGCAATCTCGGCGCCGCGTCACCGGCCGGGGACACCCATCCGGCGCTGCTCGCGGGCGACGCGGTGATCGAGGTCGAGTCGGCCACCCGCGGCACCCGGATGATCCCGATCGACGACTTCTACGTCTGGGTGAAGAAGAACGCCCTCGAACCCGACGAGCTGATCCGCGCGGTCTGGCTGCCGCCCGCCGAAGGGCCGCAGTACTTTTCGAAGGTCGGCACGCGCAATGCCATGGTGATCGCCGTGTGCTCGTTCGCCGTCGCGCTGTACCCGGCTACCGGCACCGCGCGGACCGGCATCGGCTCGGCCGGACCGACGCCGTTGCGCGCGAAGCCGGCTGAAGAATTCCTTGCCGCGCAGCTGCCTTGGCACGATCCGGCCCCGCTCTCCGACAGTGTGCTGCGTGAGTTCGGCGCGCTCGTGTCGGCCGCGGCGGCACCGATCGACGACGTCCGCGGCACGGCGGACTACCGCAAGCACGCCCTGTCGGTGCTGGCCCGCCGCACGCTGGGCTGGGCATGGACCGACTACCTGACAGAAAGGAAGGCAGCCTGATGCGCGTGACCTTCGACGTGAACGGCGCCACGGAGACCGTCGACGACGTGTGGGAGGGCGAGAGCCTGCTCTACATGCTGCGCGAGCGGATGGGCCTTCCCGGCTCCAAGAACGCCTGCGAGCAGGGCGAATGTGGTTCCTGCACGGTCTATTTGAACGGTACACCGGTGTGTTCCTGCCTGGTGGCGGCCGGTCAGGCCGAGGGCTGTTCGGTGCGGACGGTGGAGGGCCTGACCAAGGGCGCGCAGCTCGACCCGATGCAGCAGGCGTTCGTCGAGGCGGGGGCGGTCCAATGCGGTTTCTGCACACCGGGTCTCATCGTGCAGGCGCACGACCTCATCGAGCACAATGCCGATCCTTCCGATGCGGAGATCCGCGAGGCACTGGCCGGAAACCTCTGCCGCTGCACCGGATACGAGAAAATCCTGGATGCCGTGCGGCTCGCGGCACAGCGAAAGGCGGCGGCGCAATGAGCAAGACGGTTATCGAAAACGCGTACATCGCACCGGTCGTCGGGCCGGAGATCCCCGCCGGTTACCTGGTGATCGCCGACGGCAGGATCGAATCACTCGGCGCGGGACCGGCGCCCATCGTGCCGGACGCGCAACGCATCGACGGCACGGGCTGTCTGGTCACCCCCGGTCTGGTCAACACCCACCACCATCTGTACCAGTGGGCGACCCAGGGCATGTTCCAGGACTCGACCTTGTTCGAGTGGCTGACCGGCCTGTACCGGACCTGGGCGCGGATGGACGCCGACGTCGTCTACGGCGCGGCCTCGGCCGGTTTGGGCTGGATGGCGCTGACCGGCTGCACCACCAGCAGCGATCACCACTACGTGTTCCCGCAGGGGCGCGGTGATCTGTTCGACGCCGAGGTACGGGCCGCGCGCGAGCTCGGCATCCGGTTCCACCCGTGCCGCGGCTCGATGGACCGCGGGCAGTCCGACGGCGGGCTGCCGCCGGACGAGGTCGTCGAGGATCGCGACACGATCCTGCTGAACACCGCGGAAATCATTGATAAATACCATGATCCGTCGTTCGACTCGATGCTGCGCGTCGCGGTGGCGCCGTGCTCGCCGTTCTCGGTGAGCGAGGGGCTGATGACCGACGCCGCGTCGCTGGCGCGCAGCAAAGGTGTCCGCCTGCACACCCATCTCGCCGAGACGCTCGACGAGGAAGAGCACTGCCGCGAGCAGATGGGTTGCACGCCGGTCGAATACATGGAGAAGCTCGGCTGGCTCGGCGACGACGTCTGGTTCGCGCATGCCGTGCACCTGCACGACGCCGACATTCGCCGCTTCGCCGAGACCGGCACGGGCATGGCGCATTGCCCGAGCTCCAACGCCCGGCTCGGCGCGGGCATCGCCCGGATCACCGACCTGCTGGCGGCGGGTGCCCCGGTCGGCCTCGGGGTGGACGGCGCGGCCTCCAGCGAATTGACCTCGCTGGCCGGTGAACTGCGCCAGACCATGCTGTTCCAGCGTGCGGTGCACGGCCCGACCGCGTTGACCGCGCGCCAGGCCCTGGAGGTCGGCACCCTGGGCGGCGCCCGGAACCTGGGCCGCCAGTTGGAGATCGGCAGCCTGGAACCGGGCAAGCTCGCCGACATCGCCATGTGGCGGGTCGACGGTTTCCGTGCCGCGCTCCAGGATCCGGTGTGCACGTTGGTCTTCGGGCCGACGCCGCCGCTGGCCCGGCTGCTGGTCGGTGGTCGCACCGTCGTGGAGAACGACGAGCTGCGCACCGTCTCGCACGACGCGGTCGGCCGGGCCGGCGCGGCCGCGCGGAATCGCCTGCTACAGGAGGAATCTCGATGACCTCGGTTCGAACCACCCGTTTCCCCGGTGAGGTCGCCGCACCCGGCAAGGGTGGCGTCGGCGAGAGCCCGCTGCGGCCCGACGGCACCCTGAAGGTGAAGGGCGAGTTCGCCTACTCCTCGGATCTGTGGATCGACGGCATGCTGTGGGGCGCGACCCTGCGCAGCCCGCATCCGCGCGCCCGCATCCTGCGCCTCGATATCGGCCCCGCGCTGAAACTGCCCGGCGTGCATGCGGTGCTGACGCACGAGGACGTACCCGGCCGCAAGATGTACGGGCTCGACCACACTTGGGACCAGCCGGTGCTCGCCATCGACGAGGTCCGCCACCACGGTGAGCCGATCGCGCTGGTTGCCGCCGATCATCCCGAGATCGCCCGGCGCGCAATGGAAGCCATCGTGATCGAGTGGGAGGTGCTGGAGCCGATCACCGATCCGCTCGCCGTGGTCGCCGACCCGGAGCGGCACAAGGTGCAGGAGCGTGGCGGCATCACCCGGTACCAGCCGGTGCGCGTCGGCGACATGGAGGTCGGCCGGGCGCTGGCCGAGGTGGTGATCGCCGAGGACTACGAGGTCGGCATCCAGGACCAGGCGTTCCTCGGTCCGGAGTCCGGACTGGTGGTGCCCGCCGAGGACGGCGGGCTCGACTTCTACGTCGCCACGCAGTGGATGCACTGGGACCTCACGCAGATCGGCCCCTGTCTGGACCTGCCCGAGGACAAGATGCGGATGACGCTGGCCGGCGTCGGCGGCGCGTTCGGCGGCCGCGAGGACCTGTCCATGCAGATCCACGCGGGCATGCTGGCGCTCTACACCGGCAAGCCGGTCAAGATGATGTACAACCGCGAGGAGTCCTTCTTCGGGCACGTGCACCGGCACCCGGCGCAGATGCGCTACGAGTACGGCGTCACCCGGGCCGGGAAGATCGTGTTCGCCAAGGTCCGGATCGTGCTGGACGGCGGGGCTTACACCTCTGCCACGCTCAACGTCACCGGCAACGCGGCCTCGCTCGCGGTGGGGCCCTACGAGATCCCGAACCTCGAGATCGATGCGTACGGCGTCTACACGAACAACCCACCGTGCGGCGCGATGCGCGGATTCGGTGCGGTGCAGGCGTGTTTCGCGCACGAGTCGATGATGGACAAGATCGCCGAGGCGGTCGGGCTGGACCCGGTGCACGTGCGGCAGATCAACGCTGTGAGCCAGGGCTCCAAGATCGCGACCGGGCAAGTGGTGCACGCGCCGATGCCGATGGCCGAGATGCTCGGGCAGGCGCGCGATATGCCGCTGCCCGCGCCGCTGGATGTCGCCGACATCCGGAACCTGCCCGGTGGCGCCTCGCAGACCACCCATGGCGAGGGCGTCGTGCGCGGCGTCGGCTACGGCGTCGGCATCAAGAACATCTGCTTCTCCGAGGGTTTCGACGACTACTCCACGGCGCGAGTCCGGCTCGAAGTCATCGGCGGCGAACCGGTCGCGCTGGTACACACCGCCGCGGCCGAGGTCGGCCAGGGGCTGGTCACCGTCGAAGCGCAGATCGCGCGCACCGAACTCGGTGTCGAGAAGGTCACCATCCATCCGGCCGACAACCAGGTCGGCAGCTCGGGGTCCTCGTCGGCCTCCCGGCAGACGTATATGACCGGCGGTGCGGTGAAGGCCGCGTGCGAGGCGGTGCGGATGCGCGTACTCGCCTTGGCCCAAGGACGTTTCGGCGCGGCCCGCGGACTTCGGCTGGTCGGCGGCAAGGTGGTCTCGCACACCGGCGAGGTGTATGCCGCGCTCGTGGATCTGCTCGGTGACGAAATCATCGAGGAGACAAGGGAGTTCCATCACAAGCCGACCACCGGCATGGATCCCGTGACGGGCCAGGGCGACAGCCATACCCAGCTCGCCCTGTGCGTGCACCGGGCCGTGGTGGATGTCGACACCGAACTGGGTCTGGTCAAAGTCGTTGCGCTGGACGCCGTCCAAGATGTCGGCAAGATCATGAACCGCTTGTCGCTGGAGGGCCAGATCCACGGCGGCTCCGCCCAGGGCCTCGGCCTCGCGGTCATGGAGGAAATTCAGGTCCGCGACGGAAAGGTGCTCAACCCGTCCTTCACCGACTACCTGATCCCCACGATTCTCGATATGCCGCCACAGCGGCTGGAGATTCTCGAAAACGCCGACCCGCACGCCCCATACGGGCTGCGCGGCGCCGGAGAGCCACCCACGCTCTCCTCGACTCCCGCGGTCGTCGCGGCCATTCGGGACGCATGCCGTTCCGCGGGAGGAACCGTGCACATCAACCGAGTGCCGGTGCGTCCGGAAGACATCATCCGGAGCAGTTGATCAACAGGGGTTGTGTCCGTCACGCGGGCATCGTGTCTATCGCGACATCGCCTGCGTGACAACGCAACACAGACCCCACAACAGCAGAACCGAACCACGCGATCCGGCCATGACGGCCGGTTCGTAGGTCGGCTATGCCCCGAGGAGGGCACGCCAATGACCCAAGTCCAGACCCACTCCTCCGTCCCGGAGCCGGTCACCGGAAGATCCCCGCTCGACCGATTCTTTCGGCTGAGCGAACGCAAGACCACCGTCTCCCGCGAAATCCGCGGCGGCATCACCACTTTCGTGGCGATGGCCTACGTCATCCTGCTCGTCCCGCTGATCATCGGCGGGGTCAAGGATATCGACGGCAACACGCTGAGTATCGCTCAACTCACCACTGCTACCGCGTTTTCGGCCGGGCTCAGCACCATTCTGATGGGCCTCGTCGGCAACGTACCACTCGCCCTGGCAGCCGGCCTCGGCGTCGTCCCGGTGGTCGCCTTCCAAGCGGCCCCGCACATGACGTGGCCGCAGACCATGGGCCTGGTGGTGCTGATGGGCGTGGTCATCGTGATCCTGGCCGCGACCGGCCTGCGCACGATGATCATCAATGCCATTCCGCTCTCGCTGAAGAACGCGATCGGCGTCGGCATCGGCATGTTCATCGCGATGATCGGCCTGGTCTCGGCGGGCGTGGTCGGCCACGGTGCGCAGACCGGGCCGCCGGTCACGCTCGGCGCCGGCGGGCACCTTTCCGGGTGGCCGGTAGTGATTTTCGCCGTTGGATTGCTGCTCATGCTGGCACTGTTCATCCGCAAGGTGCCCGGTGCCATCCTGATCAGCATCGCCGTCGCCACGGTGCTCGCCATCGTGGTCAACTCGCTGGCGAAGGTTGATCCGAAGACGTGGGGTCCGGTGGTGCCGGAGACGCCGAAGGGCTTCTTCGCCGCGCCGGACTTCGGGTTGGTGCTCGATATCGATCTGCTCGGCGGATTCGCCAGGGCGGGTGGGTTGGTCGCCGGCGTTGTGCTGTTCACGCTGGTGCTCACCGGGTTCTTCGACGCCATGGGCACCGTGTTCGGAGTCTGTGACGAGGCGGGTCTGCTCGACGAGCGCGGCACCATGCCTGGCCTCGGCAAGGTGCTGACCGTCGACGGTATCGGGCAGGTCATCGGGGGCGTGAGCGGCGGCGCGGGTAACACCGTGTACGTCGAGTCCGCCACGGGTGTCGGTGAGGGCGCACGTACCGGGCTGGCCAGTGTGATGACCGGTGGATTGTTCTGTCTCGCAGTGCTGTTCACCCCGCTCGCGGCCGTGGTGCCGATCCAGGCCGCCGCGCCGGCGCTGGTGCTGGTCGGTGCGCTGATGATGACCCAGGCTCGCAAGATCGACTGGGCCGACCTGGAAGTCGCCGTTCCGGCCTTCCTGACCATCGTGCTGATGCCGTTCACCTACTCGATCACCAATGGTGTCGGCGCGGGCGTCATCGCCTACGTGGTGATCAAGGCGGCGCGCGGCAAGTTCAGCGAGATCCACTGGCTGATCTGGGTGGTCGCGGTGGTCTTCGCCGGGTACTTCGGCATCGCGGCCATCGAACTGATGCTCGGCGGATAGGACGGCGGAAACAATGCGTGACCTCGCGGCAGAGCTCCTGCCCTGGCATACGGCGGGTAAGACCTACGCCGTCGCCACCGTGATCGGCGTCAGCGGCAGCGCGCCGCGGCCGCCGGGCGCCGCCCTGGCGGTGGACGCCGAAGGTGTTGTCATCGGCAGCATTTCCGGTGGCTGCGTCGAAGGCGCGGTGTACGAGCTCTGCCGCGAGGCACTGCGCACCGGGCAGCCGGTGCGGGAAACCTTCGGGTACAGCGACGACGACGCGTTCGCCGTCGGACTGACCTGCGGGGGCAAGATCGAGGTTTTCGTGCAGACCGTCACACCCGCCGAGCATGACACGATCGAGGCGTTGCTGCGGTCCGCCGAGCCGGTGGCGCTGGTCCGCGACCTGAACACCGGGGCGGCAATGGCTTTGGGGCCGTGGTGGACGATCGGGGCGAAGTTCGATCCGGTGGTGGTGGCCGAAGCGCGGGCAACGCTCGACATCGGAGCTACTGGCGTGCGCGTCATCGGTTGCGGCGAACGGGAATTGACGGTCTTCGTGGAATCGTATGTACCGCCACCGCGCATGATCGTCTTCGGCGCAATAGATTTCGCGGCAGCGGTGACGCGAATGGGCCGGTTTCTCGGCTACCACGTCACCGTGTGTGATGCCCGCCCCGTGTTCGCCACGCAGGCTCGATTCCCGGACGCCCATGAGGTCGTCGTGGAGTGGCCCGACCGGTACCTCGCGCGCACCGCGGTCGACTCACGAACCGTGCTGTGTGTGCTGACGCATGATGCGAAGTTCGACATCCCGTTGCTGGAGAAGGCATTACGGCTGCCAGTGGCCTACGTCGGTGCGATGGGTTCGAGGCGCACCCATGAGGAGCGGATGGCCAGTCTGCGTGCCGCCGGACTCTCGGAAGCCGAACTGGCGGTGCTGCATTCGCCGATCGGGCTCGACCTGGGCGGGCGCACGGCCGAGGAGACCGCTGTCGCCATCGCCGCGGAGATCGTGGCGGTCCGGCGCGGCGGCTCGGCTCGGCCACTCAATACCACCGACGGAGCCATCCATCGGGACCTCGTGCCGACCCGGTGAAGGTATTCGGCTGGAGCATCATACGAAATCGACTTCGGAATGCTCGATCAGCTTTGGGTTGATCTCATCTATCCGAACAGTGCGTAATCCACGCATACTTGATGAAATTCGATACAAAAGGACCCGATAATGCCGTTGATTTTCCTGAACGGTTCCGCCATGCGCGGAGGGCCGCTCAACCACCTGTTGAACGGCGCGCCGTTCGCCGGTGAGGCGAAAACCGCGCCACGCTACCGATTCTTCTCGGTCGGCGACCGTTTTCCCGGCCTCGACCCGTCGCCGGACGGCGGCTACTCGATCACCGGCGAGCTGTTCGACGTGCCGCTCGACGTCCTGCGCGAAAGCCTGCTACCTGCGGAACCGCCGGAGCTGGAGCTCGGTGCGATCGAACTGGACGACGGCAGGTCGGTGCTGTCGATGGTGTTGCGCAGGCCGCCGACGTCGTACCCGGAGCTGATCGACATCACCCGCATCGGCAGCTGGAAGAAATATCGAGAAGGAGCTGAATGAAGCATTACGCAGGGGAGTCCGGTCTCCCGAGATTCGACGTCAATTGCTCTATTCTTTTCACCGAGCTACCGCTGCTGGAGCGTCCGGCCGCAGCCAAGGCGGCCGGTTTCGACGCGGTCGAATTCTGGTGGCCCTTCGGAGAAGATCCCACGCCGGGGGACAAAGAGATCGACGCGTTCGTGCGCGCGATCGAGGACGCCGGTGTGCAGTTGGTCGGGTTGAATTTCATCGACCTTATTCCGGTGGGTCGTGGTCTTGTCTCCGTCCCCGGTGAGATCAACCGGTTCCGTGACAATATCGAGGTAGCCGTCGGGATCGCCGAGCGCACCGGCTGCCGGGCGTTGAATGCCCTCTACGGCAACCGCATCGCGGGCGAGGACCCAGCGAAGCAGGACGAACTCGCCCTGGAGAACTTGCGGCTGGCCGCGCGCGCTGCCGCTCGGATCGGTGCCGCCGTACTGGTCGAGGCGCTGAATGCGCATGAGTCGCCGCACTATCCGATCGTCAGCGCCGAGCATGCCGTGCGCGTGATCGAGCAGACCGGCGAGCCGAACGTGCGCTTCCTGTGCGATCTGTACCACCTGGCTCGCATGGACGAAAACCTGATCCAGGTGATCAAGACCTACGCGCAGCACATCGGCCACGTGCAGATCGCCGACGACCCGGGTCGCGGCCGCCCGGGGACCGGTGAACTCGACTTCGGCACGCTGTTCCAAACCCTGGCCGCCGCAGGTTATGACGGCTGGATCGGCCTCGAATACAAAGACCCCGAGCTTGATTGGAAGTGGATGCAGGCATGAGTGAGCGCAGCGAACGAATCATCGACACAGCGCCCCTTGGGAATGCCGGAGCCGAGCGAAGCGAGGCGCAGGCATGAGCAGTATCGGTTTTATCGGCTTGGGGATCATGGGTAGCCCGATGGCGGGCCACCTCGTCAAGGCCGGGCACGACGTAACCGGCTACGACATCGGCCCCAAGGGCCTCGAAAAGCTCAAGGAAGCGGGCGGTTCCGCCGCGGCCAGCGTCGCCGAGGCCGTCCGCGACAAGAACATCATCATCACGATGCTGCCGCAGGACGAGCATATCGAGCAGGTCTTCCCCGAGATCGTCGAGCACTCCGTCCCAGGCTCGCTCTATATCGACTTCTCCACCATCACCCCGAAGACCGCCAAATGGACGGCCGAGCAGGGCAAGAAGAACGGTCTGCGGGTGCTGGACGCACCGGTCAGCGGCGGGGAGAACGGGGCGATCAACGCGGCACTGTCGATCATGGTCGGCGGCTCCGAGGCCGACTTCGCGGCTGCCACCCCGATTTTCGAGGCGGTCGGTAAGACCTTCGCGCTGGTCGGCGGCAGCGGTGCGGGGCAATGCGTGAAGGCGGCCAACCAGCTCGTCGTCGGCGGCACGTACGCCCTGGTCGCCGAGGCGATCCTGCTGATGGAGAACCTGGGAGCCGACGCGGCCAAGGGGCTCGACGTGCTGGCCGGCGGTCTGGCGGGCAGCAAGATTCTCGAGCTCAAGCGCGAAACCATGCTGGCCCGCAACTTCGTGCCCGGCTTCCGGATCGACCTGCACCACAAGGACATGGGCATCATCCTGCAGGCCGCCCGCGAGGCCGAGGTGTCGATCCCGATGGGCGCGCTCACCGCGCAGCTGATCGCGGCGGGCCGCGCCATGGGCTACGGCTCGCTGGACCACTCCGGCCTGCTGCTGGTCGCCGAGGCGCTGTCGGGTCGAGGCGAGGCATGAGAATGCCCGCGCCGTCGATCGCGCGGCACGAAGAGTGCGGCATCCGGCTGCCCGACGGCTGGGTGCACAGCGAGAAACCTGCCGACCGTGCGAAGCCGCACGCGATGCAAACACGCAACACAAGCCAGAACAAGGAGCGTTGACCATGGCACGGATGCGTACCGTCGACGCCGCGGTCCTGATTCTCGAAAAAGAAGGCGCGACACAGGCGTTCGGGCTGCCCGGCGCGGCGATCAATCCCTTCTACAGCGCGATGCGCACGCACGGCGGCATCAAGCACGTGCTCGCGCGGCACGTCGAAGCGGCCTCGCACATGGCCGAGGGCTATACCCGCGCCACGGCGGGCAACATCGGCGTCTGCATCGGCACCTCGGGGCCCGCGGGCACCGACATGATCACCGGGTTGTACTCGGCCAGCGCCGATTCCATCCCGATCCTGTGCATCACCGGTCAGGCGCCGGTCGCGAAACTGCACAAGGAGGACTTCCAGGCCGTCGACATCGCCTCGATCGCCGCGCCGGTCGCCAAGTGGGCCGTCACGGTATTGGAGCCCGCGCAGGTTCCCGGTAGCTTCCAGAAGGCCTTTCGGCTGATGCGTGAGGGCCGGCCGGGCCCGGTGCTGATCGACCTGCCGATCGATGTGCAGCTCGCCGAGATCGAGTTCGACATCGACACCTACGAGCCACTCGTGGTGCATCGGCCCGCGGCGACCCGGGCGCAGGCCGAGAAGGCCATCGCCATGCTGAACGCGGCCCAGCGGCCGCTGCTGGTGGCCGGTGGCGGCATCGTGAACGCCGACGCCGCCGAACTGCTCGTCGAATTCGCCGAGCTGACCGGTGTTCCCGTGGTGCCGACCCTGATGGGCTGGGGCACGATCCCCGACGACCACGCGTTGCACGCGGGCATGGTCGGCTTGCAGACCTCGCACCGGTACGGCAATGCCACCATGCTCGAAGCGGATTTCGTGCTGGGTATCGGCAACCGGTGGGCCAACCGGCACACCGGCGGCGTCGAGACCTACACCAAGGACCGCACGTTCGTGCACGTCGACATCGAGCCGACCCAGATCGGGCGGGTCTTCGCCCCCGACTTCGGTATCACCTCCGACGCGGGTGCGGCGCTGCAGGTGTTCATCGAGGTCGCCCGCGAGCTCGCGGCGGCCGGCGAACTGCCCGATCGCAGCGACTGGGCGGGGCAGGTCCGGGCGCGAAAGCAGCTCGGCCAGCGCAAGACCCACTTCGACAATGTGCCGATCAAGCCGCAGCGGGTCTACGAGGAGATGAACCGGGCATTCGGGCCGGAGGTGCGCTACGTCAGCACCATCGGCCTCTCACAGATCCAGGCGTCGCAGCTGCTGCACGTCTACAAGCCGCGGCACTGGATCAACGCGGGACAGGCCGGACCACTGGGTTGGACGCTGCCCGCCGCCCTCGGTGTCGCGACTGCCGATCCGGATTCGACGGTGGTGGCGCTGTCGGGTGACTACGACTTCCAGTTCCTCATCGAGGAATTGGCTGTCGGCGCGCAGTTCAACATCCCGTATATCCATGTGCTGGTGAACAACTCGTACCTGGGATTGATCCGCCAGGCGCAGCGCAACTTCTCCATGGACTACTACGTTCAGCTCGACTTCGACAACATCAACAGCCCCGAGGTCGGCGGCTACGGCGTCGATCACGTCAAGGTCGCGGAAGGGCTGGGCTGCAAGGCCATTCGGGTCTTCGAACCGGACCGGATCGGCCAGGCACTGGAAGACGCCAAGAAGATGATCGTCGAACACCGGGTTCCGGTGGTCGTCGAATGCATCCTCGAACGCGTCACCAACGTGTCGATGGGCTTGGAGATCGACAACATCGTCGAATTCGAGGAACTGGCGCAGTCCGCCGCGGACGCGCCCACTGCCACCGTCGCCATCGAACCGGAGCCGGAACCGGTCGGAGGCGGCAGGTGAGCGGGCCGGACGCGCCCCGCTCGAAAGATGTGCGCGGCGGGTGGCGCGATGGCCATTGCGTCGTCGCCCCCGACAAGTTCAAGGGGTCGCTGACCGCGCCTCAGGTCGCCGCGCACATCGTCACCGGACTCCGCCGGGTACGCCCGGACCTCCCCGTCGTCAGCATGCCGGTGGCAGACGGGGGCGACGGTACGGTCGACGCCGTCGTGGAGTCGGGCTTCGTCCGCTTTCAGACGAGCGTCGCCGGACCGCTGGGATTGCCGGTGGCTGCTTCGTTCGCGATGAGGGGCGAGGCGGCCGTGATCGAGCTGGCGGAAGCGTCCGGCCTGCGTCGGCTGCCTATTCGGCCGACCTTCCAAACCGCCATGACGGCAACGAGTTACGGCACCGGCGAGCTGATCCGCGCGGCCGCCACCCGCGGCGCGCGCCAGGTCGTGCTCGGTCTGGGCGGCAGCGCGTGCACCGACGGGGGAGTGGGCATGATGTCGGCCCTCGGCGTGCGCTTCCTCGACGACCACGGTCGCGAGCTGCCGCCGGGCGGCGCGGCGCTGAGCAGATTGGCGCGCATCGATGCCAGCGAGATGTTGCAGGTGCCGGTGATCGTCGCGTCCGATGTGGACAATCCGCTGCTCGGACCGCGCGGTGCCGCGCACATCTACGGCCCGCAGAAGGGTGCGCGGAGCAGCGATATCGACGAATTGGAGTGGGGCCTGGCACGTTTGGCCTCGATCGTCGAACGCGATCTCGGCGCCGACGTCGCGGATCGGCCGGGCGCCGGTGCCGCGGGCGGGGTGGGTTACGCCGCGCTCGCCTTCCTCGGCGCGACGGTGCGGCCGGGCATCGAGCTCATCCTGGAGCTGATGTCGTTCACCGAGCAGATCGAGGGGGCCCGGCTGGTGATCACCGGTGAGGGCTCGCTCGATCCGCAGACCCTGCACGGCAAAGCGCCGGTCGGGGTCGCGCGAGCCGCGGCAGGCGCCACCGTGCCGGTCGTCGCGGTGGCCGGCCAGCGCTCGCTCACCGGCGAGCAGCTGCGCCGCGCCCACATCGAGCAGGCGTACGCGCTGACCGACCTGGAACCCGACCCGGAGGTCTGCATGGCGAACGCGGGACCACTGTTGGAACGGCTGGCCGGTGAGATCGCCGGAGCCTGGCTGGGAGCGAGTGCCCATGCATGATCTGGTCATCCGATCCCGGCGGGTCGCGCTGCCGGAGGGGATCCGCGCGGCCGCGATTGCCGTGCGGGACGGCAAGATCGTGGCGCTGGCGGACTACGAGGCGGTGCTGCCCGCGGCGGCGACCACCGACCTCGCGGATCTCGTTGTACTGCCGGGGCTGGTGGACTCGCACGTGCACGTCAACGAGCCGGGGCGGACCGAGTGGGAGGGCTTCGCCACGGCTACCAAGGCTGCCGCGGCGGGCGGGGTGACCACGATCGTCGACATGCCGTTGAACTCGCTGCCGCCGACGGTTACCGTGCCGCATTTGGAGACCAAGCGGTCTGTTGCGGCGGGGCAGTGTCATGTGGACGTCGCCTTCTGGGGCGGTGCTATCCCGGGGAACCTGACATCACTGCGGCCGCTGCACGAGGCGGGCGTGGTCGGTTTCAAATGCTTCCTGTCGCCGTCGGGAGTGGACGAGTTTCCGCCGCTGGGGCTCGGCGAAGTCGAGCAGGTGATGCGGGAGCTCGCGGCGTTCGACGGGCTGCTCGTCGTGCACGCCGAAGATCCGGTGCGGCTGCACGATCCGATCGACGGGTCGTATCGCGCGTTCCTGGATTCGCGGCCGGGGGCGGCGGAAAAGGCTGCGGTGCAAGAGGTTATCGCGCTGGCCGAAGCGACCGGCGTGCGCGCGCACATCTTGCACGTCTCGGCGGCGGCCTGTCTCGAACCGCTGGCTGCGGCGCAGGCGCGTGGGGTGCGGATCACCGCGGAGACCTGCCCGCACTATCTGACGCTGTCGGCGGCCGAGGCGTCGTCCACCGCGTTCAAGTGCTGCCCGCCGATTCGTGACGCGGGCAACCAGGACGCGCTGTGGCAGGGCTTGGCCGACGGGGTGCTGTCCTGTGTGGTCTCCGACCATTCACCGTGCACGCCCGAGCTGAAGGAGGGTGACTTCGCGACGGCCTGGGGCGGCATCTCGTCGTTGCAGATCGGGTTGCCCGCCGTGTGGACCGCCGCCGCCGAGCGCGGCTTCCGGCTGACCGATGTGGTCCGCTGGATGGCCGCCGCACCCGCCGAACTGGCCGGGTTGCCGCACAAGGGGCGGATCGCGATCGGGTGCGACGCCGACCTGGTCGCGTTCGACCCGTGGGCGCCGATCACCGTCGATCCGGGCGCGCTGGCGCACAAGAATCCGATCACGCCCTACGGCGGCCGGGAACTGCGCGGGCTCGTGCACGCCACCTGGCTGCGCGGACGCGTCGTCGGCAACGGCCACCCGCCCGCGGGCAACCTGATCTCCTTGCACCACAACCGGATAGGGAACCATGTCTGACTTCACCAACCTGCCCGACCTGGCGCTGCGCACGCACCGCGCCGGGGTGGTCGCCGCGAGCGACGAGTCGTTCGAGGAGCGGGAAAACCTGATCAACCCTTGGGAACCGCGCTTCGCCGAGCACACCTTCGGGCCGAAAGGTCAGGAGTACGACGGCTGGGAGACTCGCCGGCATCGCGGCCCAGGCCATGACTGGGCCATCATCCGGCTCGGGATGCCCGGTGTGATCCGTGGCGTTGTCGTCGACACCGCCTGGTTCAAGGGCAACTATCCGCCGTTCACCTCTGTCGAGGCCTGCCGAGCTCCCGGCTATCCGTCACCGTCCCAACTGGATTCGGCCGAGTGGGTGGAGATCGTGCCACGCAGCGCACTGGGCGGTGACGCGAAACACGAACTCCCCGTTGCCGACGACCGCATCTTCACCCACGTCCGCCTGAACATCTACCCGGACGGCGGCGTCGCGCGGCTGCGCGTGCACGGCGAGGTGGTCCCGGATCCGACCCTGCTCACCGGTCTCACCGTCGACCTCGCCGCCCTCGAAAACGGCGCCCGAACCGTGGCCTGCTCCAACATGTTCTACTCCGCCCCCGACAACATGCTCTCGCCCGGCCTGGCCCGCAACCAGGCCGAGGGCTGGGAAACCGCCCGCCGCCGCGACAACGGAAACGACTGGGCGGTCATCGAACTCGCGGCCCAGGGCGTGCCGGCGCTGATCGAACTCGACACCACCAACCTGCTGTTCAACGCACCCGGCGAAACCCGCGTCCTGGGTATCGACCACCAAGGCCCCGAGCCCCTGCCGTCCACCGATGACCCCGCGTGGTTCGAGTTGCTGCCGAGGACAACACTGCAACCCGACACGCCCCACCGGTTCCGGCTTGCGGCCAGTGATCGTCCGGCTACGCATGTCCGCGTGGACATCTACCCGGACGGTGGCATTGCTCGGCTTCGGGTCCTCGGCTCGCTTACTGCGGCGGCCGAGCGGGCGTTGAACGCGCGCTGGCTTCAGTAGTTCGCTGGATCTGCGCGGAACGGCACTGCCCGACCTGGCGGTAGTGTCCGATCATGTGGACCGACACAGCCTGGGGGACTGCGCACAATGACCGTTTATGACGCGACAGGTCGGACGTATGCGCTGACTCGGCGGCCTGATCCGCGGATTGCCGGAGCGATCGGGGTGGCGCTGAAGGGCATGGCGTCGGTGGTGAATGTTGGTGCGGGGACTGGTTCTTATGAGCCGGGCCGGACGGTGCTTGCGGTGGAGCCGAGTCGGGTGATGATTGCGCAGCGGCCGGTGGGGGCGGCTCCTGCGGTTCGGGCAGTTGCCGAGTACCTGCCGGTGCGTAGTGGGGCGGTGGATGCGGCGTTGGCGGTGCTGACTATTCATCACTGGGGCGATCTCGAGCGAGGGGTTGCCGAGATGGTTCGGGTTGCGCGGCGGCGGATTGCGATTCTGACTTGGGATCATGCGGTGTTCCGGGAGTTCTGGCTGGTTCGGGACTATCTGCCTGCGGCTGCGGCGACGGACGCGAGGCTTGCGGTGTCGCTGGGGCGGCTCACGGGATTGCTGGAGAGCCCCGAGGTACAGGTGGTTCCGGTGCCGCACGATTGCGTTGACGGATTCGGGGGTGCCTATTGGCGGAGGCCGGAGGCTTATCTCGACGAGACAGTGCAGGCGGGGATGTCGATGCTGGCGCTCACGCCGAAACCGATGCTGCAACAAGGGTTGTCGCGATTGAGCGAAGATCTGGAAACCGGCGCATGGCAGACCCGCTACGCCGACCTCCTCGAACGGTCGCACCTGGATCTGGGGTACCGGCTCGTCACGGCGGACCTGCCGGGTTGAGAGGTCACCCGCCAGTGCGCTCGAGGGGCGGCGGGGCTCATCGAACGCCGGCCGATTCCAGCAGGCGGGAGTGCCCGATCTCGCGGCCGATCCGGACGAGCAGCTCGGCCGTCAACGCGGGATCGCGGGCGGTGTCTCGATCGGTGTAGTCGGTCAGCGCGTAGACCTCGGCGAAACCGGTTCGACCCCAACGAGTTCGAGGTACTTCGCTGCGCCCCGCGACGGCGATGACGGGTACCGGCTTGGCGCGCCGTGCGACGGCGGCGGGGAGTTTTCCGTGCTCGGACTGCGCATCGAAGCTGCCCTCGCCGGTGACGACCAGATCTGCCTGCGCGCAATGGCGATCGAAGTCGAGCAGGTCGAGGAAGAACTCGGCGCCGGAGGTCATCCGGGCGCCGAGCAGCATGGCGGCGAAGCCGAGCCCGCCCGCGCTGCCTGCACCCGGGGTTGCGGCAAGGCGCGGGGCTCCAGGAAAGCCGTTGCGGGCCAGTGCTTCCACCATGTGGTGCAGGCCCCGGTCGAGCAGCCGCACCTCCGTCGAATCAGCCCCTTTCTGCGGACCGTACACGGCGGCAGCACCTTCGGGTCCGGTCAACGGGTTGGTGACGTCAGAAGCGAGCACGAGGTCGACCGCCGGTAGGCGCACCGCCGCCGAGGTATCGATCGAGGCGATGTCGAGCAGCGCCCGTCCGCCCGGCGGCAAGATCCGCCCGGTCCGATCGGTGAACCGAAATCCGAAGGCGGTCAGTAATCCCATGCCGCCGTCGGTGCCTGCGCTGCCACCGAGCGCCAGCACCACACGGCGCGGCGACAGTCGCAGGGCTTGCCGAATGGCCTGTCCGAAGCCGAGACTCGATGCGTCCAGGGGTCGCATCCGCCCGCCGGGCAGGGTGGCCAGCCCGCAGGTGTCGGCGACCTCGACGATCACCGTGTCGCCGCGGACCGCCATGGTGGCACGGCGCGGCGTGCCCAGGGCACCGGCGACGGTGCACGCCTTGCGGGAGAACCCGGCCGCGACGGCGGCGTCGACACTGCCGTCACCACCGTCGGCGAGCGGGAGCTCCGTGCTGTCGACGCCGGCCCCGGCCAGCCCCTCGGCCAGCGATCGCGCGACCGCCGCGGCGGTCAGGCTCCTCTTGAACTTGTCGGGCGCGACCAAGACCCTCATGCGTCGAGCACCCTGATCAACGTCGCCGCCGAGATGACCGTGGTCACCCCGCCGATGCGCGTCGAGATCTGCGCGAACGGCATCAGATTCATCCGGTTCGAGGCCGAGAGGATTGCCACATCGCCGGTTCCGCCGAGACCGCTGTGGCACACCGTGACCAACGAGGCGTCGACCGGATACATGCCGATCGCGCGCCCGACCCAGAAGCCAGTGGCCGCCATCGCGAGTACCACTGCGACACAAGCCGCTACGTAACCCACCGACAGCACACCCATGATGCTCTTCAACGGCAGATACAGCATGCCGAGACCGATCATGGTCGGGTAGATGAAGTATCGCGAGATGACGGTGTATATGCCGCGCACACTGTCTTCGACGGCGGCCGGGAAGACATTGAACAGCTTGCAGAACACCGACATGACGATCACCAGCACCGGCGCCGGTAGATGCACGATCTCTTCCAGCAGCGTGGCCAGGACGAACAGACCGCAGATGAGCAGCACGCCGAGCGCGTGGTTGCGGGCGGGGAAGTCGGGCTGCGGGATCGGCGGGGCGGCAAGGGGATCGGTGGGCACCTTCACCAATTGACCGCCACCGTCCAGCTGTGGGCGGCGGTCACCGAGCCTGCGCAACAACCCGGCGGTGATGACCGCGGCGATATTGCCGATGATCGCGGCTGGAATGAGTTCGGCCACATAACTTCCCGGTGATCCACCCAACGCCGACGCGTAGGCGGAGGAGAGCGGGATGACACCTTCGCCGATGCCGCCGCCGATGATCGGCACCACGATGTAGAACAGCGCCCGATGAAAGCTGTAGCCGAACGCCATGGCGACGCCGATGCCCACCGAGACCGCCGCGGCGGTCCCGAGGACGAGCGGCACGAAGATACGGATCAACCCGCCGACCATCACCTTCCGGCTCATGCCGAGGATGCTGCCGACCACCAGGGTGCAGATGACGAAGTAGAGGAAGTTGGCCTCCTTCATCAGCGAGTTCACCGCCGCCAAGGTGTTCTCGTTGAACGCGCCGAAGTACACCAGCACCGAGGGCGTCATCAAGCAGATGAGCGCGCCGCCACCGATTTTGGAGATGACCGGCAGCCGGTTGCCCAGCGGGCCGAGCAGCATGCCGAGGCCGACGATCACGGCGAGCCCGCCGATCATGTTCTCGGGTATGGCGTCGAAGAGCCCGGCGGCGAGGACCCCTGCGGTCAGGATGACCGGAACGATCAGCGGCATGCCGTCGAGGGTGGGCAGCGCGAACGACCGCGCGGGGCGTGCTTGCAGACTCATGACCGGCTCACGGGCGCCATCGACGTCGCGGACTCGAGCTGTGCACGCACCTGTCCGCCAACGGATTCCGTCGTCTGCGATCCGCCCATGTCCGGCGTCAACGCCGACTCGCCGCGGGAGAGCACTGTTTCGATGGCCGCCAGCACGGCATCGGCGGCATCCTGCTCGCCGAGGTGCTCGAGCATCATCGCCCCGCTCCAGATCTGACCGATCGGATTGGCGATGCCCTGTCCGGCAATGTCGGGGGCCGACCCGTGCACGGGTTCGAAAAGGCTGGGAAACAGGCGCTCGGGGTTGATGTTTCCGCTCGGTGCGATACCGATGGTACCGGTGCACGCCGGGCCGAGATCGGACAGAATATCGCCGAACAGATTGCTCGCGACGACCACGTCGAACCAGTCCGGGTGCAGCACGAAATTGGCTGTCAAAATATCGATGTGATACTTGTCGACCTCGATGTCGGGGTAGTCCACCGCCATCGCCGCGACGCGTTCGTCCCAATACGGCATGGTGATGGAGATGCCATTGCTCTTGGTCGCCGAGGTGAGGTGACGCTTCGGGCGTCGTTGCGCTAGTTCGAAGGCGTACTTCAGTATTCGGTCGACACCGGTCCTGGTCATCACGGTCTCCTGCAACACCGTTTCCCGGTCGGTGCCCTCGAAGATCTTGCCGCCGATGCTCGAGTACTCGCCCTCGGTGTTCTCCCGGACCACATAGAAATCCACCTCGCCGGGCTGCCGGCCGGCCAGCGGACTGGTGATACCGCGCAGCAGCCGGACCGGCCGCAGGCTGACGTACTGGTCGAAATGCCGCCGGAACTGCAGCAGGCTGCCCCACAGCGAGATGTGGTCCGGCACCACCTCGGGCCAGCCGACCGCGCCGAAGAAGATGGCATCGAATCCGGCGAGTTCGTCGAACCAGCGGTCCGGCAGCATTTTTCCGGTCGCCACGTAGTATTCCGCGCTCGCGAAATCGAATTCGGTGAAATCCAGGGTGAAGTCGAATGCTGCGGCGGCCGCCTCCAATACCCGGACTCCCTGCGGCACGACTTCCTTGCCGATACCGTCGCCTGGAATGACCGCAATTCGGTGAGTTGCACCCATCGTCGCGTGCTCCGATCTTCTCGATAGCGCCCCTGTATTCGTTGTCCGGGGGTCGGTCACAACGGTAGGCTCGGACATTCCGCGGCAAAAGCGCGGAACGCGAAAGAGACTGTTTCCGGAATGGAAAAGACGAGGAGGTCGCCGTGCCCGGCGCGTCCACCGACGACGTCACCTTTTTCGACATCGTCGCCCGCTCCCGCAGCCTGACCGAGGCGGCGCGGGAATTCGGCGTCTCGGTGTCGTCGGTCAGCAAACGGCTCGCGCAGATGGAGGCGCGGCTCGGCGTGCTGCTGGTGCAACGCAGCACGCGCAGGCTGACGCTGACGCCGGAAGGGGAGCGCTACGCGGCCGGGGCGTCGGTGATCGCCGCCCAGCTCGAGGAGCTGGAGGACTCGATCGCCGAGCAACGGCACGAACTGCGCGGGCGGGTGCACGTCCGGTCGACGATCGGCCTGGGGCGGGCGCACATCTCGGCGTTGCTCGCCGATTTCGTGGAGCGCAATCCCCAGGTGCAGGTGGATCTGGAGCTGTCGGCGCTGCCGCTCAATATCGCGGGCACCGGCTTCGATATCGACATCCGCGTGGGCGTGCTGCCGGATTCGCGTTTGACCGCCACCCGACTGTGGGTGAACCGCCGGGTGCTGTGCGCTTCTCCGGAGTACCTGCGGCGCAATGGATCACCCGCGACGCTCGACGAACTCGATCAGCACAACTGCATCATCCTGCGCGAGAACGAATCCGACTACGCGCTGTGGCGATTCGAGAGCGGCGGAAAGGAACTCGCGGTCCGGGTGGCGGGCAATCTGATCAGCAACGACGGCGATGTGATCACCCGGTGGTGCCTGGAGGGGCGCGGATTGGTGATGCGCTCGCTCTGGCACGTCGACCCGCTGCTGCGCGATGGTTCGCTGGTCCAGGTGCTTCCGGACATTCAGACGCCCAGCGCCGACATCTCCGCGCTCTACGCCGCCGCCGCACCGCTGCCGCGCCGAACCCGGGCTGTCATCGATCACTTGAAAGCCGGGCTCGGCCGTCGAATCACCGGCGCGCCGCGGTAAAGAGAGCTCTCCTGGCGCAGCCGGCAGCGCTTGTGGCGCAGGCAGGTCCTCGAGCGCGCTGTGCTCGGCCGCGGTCCGTCGACGACGCCGCTCTGAGGTAAGCCGGCGCTCCTGTGACGCAGCCTGTTTCAGGCGTACAGCGCCACGAACTTGTCCAGCGACCGCTCGATATCGCCCTTCACCGCCCGTGCCACCCCGGCACCGATCGGCCCGAACAGCGGCCTGCCGCCGAGCTCGATGTCGACGGTCACCTCCGACCCGTCGCCCTTCGGCGCCACCAGCAGTTCGAGACCGAGCTTGGTGCCGCCCTTGCCCGCCCCGGTGAGCAGCAGCCGGCGCGGCGGTTCAGCCGCCTTTACCGTCCAGGTCACCCGGTTCCGCAGTCCCTTGACCGAGGCGACGCCGACCAGTTGGGTGCCGACGGTCAGCTGCTCGGGCACCTCGCTGCGCCACGCCTCGTGCATCGTCAGCCACTTGTCGAGATCGGCCAGGTTGGACGTGTGCGACCACGCGTCCTCGGGCGAGATCGGCACATCCACGGAGACCTTCAGCTTTGCCATGGCCGCATAGTATCCGGTACCCGGGGTTCGGCGTAGTTGATGCGGGCCGACGACGGTCCGCACACCTGCAGACATCTGCTGGCGCACCGTGCGCGGAACCTTCGAGGGCGGTCCGGCGACATGTGGGCAATCTTCGGGGTGGGGGCGCGGCGGACGACTCGGGTGCCGCAGGCGCAGAACAAACTGGACGGGCCAGCAAACTTCCGAGCGGAAGTAAACCGAATGCCCTGTTCTGTCAGGCCTTTCCGGACGGCATGCCGATAGGCGTGGTTGACACCGCTCACGTGATATGCGGCACCATTGATAGATCGGATGATGTGTCCATTGCCGCGACTTCGGAAACGTCGCTGGTCAACGCGTGGCTAGCGGCCGTGATCGCCAGTGGCGCAGCATTATTGCGCATCGCGCGGCGCCCGTCATCTGTTGTCTGCAAACGCAATCATGTGACCGGATCTGGCGAGAACTAGTTGCATTGCTGCTAATGTCGGTCCGTCGGGTTCTGGTAACTGTTCGGACACAATCTGTTGTTCGGCGGTTGCCGGTCCTCCGACGTGGACCAGATCCGACCAGGGTGTGCTGGTCGGCGTCGCGAGGAAGGCGGGACGAACCACCATGACCGACAGGCGATGCGGCCTCGTGCATTCGCACTCGCGAGCGCTCCCAATCCTCGGCGCCAATCGACGACGAAAGAACTGATGAACCAAGATATCGCCGTGGTGCTTTCATGGGTCCTCGCCGCCGCGCTCGTAGTGGTGACAGCGGTGGCGTTGTACGCAGTGCATTACGCCAAACAGCAGCGAGCCAGAGCCGAAGCGCTCAGTAGAGAGCAACGAGCCGCCGAAGAAGCCGTCGAACGCTTCGCGACGACCACGATGCCGTCGGTAGTGGAGTCGATCAGACGGTTCGACAGCCCGGCCCCTACGGTCGAAGTGCCGCCGGGCCTGGAGAACTCGCGCATCGCGCAGGTGTTGCGGTGGATCGCCGAGCGGTACGCCGACGACCTGAGTCTGCTGCGGTCCGAGACCAGGGAACACGCGAACCACGAGGCGCAGCAGGCGATCAAGTCCGCCGAGGAGGCGGTGCGCACCGAGGTGTCCAACGCGGCCAGACAGGCGACCAGTGCGGCCGTGCGCTCGTTCGGCACGTCGGTGGTCAGTCTCGGCGCCGACGTCAGCCAGGTGGTCAGCGCCGCGCTGCGCGAGCACCGCAAGGACGAGGTGTACGAAACCCTCACGCGCATCGACCACACCGTGCAGCAGATGATCCGGCAGGCGCAGTCCTACGTGATCGTCTGCGGTGGCCTGCCCGGCAGGCGCTGGCCCGCCCAGTCGCTCACCGACGTCGTCGGTGGCGCGGTCGGCCGCGTCCGCGACTACCTGCGGGTGCGTCCCGGCCAGCTCGACCGGGTGGTCATCAGCCGTGCGGTGGAACCGCTCGTGCACACGCTGGCCACCCTGCTCGACAACGCGCTGCGGTATTCCCCGCCAACGTCTTTCGTGGATGTCAGCTTCCAGGAGGGGCACCACGGCGTCACCGTGATCATCGACGACGCGGGCGTGCGGATGAACGCCGAGCAGATGGAGGAGGCCAGGCAGGTGCTCGCGCACGAGCGCTCGGTCGACATCCACCAGCTCGGCCCCGCGCCGAAGGTCGGCTTCCCGGGTATCGCCGCACTGGCACGTCGCTACGGCTTCACCGTCTACATCGACGGCCCGAACGTCTACGGCGGCATGCGGGCGATGGTCTACATCCCCGAGGCCCTGCTGATGACCCCGCAGCCCGGCCAGGAGGTCACGCCCGCGCGTGAGGTAGAGGTCCCCGCCGAACCCGTCCCCGCTGCGGTCCACGCGAGCCCCGCGCACAGCGCACCGCAGAGCGAAGAGCCCAGTGAGAGTGAGCCATTCGCCGTGCACGAGATCACCAGCGGCGGCTTACCGAAGCGGCGCCGCCGGACGGTCGCGCTCGCCCCGGTCGGGCCGCGCACCGAACCCGGCCTGGCCCGCCCCGACGTAGCCGCGGCCTGGCACACCGGTTCCAAGAGCGGCCGCGCAGCCGCCACCGATCAGTCCGACAACCCCGATCACACGGAAGGGATGACATCCTGATGGCCACACCCGTGACCGACAGCAGCAACAAGCTGGGCTGGCTACTCGAAGACCTCAATGTCCCGGGCGTCAGATTCGCAGTACTGCTATCCGAAGACGGGTTACGGATCGCGCACTCGGTCGGCATCGAGCGCGACCAGGCGGAGCGCTTCTCCGCCGCCGCGTCGGGTCTGCGGTCACTGGGCAAGGCCCTCGGGGAGTTCTGCGGTGAGGGCGACAACGGTGTGCGGCAGAACATGACCGAGTACGACCAGGGCATGATCCTGATCACCGCCGCCGGTGACGGCGCGCTCCTCGGCGTGGCGACCACCCCGGAGATCGACGTGGCACTCATCGCGCACCGGATGAACGAACTCGCGGGCCGGGTCGGGCACGAGCTGGGGAGCCAGCCGCGCAGGCGTGTTGATGGTGGCGAATTGCCATGACACCACGGTCCCGGCGTGATCCCGATTTGGTTCGGGCATACGTGCGCACCGGGGGACGCACGCGTCCCACCCGCGAGTTGGACCTGGTCACATTGGTCCGTACCGCAAAGGACCCGTCACCCGGTGTCGCGCCCGATGCACGCCGGGTCATGAATCTCTGCAGCCGCCGGGGCACGCTATCGATCGCCGAGATCGCCGCGTACCTCGACCTGCCGCCGTCCGTAGTGAAGATCGTCGCGGCCGATCTGATGGACGGCGGACACCTGGTCACACCTACCCCGGCGGAAAACCTGCCGGAGATCGCTCTGCTCGAGGAGGTACTTAATGGGCTCCGTGCTCTCGCCGTCTGATCGTCCAGTCGACTATGTGCCGGAGACCGTTACCCGTTCTGTAAAGCTGTTGGTGGCAGGCAATTTCGGGGTCGGGAAGACCACCTTCGTGAGCAGCGTTTCGGAGATCGAGCCGCTGCGCACGGAGGAGACGATCACCGAGGCCAGCGTCGGCGTCGACGACATGATGGGCCTGCCCGGTAAGTCCCAGACCACCGTCGCGATGGACTTCGGTCGCATCACGCTGAACCCGCAACTCGCGCTCTACCTATTCGGCACCCCGGGCCAGCAGCGGTTCGTGCCGCTGTGGGAAGAGCTGGCCCGGGGTGCGCTCGGCGCACTGGTGCTGGTCGACACCAGGCGGATCGAGAAGTCCGACGAGGTGCTCTCGGTGTTGGAGGAGCGCGGGGTGCCGTATTCGGTGGCGGTCAACCAGTTCGAAGGTGCCAAGCACTTTCCGCTCGGCGAGGTCCGGGACGCACTGGACCTGACGCCCGACACCCCGCTCACTTCTCTGGACGCGCGTGATCGAGGCACCTGCTTACGGTCCTTGATAACGCTCGTCGAATTCCTGTTCTATCGTCAGGAGTCACGTCTTTGAGCACGTTTTCGCGTTCTTGCCCGGTTCAGCACGGATCACCGATCGACACCGATGGTCCCCGTGTCTCGCTGTACTCGGAAGAGTTCGCCGCCGACCCGCACCGCGCCTATCGCGAGATGCGCCGCCAGTACGGCTCGCTGGTGCCGGTGAACCTCGCACCCGACGTACCCGCCACGCTGGTGATCGGCTATCACACCGCGTTGAGCATCCTCAACGATCCCGAGCATTTTCCGGCCGACCCGCGCACCTGGCAGAAGGGTGTGGCCGGTGAGTGCCCCATTCTGCCGATGCTGGAGTGGCGGCCGAACGCGCTGCGCAGCGCGGGTCTGGAACACGAGCGCTACCGGCAGGCCAACGTGGCCGCCATCGGCGAGGTCGACCTGCACAGCCTGCACGCCACCGTCGAGCGGATCGCGATCCCGCTGATCAACGCGTTCTGTCAGGACGGTGCCGCGGACCTGATCAGCCAGTACGCATTCCCGCTCACCTTCGCGGTGCTCAACGCCACGCTCGGTTGCCCGCCGGACATCGGCCAGCAGGTCGCGACCGGGATGGCCGCGATCTTCGAGGGCGTGAACGCGGACAAGGGCAACGCGATGCTCACCGACGCGCTGTTCGAACTGGTCACCACGAAGCGTAAGGAGCCGGGCGACGACATCACGTCGCGACTACTCGGGCACCCCGCCAGGCTCGACGACGTGGAGATGATCCACCAGCTGGTCACGTTGTACGGGGCGGGTATCGAGCCGCAGCTGAACCTTATTGTGAACACGCTGCTGCTCATGCTCACCGACGACCGGTTCGCGGGAAACGTACTCGGCGGCAGTCTTTCGACCCGCGACGCACTGGACGAGGTGCTGTTCACCGACCCGCCGATGGCGAACTACTGCGTGTCCTACCCGCGGCAGCCGATCTTGATCGACGGCGTGTGGCTGCCCGCGCATCGGCCGGTGGTGATCAGCATGGCGGGCTGCAACAACGATCCGTCGATCAGCGTCGGCGAGTACGTCGACAACCGCTCGCATCTGGCCTGGAGTGTCGGGCCGCACTCCTGTCCCGCCAGGTCGATGGCCTACCTGATCGTGCAGGATGCCATCGATCAACTCCTCGACGCACTGCCCGAGTTGGACCTTGCCGTGCCCGCGGATGAATTGTCTTGGCGGCCAGGTCCTTTCCATCGAGCGCTGGTCTCGCTCCCGGTAGTCTTCCCTAGGTCACCACCGTTGAACGTGTTTTAGGAGGACCCCGATGGACACCGAGCCGCTAGTCCTGGACCCGGCCGGCACCGACATCCAGGGCGAGGCCGCCCGGCTGCGGGAGCGCGGGCCTGCGACCCTGGTGGAGCTGCCCGGCGGCGTGCGCGCGTGGTCGATCACCGACGCCGACCTGCTCAAGCGGCTGCTCGTCGATCCGAAAGTGTCCAAAGACGCCAGGCAGCACTGGCCTGCCTTCGCCAAAGGTGAAGTGCCGCAGGACTGGCCGCTGTTCCTCTGGGTGGCGGTGAACAACATGTTCACCGCCTACGGCGCCGATCACCGGCGGCTGCGCAAGCTGGTGGCGCCCGCGTTCACGCACCGGCGCACCGAGGCGATGCGGCCGCGGATCACCCGGATCGTGCAGCGGCTGATCGCCGAGTTGGCGGCGGTGCCCGCGGGTGAAGTGGTGGATCTGCGGGAGGGTTTCGCGTATCCGGTGCCGATCGAGGTCATCTCCGAGCTGATGGGGGTGCCGGAGTCGCTGAACCCGGGCCTGCGCACGTGCGTCGACGGGATCTTCGACACCTCGCTGACTCCGGAGGAGTCGCAGGCCAACTACATGGAGATGTATCGCATCCTCGCCGAGCTGGTGGCCTACCGGCGGGAGAACCCGAGCGACGACATGACCAGCCTGCTGGTCTCGCATCGCGACGAGGACGACGGCTCGCAGCTCACCGAGCAGGAACTCATCGACACGCTGCTGCTGGTGATCAGCGCGGGTCACGAGACCACGGTCAACCTGCTCGACCAGTCGATCTACGCGATCATCACCCGGCCGGAGCAGCGGGCGACGGTGCTCGAGGGCAAGGTCGGCTGGTCGGAGCTGATCGAGGAGTCGCTGCGTTTCGAGGCGCCGGTCGCACATCTGCCGCTGCGGTTCGCGGTGGACGACATCGAGATCGAGGGGGTGCGGATCGCGAAGGGTGAACCGATCCTGCCCGCCTACGCGGCGGCCAACCGGGATCCGAAGGTGCATGGGGAGACCGCCGACGAGTTCGACGTGACCCGGGCGACCAAGGACCACTTGGCTTTCGGGCACGGCGTGCATCACTGCCTCGGTGCGCCGTTGGCCCGACTGGAGGCCGCGATCGCGCTGCCCGCGCTCTTCGAGCGGTTCCCGAACATGCGGTTGGCGGCGGAGCCGGCCGAGCTGGGCGCCGTGGCGAGCTTCATCTCCAACGGTCACGGCAAGCTGCCGGTGATTTTGCAGCCTGCGGAGTAGTCGAGCGGCTCAACGCTATTCGAGTGAGGGATGCCGTAATCGCGGCATCCCTCGCGCACTTCCGGGGTGATCAGGCCGGTGTCGAAGTCCCGTCCGGCGCCTCCGTCCGGACATCGACGCAGGGCCTAGGCTTTGCGCGCCAAGCCGGTGACGATCAGTTGCTCCCAGACCGACAGCGCACGGTCGGGTGCCGCCTCGTCGACCGGCGCCAGATCCGGTCGCCAGTTCGCGCAGGGCACGATGCCGGGTTCGAGGATTTCCAGGTCACCGAACAGGGCCTGGATCTCCTGGTCGGTCCGCCAGCGGCCGCGCCCGAAGGTCGACTGGAGTTTCTCCTCGGCGACGGCTGTCTCCCGGTTGCCGCCCGAGCGGAAGTGCGAGATGTAGACCAGGCTGCCCGGCGTCAGTTGTTCGGACCAGTAGCGCACCACGGCGGCCGGGTCCTCGTCGTCGTTGAGGTGGTGCAGGATGGCGCTGAAGATGACGGCTACCGGCTGGTCGAAATCGATCATGTGGCCGACTTCGCTGTGTTCCCGGATGGATTGCGGGTCGCGTAGGTCGGCCTGGAAGACGGTGGTGCCGGCTTCGGTGGCGAGCAGGGCGCGGCCGTGCGCCAGGACGATGGGATCGTTGTCGATGTAGACGACTCTGGCGTCCGGTGCGTAGCGGTGCGCGACCTGGTGCACGTTGTCCGCGGTGGGCAGGCCGCTGCCCAGGTCGATGAACTGCCGCACGCCGTCGCGGGCGATGTCACGGACGGCGCGGACCAGGGCATGCCGGTTGGTGAAGGCGATGGCCACCGAGCCGGGCAGGTTGTTCTTGAAGTGGTCGCCGATCGCGCGGTCGACGGCGAAGTTGTCCTTGCCGTCGAGCAGGTAGTCGTACACCCGGGCGATGCTCGGCTTGGATTGGTCGATCACGTGCGTCAGGTCGGTCATTTCGTGCCCCCTCGTCCGATGCTGTTGTCGGTCTCATCGTAGGAGTCCGGGTGCGGCGGGGTAAGGGCTTCGGCAGCGAATTGTATTTGACCACAACGTGTTTCATTCAGCGGCGGGTTGCGGGGGCATCGCCGGACGTTTGCTTGCCGGGGCGGCGGGTAGGCGATCAAGGTCCCGAATCCAAGGAGGTAACCCATGAGTTCAGACAGTTTCGTCGGTCGGCTGCGCAGTGTGGTGCTGGATTGCCCGGAGCCACGCAAGCTCGCGGAGTTCTATGTCGACCTGCTCGGCCTCGAACTGACCGACGACGAGGACGACTCGTGGGTCGTCACCGTCGACCAGGAAGGTAGGCGGATCGTTTTCCAGCGCTCGCCGGAGTACAAGCCGCCGCGGTTCCCGGATCCCGAAGCGTCGCAACAGATTCACTTCGATGTCTTGGTCGACGATATCGAGGTGGCGGAGCCGAAGGCGCTCGCGCTCGGCGCGAAACTGGTGCAGCCCAACGACGACGACCAGTTCCGCGTCTACGCCGACCCGGTGGGGCACATCTTCTGCCTCATGTGGCTGTAGCCCGCGGGGTTGAGCGGCAGCCTGCCAGGGTGGCCGACGCCAGTTCGGCCACCACATCGCCGACTTCGCGACGTTGACGAAAAGCGTTGAGCTGCCGCATCGCTCCGTTGCCTCGGGCCAGGACGGCGGTGAGGGAGTCGGTGACGAGCCTGCGGTCGCCGAGTTCGTCGAGTGCGGGGCCGACGTAGTCGACGAGCTCGGCGATGAGGTCGCGGGCGGGCACGATGCGGCCGCACATCGGGTCGAGCAGGTCGCCGTCGAGTCCGGTGCGGGCCGCCTTCCAGTAGGCCGCGCGCAGCATCTCCGCGCTGACTTCCGGCGCAGAACGGTGCTGGGCCAACGACATTCGCGCGGTCAGCACCGCCGCACGGACCAGCGTGGCGAGCAGAACGGTTTCCTCGGTCGTCGCGGGCACATCGCTGACCCGGATCTCCACGGTGGGGAAGGTGGACGAGGGGCGGACGTCCCAATAGACCATCTTCTTGTCGAGGATGCTGCCGCTGGACAGCATGATGGCGACCATGGCGTCGTAGTCGCGTGCCGACTCGAAATAGGGCGGTGGGCCCGCGCTCGGCCAGCGCCGCCACAGGATGCTGCGCCAACTGGCGAAGCCGGTGTCGGCGCCGCGATAGATGGCCGAATTGGCGGTGAGTGCCAGGAGCAGCGGCAGCCATGGCCGCAGGAAATTGCTGACCTGCAAGGCGGTATCGCGGTCGGGCACCGCCACGTGGACATGGCAGCCGCACAGTCCCTGCTCATGGGCGAGCATGCCGAAGGATTCGGCGATCCGCTGGTAGCGCGGAGTATCGGTGACCGGGAACTTGTTCGGGACGGTCGGCGGAATAGCGACCGCGAGCAGCAGTGCCCCGTTCTTCTCCGCGCAGGCGGCGACGCCGCAGCGCAGATCGCGCAGTTCCTTGGCCAGTTCGGCCGAGTCGGTGTGCACTCCGGTGCTGGTTTCTACCTGGCAGCGGGTGAGTTCGAGTTGCAGATCGATGCCGAGTTCGGCCGCGGTGTGTGCGACCTCGACGTTCTTCGCGGCGGGCGCACCGGTTTCGGGATCGGCGAGCAAGAACTCCTCTTCGACGCCGACTGTCGCCGCGGCTGCGTCCATGGCGGGGGAATACCCATCATTCGAGGTCGTACGCGTATCGCGGCGGTCGCGGAGAGCACCGCGAGACCGGGCGGTCTCGCGGGTCTCCGCAGCAGTACGTACTCGACTCGTCGGGTCAGATACCGATCACGTCTAGCATCAAACGAACCCAGTGGCTGACCATCCCGATAATCATCGGACTCTCCTTTCACCACCTCGCCGGAACTGCGTCGTAAGCACCAGATTGCCGCAGCGCGGCGCGCCCCAAACGGCGATCGACCGGACGTCCACCGGACAACTCGTTCACCGCGCTGTCAGCTTGCGCCAGCGTTGCGGGGCGTCGCCGTAGCGGCGGTGGAAGGCGCGGCTGAACGCGGCGTTGGAGGTGTAACCGACGTCGGCGGCGATGCGCGACACCGGGTCGGTAGTGGAGCGCAGCAGTTCGGCGGCGCGGTCGAGGCGGCGCTCGGTGACGTAGGCGGAGGGGGCTCGCCCGAGCAGCCGGGTGAAGCGTTCGGCGAAGGCCGAGCGGGACATGCGGGCGTCCCTGGCCAGCGTGGTGACGGTCCATGGCTTGCTCGGGTCGCGGTGGATGGCGGCCAGGACCGGGCCGAGCGCGGGGTCCATGGCCGCGGTGAGCCAGCCTGGTTCGGCGTCGTGGCCGGCGAACCAGGCGCGCAGGGTATGGATGAACAGCAGGTCGAGTACCCGCGAGATCATTACCGCGGCACCGGGATTCGGGTTGGTCACCTCGATGAGCAGCACCGGCAGAATGGCCGCGAGCCACGGCCGGTCGCCGGGATCGGCGGGAATGTGGATCGCCGGGGGCAGCACCGACAGCAGTGGGGCCGCGATGGCCTCCTGGACCGCGAATGTTCCGGTGACCCAGCGCGGCGCTTCAGGGTCGGCGAGTTCGGTGTCGAGGCGGAAGGTGTCGGAATCTTGCAGCGGTCGCGCGGTCGTGCCGGTGCCGACGTCGAGTGAATGGCCGTCGCCGCAGCCGAGCAGGACCAGGTCGCCCGGGCCGAGCAGGATCGGCGGGCGGTCGCCGACGCGCAGCCGGATGGTGCCACGTTCCACGATGTGCAGCAGGCGGATTCCGTCGGGGATGGTCACCTCGAAGGGCGGCGGTGGTGCGAAACGGACGACCGTGTCGCCGTGCAGCCGGACGGTCTCCAGGATCTCCGAGAGTGCATCGAGGTCCTCGGTCTGGGTGAACACGGTCGACACTCCTGGAGTTTCGGCAAACTATCTCGGCTTCTGAAGCATAGCTTTTGCCTGATTGTCCACCTACCGTGGAGCTTGCTCGCCGCGAGAGTCCGTAGTCCGGTTATCGAAGGGTTCGAAAAAGCATGCGTAACAACAGGTCCCGTGCTCGTGCGGCAGGTCGTGGCTGGCGCGGCACCGTACTGACGGTCGCCGCGCTCACGCTGGGTATGACCGCGACGGCGTGCACCGCCTCCGCCGAGAGCGACCCGAGTCCCGCGCCGAGCGCGAACAAGCCGGGTGTGCTGCTGGTGCACGGGGCGTTCGCCGACGGGTCGAGCTGGAGCAAGGTCGCCGCGCAGCTGCAGCGCGACGGGTATCAGGTGACGACGGCGGCGGTGCCGCTGCGCGGGCTCACCTACGACGCGGCCTACATTCGCAGCGTGCTGGACGGGTTGCCGGGCAAGACGATTCTGGTGGGTCACTCCTACGGCGGTGCCGTGATCACCAATGCCGCAACGGGTTCGGCGAAGGCGGCGGGCCTGGTGTACGTGGCGGCGTTCGCCCCGGATCAGGGCGAGCCGGTCGGTGCGCTGGACGCGAAGTTCGGCGGGCCGGCTACCAAAATCGGTGTACCGCATGAGTTTCCGCTGCCCGGCGGTGGAGTCGGTCAGGAGCTGACGGTCGCGCCGGACAAGTTCCACGACAACTTCGCGCAGGATCTGCCCGTGAGTGAGGCAGCGGTGCTGGCCGCGGCGCAGCGGCCGATCGCGGTGACCTCGTTCATGGAGCCGAGCGGGGTTCCGGCATGGAAGTCGCTGCCGAGCTGGGCGCTGGTGGCCAAGAACGATCGGATGATCCCGGCCGACGGGCAGCGGGAGATGGCCAAGCGGATGAACGCGACCACCGTCGAGCAGGCGGGCAGTCACGCGGTCGCGTTGTCGCAGCCTGCGGCGGTGACCGAGCTCATCGAGGCTGCGGCGGGCACCATCCAGCCCTGAGCGCGGGTGCGAACGCATCAGCGTTTCTCAGGGTGACGCACTCGCGTTTCTCAGGTCCGGTCAGCAGACTGCGTGGGCGTGAGTCATCTGGAGTTGCCGTTTCTCGTGCTGTTCGGCACGATCCTCGCCCAGCCGCTCGGTCGGCGGCTCGGCGTGGCCCCGGCCGTGCTGATGACGGTGTTCGGGTGTGTGCTTGCCCTGATCCCGGCGGTGCCCGATGTGCGGGTCGCGCCGGATCTCATTCTGCCGCTGCTGCTTCCGCCGCTGCTGTACGCGGCGGCTCGGCGCACCTCGTGGCGCACGTTCGCGCAGAACTGGAGTGCGATCGCCCTGCAGGCGTTCGGGCTGGTGATCGCCACCGCGGCCGTGGTTGCGGTGGTGGTGCATCTGTGGCACCCGGCGGTGCCGCTGGCCGTTGCGTTCGTGCTCGGCGCGCTGGTGGCGCCGCCGGACCCGGTGGCCGTCGGCGCGCTGGCCGGTCGGCTCGGGCTGCCGCGCAGGCTGGTCGCGGTGCTGGAGGGGGAGGGGCTGTTCAACGATGTCACCGCGATCGTGCTGTACGGGATCGCGGTGCAGGCGGTGGTCACCGGGCAGTTCTCCGCGTGGTCGGCGGCGCTGGACTTCGTGGTGTCGGCGGTGGTCGGTGTCGCGGTCGGGTTGGTGTTCGGCTGGGGTGGCAGTCGGCTGATGCGGCGGCTGGACGAGGCCGCGTGGCAGGTGGCGCTGGGTTTGGCGCTGCCGTTCGCGGCCTACCGGCTGGCCGAGGCCTGGGGTGGGTCGGCGGTGCTCGCGGTGCTGGTGTGCGCGCTGTATCTGACCGACGCGGCCAGCGACTTCGGTGACAGCGATTATCGGCTGGTCGGGGACTCGTTCTGGGCGATCATCGAAATGCTGGTCACCGGGATCGCTTTCGGGCTGATCGGACTGGAGTTGGCCACCGTGCTGCGCGATGTGGGGCCGGAGTGGCCGCGCTTCCTAGGGGTCTCCGGTGCGGTGATCGGCGCCGTCGTCGGGGTGCGGCTGGTGTGGTTGATGGGAACGTGGGCGGTGTTCGGTCGCTGGTGGCGGCGAAAGGAGGCGGACGAGCCGTATACCTGGCGGGAGACCATGGTCACCTGGTGGGCGGGGCAGCGCGGGGTGGCCACCGTGGCGTTGGCCTTGGCGGTGCCGTTGACCACCGAGTCCGGGGCGGCGTTCCCGTGGCGCAACGGAATTCTGTTCACCGCTTTCGCCTTGGTGCTGTTCACCTTGCTGATCCAGGGGCCGACGCTGTCGCTTGTGGTGCGTGCGACGGGAGTTCGGGTCGATACGGAGTCGGAGCGGTTGATGGAGCGGCAGCTGTGGACGCGGATCCTGCGTGCGGAGCTCACCCGGCTGCAACAAGTGGCGCACACCGAGGATCTGCCGGATGAGGTGTACGACCGGTTGCATGTAGGGATCGAAAGACGCTTGGCGCGCGCCGATCCCGAAGCGGCCGACGATGCGAAGGCGGCGGCCGAGGGTAGTTTCGGGCTGAACCGCAAGCTCGACCGGATCAACCAGGAGGTGCTGGCGGCGGGGCGGACCGAAGCGATGGCCGCGCGGCGGGAACCGGGGGTGCCGCCGGATCTGGTCGATCGGGTGATGCGGCGGCTCGATCTGCGCTCGCCGTAGCGGGATGATGCGACACGCGGACTTCGGCTGGTGGAGGCGTGTGGGCCGCCTTCGCATCGCTGTAGCAAACAGCCCGGCGAAGCTCCCGAACGTCGGCGCGGTCTGCTGCTACCGTCCGACACCGTGACTTCGGACAGCGTGGAAGCAGCCCGATCGGACCGTCGTCTCGGCCTGCGCATGTGGCTCCTGCCGGTGGCTGTGCTCGGCGTGTTCATGGCGCTGCTCGGCACGATGTATCTGGCATACGTGGTCGATCCGGAAGAGAACATGCACGACTTTCCGATCGCGCTGGTGAATCAGGACGTCGGCGACACGATCGGCGCGCCGGGGCAGGAGCGGCGGGTGGTCTTCGGCGATGAGGTCGCCGAAGGGCTGAAGAAGGCGGTGCCCGCGGACAAGATCGACCTGCAGATGGTCTCCGCCAATGAGGCGTCGCTGCGCATGCAGGACAACAAGGTGTACGGCACCATCCTGATTCCGAGCGACTTCAGCAAACGGCTGGGCATCCTCGGGGTCGGAAGCGTGATCCCCGGCGATATCGAGCGGCCGATCATCACGTTGCAGACCAATCCGCGCAGCGGCGCGTTCGTGACCGAGATCGTCACGCAGATCGGTACGCAGGCGCTCGATCAGGTGAACACGCAGGTCGGACAGCAACTGACCGAGCAGGTGCGGGCACAGTTGACGCCGCCACCCGGCGGGCCGCCCGCGCCCGAACTGAGTGGTGCCAGCCGGGTGGCGCTCGCCGAGCCGCTGCAGATCGTCACCGAACCGTTCCATCCGTTGCCCAGCGGCACGGGGCAGGGGCTCACGGCGTTCTTCTACGCGCTGCTGCTCCTGCTGGCCGGGCTGGTCGGCTCGATGACGATCCACACGATGATCGACGCGCAACTCGGCTTCGTACCCACCGAGTACGGGCCGTGGTTCGTGCATTTCCCGCCGACGCCGATCTCGCGTTTCCACACGCTGCTGATCAAGTGGGGCGTCATGGTGGTGACCGCGAATGTTGTTGCGGCGGTGTTCCTGCTCGTCGCGAAGGCGCTCGGCATGCCGCTCGATCATCCGCTCGGGCTTTTCCTATACAGCACGCTGGCCATCATCGCCGTCGGCGTCACCGGGCTGTCCGTGCTCGCGGCCGTCGGGTCGGCCGGCCTGCTGATCAACCTGATCTTGTTCATCATTCTCGGGCTGCCGTCCTCCGGCGGCACCGTGCCGATCGAGGCGACGCCGAAATACTTCAGCTGGCTGGCGTCTTTCGAGCCGATGCACCAGGTGTTCCTCGGGGTGCGCGCGATCCTCTACTTCGACGCGAGCGGTCCGGCGGGGCTCAGCAGGGGCGTCTGGATGTCGGCGCTCGGACTGGCCATCGGTCTCGTGCTCGGCGTGGTGATCACGCGGTGGTACGACTATAAAGGCCTGCGCCGCAGCGGAACCGGTCGTCCGGTCGCGGAGTAGCACGTCAGGCGGGGATTCCGGGCCGGCGCAGTGGTGGTGCCTGGCTTGTCCGTTCCTGCCTCGATGGGCGGGGGTTCTGCGTACCCTGGGTCGGCGAGTCGTCCGCCGACCGCAGGTCAGCCGAATCCCTTCGACCAGAGAGCGTTTCGTGACTACTGCCCAGTTTTCTTTTCCGGTCCGCGATGTCGAGCGCAAGGTGCTCGACCGAGTCGCCGAGTTGGCGGAGGGGTTTCGGGCCGTCGCGGCCGGGTACGACGAGCGGGCCGAGATCGCGGTGGCGCACCTGACGGCGCTACACGACGCGGATGTCGATCGGGCGGTATTACCGGAACACGTAGGCGGGCTCGGGCTGAGCTACTCGGCGTTCGGGCATGTGGTGTGCGTGCTCGCGAAGGCGGATCCGTCGACGGCGACGATCTGGACGATGCACGCGGGGGCCGGGGTCGCGCTCGCGGAGTTCACCGAGGAAACGCTCGGCTCGTTCTTCGCCGACGAGTTCCTCGCGGGCAAGCGCTTCGCCAACGCGCTGTCCGAACCCGCCAGTGGGAACCGGTTTCTCAATCCGCAGCAGGACGCTGTTCCGGTCGCGGGTGGTTGGTCGCTGACCGGGGCCAAGCGATTCGTCTCCGGGTGTGAGATCGCGGAGTACCTGCTGGTGAACGCGCGGGTCGACGACGTGCCCGCGTTCTTCGGGGTGGTGCCCGACGAGACGGTGTCGACCATCCCGATCTGGGACACCCTCGGTTTGCGGGCGACGCGCAGTCAGCTGTTGTCGTTCGACAACACGCTGCTGCGGGCCGAATATCGGGGCCGGGCACCAGGGTTCGGGGACTTCGCGGTGATTCCAGCTGGACTGCCCGCCATCTCGCTCGGCATCGCCGACGCGGCGCTGGACGCGCTGGTGGAGCACGCGCAGTCGCGGGTGATCCTCGGTAAGCCGCTGTCGCATCAGCAGTGGGTGCAGTACGAGGTCGCCGACGTGCAGACCAAACTGGCAGCGGCGCATGCGTTGTACGAGCGGGCGCTGCGGGAGGCCGACAACGGGATACCGAGTTTCTTCCCCAATCTGTCGCGGGCGAAGTATCTCGCCAACAAGGTCGCCGTGGATGTCGCGCAATTGGGTGTACGGGTGGGCGGTGCGTCGGGTTATCTCAAAAAGTCGCCTATCCAACGTCATCTGCGTGATGCGGAGGCGGGTCAGTTGATGGCGTACTCGACCGAGGTGATCGCCGGTGAGATCGGCAGGTCGGTGCTCGGCGTGGCGGACGGCGAGTAGCCGGGTGCGTGCGGAGACCCGGTGCCGGAGGAGCACCGGGTCTCGTGGCTTGCGCAGTTGTGTACCGCGGGTAGATATTTCGCGGGCGACCGGTTACTTCCGCCGGAGCCCAGTCGTGTCGCGGCGCAGTTATGTCCCAGGGCAGAGTCGCCTTGGTGTGGTGTCGGTCCTGAGCCGAGCGTCGACGCAACCTGCGGGAAGGTCTGCGTAGGTTTGCGTGCCGAAGTTGGCGGTGACCGTCATTGTGCCGTCACCGAATGTGCTGCGTTGCACCAGGTGATCTGCGGTGAGCCACTGGAAGTCGGTCATCGGCGCGGTGCCTGCTGTTTCGTGCAGCGGTGCGAAATACTTTTGCAAGCGGGCGATTTCGGTGCCGTGGGTGGTGAGTTGCTCCTGGTCCAGTACGAGGTTCAGCGGGGTGTTGTTCAAGATCGAAGTCAGTGCCCGCATCGTTTGTTGTTGCGGCAGTTTGTAGTACGGCAGTTCCCACCGGTCCAGGTTGATCACCGAGTCGTGCAGCACGGTTTCGTACAGCGGGACTCGGTAGGCGGGATCGAACATGGCCTTCGCGACCGCTGCGGGTAGTTCGGCGGGCTGGAAGAAGTTGCGTGGGGCACGCGCCGGGGCCCAGCCGCCCCAGGTTTCCTTGTCCCGCTCCGCCTTCCACAGCAGATCCGAGACCGGCGTCTGGGAGCCGTGGCTGTAGGCGAGCACTGTGCTCGCCCACGCGCCTGCCGACTCCGAGCCGAGCACCTGCTTGCGATCCTCGGCCAGGGCGCGCATGCGGGCCAGCCGGTTGGTGCGGTCCTGCTGCTGGTTCATCGGGTGGTCGGGGCTGTAGTCGTCGAAGAACTCGCCTGCGGCGTCGACGTCGAGGAAGTAGGTGTTCGCGCCGTTGGCTGTGATGCTCGCGTACCGGTCGTCGAGCAGGCGCGGATGCTGTGCCAGGGCTTGGGAACTGAGGTAGCAGCCGCGATTGCCGAAGCCGGTCTCCGGCTTGCCGTCCGCGTCGTGCACGCAGCCGGTCGGCCACATCGGGTCGGGCCAGCGGGAGCTCGGGTTGTCTGCGGTGGCCGGGTCTTGGGCGTTGGCGTACGAATCATAGGGTCCGGCAAGGTATCCGGCCTGCTTCGCGGCATCGATGGCGTCGCGGGTCATCGGGTCGTCGCCTGCGTCGTAGCCGAGCCACATGCGGGTCAGGCCGAGCTCGCGCATCTTGCGGATCGCGTCGGAGGTTCGGCCGTCGCCCCAGAGGTAGGCGTGGAAAGCGCCGAGCAGCTGGGAGATCGCGGGATTCTGCCGGATCTTGTCGGTCAGGGAACGGAACTGGCCGTGTTGCATGAGCCAGGCGCGGTAGTCCTTGGCTGCGGCGACCGGTGATGCGTCAGTCAGGGCGAAAGTGATTGTGTAGTCACGAGTATCGGCTCGGGCCGCGAAGTCGTGCTCGGCTGTTGCGCGGAGTCTCCCACCTACGGAGTTGACCGTCAGGGTGGTGCCGATGTCGGTGGGGGCGAGGTAGCTGACGCCGCGGTCACCGATGCGGTAGGCCCAGAACGGCATGGTCAGTCCGGAGGTCAGGTCGAGGGGGTTGTCGACGAGGGTGGCGTCGGGGGAGTTCCAGAACGGGTCGTCGACGGGGAGCGACAATCCCTCGCCGCGCGGGAGTTGGAGGGCGGCTGCGGCTGGGTCGGTGCCGGTGACCGGCCAGGCGAGGCGCTCGTCGCGGTCGCTGTACAGGACGACACGGAGGCGGCCGTCGGCGGCGTCGGCGGAGGCGGTCAAGCCCTTGTCGGGGTAGGTCCAGGTGGCCAGGTCGCCGGTGATCCGGATCGGACCCGCGGCGCCTAGGCCGGGTGCGCCTTCGGAGATGGCGATGCGCGCACCGTCGTCGACGAGTCCGGTGATCGCCAGTGATGCGGTGTCCACCTCTGCCTGGCCGCCGGCGATCGGCACGAGTACGTGGTCGCCGCGTTGCTGTGGGCGCGTGCTGTCGGGGGTTGCTGTCGCAGGCCGTGACGGTCAGGGCGGCGATCAGTAAAACGGTAGTCGAGGCGATACCTCGGTAGGTGCGTTCGATGCTCCGACGTCTCATGCCCGGCACGTTGCCGAAGCCGGATGAGAGTTCGATGAGACGACATGAGGGTCCCCGGCCTGCGCGGATCCGATCCGTAGTATCCGGAACATGCGCGTGTTGGTGGTGGACGACGAGGACGCGGTCCGGGCGGCGCTGGTGCGCGCGATGGACAGCGAGGGTTATCAGACCCGCGCTGCGGGGGACGGTGCGGCCGCGCTCGCCGAGATCCAGCGGTGGCAGCCGGAGGTGGTGCTGCTGGATGTGCTGATGCCGTTCATGGATGGGCTGACCGCGTGCAGGCAGTTGCGGGCGCGCGGGGATCGCACGCCGATCTTGATGCTCACCGCTCGTGATGCGGTCGCCGATCGGGTGGACGGGCTCGATGCCGGCGCGGACGACTATCTGGTCAAACCCTTCGACCTGGATGAACTACTGGCCAGGGTCCGCGCGTTGGTTCGGCGCACCTACCCCGAGGACGGTGCCGTGCTGTCCTGCGCTGATTTGGTGATGGACACCACTGCGCACGAGGTCCGCCGGGGCGCCCGGCTCGTGGAACTCAGCCGCACTGAGTTCGCGCTGCTGGAGGTGCTGTTGCGCAATGAAGGCCAGGCGTTGCCGCGGGAGATGCTCATCGAACGCGTCTGGGGGAGCGGGGTGGGCTCGACGTCGAATTCGCTCGAGGTCTACATACGGTATCTGCGGCGCAAGCTGGAGGCCGACAACGAACCCCGGCTGATCCACACCCTGCGCGGTATCGGCTATCGGCTGGCTCCGCCGTGAGGCTGCCCAGTTCGCTACGTGCCCGCGTCGCGTTGTTCTGCGTGGTCGCCATTGCGTGCGCGCTGGCGGGGATGGGGGTGGCGGCCTACGCCGTGGTCGTGCACGAACTCGACCGTTCGCTCGACCTCGGACTGCGCCGGGAAGCTACCCGCATCAGCCGCACGGTGGCCACCGACCCCGAGGTGGCCACCGCGTCCGGGCCGTGCCGGTATCTGACCGCCCCGAGCTGTGTACAGGTGGTCGGTGCGGACGGGCGGATCGAATCCGAGCACGACCCGAACCAGCCGCTGCCGGTCGATGCCGCTACCGCGGCGGTAGCGGCAGGCACGCGACCGGCGTACTTCAGCGATATCCGGCTGGCTGGGTATCCGCTCCGGATGTACACCGCGCCATTGCGTTCCGGTAGTGCGGTGCAGATCGCGCAGCGCGCTGATCCCGTGGATACGAGCCTTCGCCGCGTCGCCTACGCCCTGCTGGCCGCGGCGGCGGTCGGGATGTTGCTTGCCATCGGAGTCGGGTTCGCTGTCGCCCGTCGCGCTGTCGCGCCGGTCACCACGCTGACCAGGGCTGCCGAAAGGATCGCGCGGACCAGGGATCCGCGCCAGCACATCACCGTCACCGGACCCGGCGAATTGCGCAGCCTGGCAAGCAGTTTCAACACTATGCTCGACGAGCTGGATCAGGCGCTGACCGCCGAGCGGAACTCCCGTGCGGCCCAGCACCGTTTGATCGCCGACACTTCGCACGAACTGCGCACACCGCTGACGGCATTGCGCACCAATATCGATCTGCTGCGCCGGGCCGCTCGCCTCAGTGGTGGACAACTCGACGAAACAGTGTCCGCCTTGCGCATTCAGTCCGAGGAACTCTCCGGTCTGGTCACCGATCTGATCGACCTCGCGCGCGCCGACGACCCGGCCGCTGCGCCGGAATCCTTCGAGGATCTACGGCTCGACCTGCTGGTGGCGGACTGCCTGCGGACCGCTGAGCGGCACTGGCCGACACTGACATTCGAGGCCGAGCTCGAGCCCGTCACGATCGGCGGCGTGCACGCTCGGCTCGTCCGCGCCATCACCAACCTGCTCGACAATGCCGCCAAATTCAGTCCACCGCGAGGCGTTGTCCGCATTGTGTTGCGGCACAACGCATTGACTGTCCGCGACCACGGGCCGGGGATACCGCCGGAAGATTTCCCGCACATCTTCGATCGCTTCTATCGCTCCACCGCCGCGCGGGCGAAACCCGGACACGGTCTCGGCCTGGCCATTGTCCAACAGGTAGCGGCTCTGCACGGGGCCGATATCGCCGCCGAATCCGCTCCGGGCGGTGGCGCGCTCTTCCGGCTCACCTTTCCGTCGGCGGACTGACCCACCGGAGTATTTCCGTTCATTCGGAAATCCCCAGATTTGCCGCTGGCGTGCTGGGCTCGGAAGGAGAAATATAGGCGTGCAACCGCCAGCGGGAGCGGCGTTTCCGAGCCGGGCCGCGTCCGCTGTTCGCCACGAGATGGGAGCGGACTGTGCACGACGTCACCGATACCCCTGAAGCGCCGGCCGGTACGGCCGCGGATGAGCTCGCGGAGCGCTATACCTGGGAGATCGTCCATGATGGGGTGACCGTTGATTCGGGAGAGAGCCGACTAGGCGAACCACATCCGTTGACCGGGAGCACCGCGGGGCAGTACTACGAGGTCGCGTGCGGACTGTTCGAGCAAGCCTGCGACACGGTGGTGGAGGAACACCGGTACGAGGTGATGATGGCGCGCGTCGACGGGAACCCGGAACCGCGCCCGGTCACCGTGGTCACCGTGCTGCTGCGCTATGCCGACGGCAGCGTCGCGATATCCATGACGGCCCATCCGCGGCATCGGCCGATCACCGACAAGGACATGACCGAGTACCGCGAGTACCTGGAGTGGGCCGAAGAAGACCACCGGCGCTTTCTCCAGCGTAAAGCGCTGAGCGACGAAACCTTCGACCTCCCATGGGAATCCACCGAAGAGGAATGGGTTCCGGACGAAACGATCGATCAGACCGACCCGCGGCTGACTCGAATCGCCGAACTGGAAGGCGAAGCCGCCGACATTCGCGCCGAGGTCTTCGATCCCGACCACTGCCGCGAACTCCGATTCCGTGCCGAGGAGAAGCTGCGTGCGGCCCACGCCGCCGCAGTGGAGGCGGAGGCCGGCGGGGATGACGCGGCACTGGCCACGGCCGAGCGGGAAGTTCTCCGCCGCACCGAACGCCTCGCCCGGTGGACGACGCTGCTCGCCGAAACCACCGCCGCGTATCTGCAGGCCGCGGCGCTCGACGCGGAGGCCGCCCAGGTGCGGCGTGCGGTCCAAGCAGACAACGACGGCGAGTAGCCGGGCGTGCCGTGCTGTTCCGGTGCCTACCGGGCGATCGGCAGGCACCGGGCTGGTTCACAGCGCGAGCAGCGCTCGGCGGCCGATGCGTGGATCGGCCAACGGGCGCAATGCGATTCGCATCAGGGCGAGGGCGTTGTCGTCGCCTGCGATGCGGTTCGCTTTCAGGGCCCCGCAGGCGAGACACTGGTGGACCAGCTGCCATTCGCCGTTGTCGCGGGCGGACATGCTCACCGCCTCCATCCGGCCACGGCACTGCTCGGCCCGATCGCCGGGGACACGTCGGTCCACGTGGCGGCTGGACAGGCAGTGCGGGCAGTGGTTGCGGTGGGCGGTGCCCGGCGCGGTGACGGGCACCTCCATGCGGCAGCCGACGCAGCGGAACGCGTCACCGGATTCGCCTGCGCGACCGTGCAATACGTCCTTGGTGCGTTGTGGGCGGCGGACCGCCGGTTTCCTTCGTGGCATGCCGCACCCCCTACAGATCGCCGAAAACTTCGAGGGGGAACGGTGGTTCGGCGAGCGGGCGGACCGCCATGCGCATCAGGATGAGCTGGTTGTCGTCGCCGCACACGGGGTGCAGCGCCAGCTCGTGGCAGCGGGTGCAGCGGTGCACCACGGCCCATTCGCCGGTGCGCAGCACGGCAATCGACAGCGGCGCCATTCTGGCGCGGCAGTCGGAAGTGCCACCCTCGACGTGGTCGTGGGTGTGCCGTGAGTTGAGGCAGCTCGGGCAGTGGTTGCGCCAGCCGTTGTCCGGCGCGAGCGTGGCCACGACGAGGCCGCAACGCACGCAGGTGAAGGTGTCGGTACGCAGCGATGCGCTGGGACCGTGAGAGGTGTTGTCTGACACCCGGATTACTCCTTTGCTGAGGGCTTGATGCAGTTACAGCAGGAGCAGGCCGAGCGCGCCTCGGAAGTATTTAGCGGCGGTTGGCTGTGCGGGCGTGGGCGGAACCGGTACGGCTCGGCGCCACGCGGTGAGGCGCGCTCGGCGCGGTCCGGGTCATAAACACTCTTTCTTCCGTGGGCCGTCAGCCCGGGCAAAACCGATCTCTGGGGCGCTCTACCAGCGCGGCGGCAACCGTAGCAACGGGTCGGTCGCCGTCGCCACTGATTTTGCGGGCGGCCTCGCTGTCTTGTCGGCGATGGCAATGGCGATGGCGATTGCGGCCGACCGTCCGGCGACCGTGCGCGGCAACGGGGCGGGTATGGGCCAACCTATCGGGAGGTCGCCCGCGGTTCAGCGCGGTAGTTCCGGATGGCGAGCGTCAGGCTGCTTGCTGCCGCGAGCGCCGCCACGGCGAACATCGAGGGGTAGCCGAAGCCCAGCTGCTCGTGCAGGAACGACAGCAGGGCGGGCACGCCGAAGCCCAGATAGCTCACCGAGTAGAACACTGCGGTCAGTCCGGCGAGATCGGCTGGGGTGGCGATGCGTTCGATCTCCTGGAGTCCGGCGACCAGGCCGATGCCGTATCCCGCGCCGAGTACGACGGCCGTTGCCAGGGTCGCCCACAGCGTCAGTGCGGCGGAAGCCCAAGCCGCCGTGATCATTCCGCAGGTGACGAAGGCCAGTGAGACGACCGCCGCGCGTGCGGTGCCGGGTTTGTCGATCCGCCGGGCCACGGACTGGATCGCGAAACCGCAACTGAGCGTGATGACTCCGACGAGTGCCGAGAACGCGATCGGTGCGCCGTGGATATGCGGCGCCATCAAGGTGGGCATGACCGCGTACGCCGTGCCGGCGGAGGTGAACAACCACAGCGCGACCGGCAGTGCGACACAGCGGAATCTGCGGTGTCCGGCTGCGGGTACCTTCAGGTCATCGCGCAGGCGACCCGGGTTTTTCTGGGGGACTACCGTTTCCGGTACTTGCGCCACCCACAGTGCGGCGACCAGGCACAGCGCGACGTTGATCAGATAGGCGAGTGTGTTGGGCCACGGCGCCCACTGTGCGAGCACACCAGCGAATCCTGCGCCGACCGCGAAGCCGCCGGTGAGGCTCATGGCCGAGCGCCGCGCGCCGGTGCCGCCGGGCAGCGCGGGACCGAACGGTGGTTGCGCGAGTTCCTTCAGCCAGCTGCTGCCGACCGCCATGGCCAGTCCGAGCGCTATCCCGCACAGCACCCGGCCGGCGGAAAGTGCAGGCACAGAAGCGGATCCGAATGCCAGCAGTAGCGAGCCCGCCGCAGTGATCAGCGGGCCCGGACGCAGCAACGCGCGGCGGCCGTACCGGTCCGACAGCGGCCCGCCGATCAACAGTGCGGGGACGATGCCGAGGACGTAATAGAACAGCAGCAGATCCACCGTCGTGACGGGCAGGCCGTGGTTTTTGTACATCACCAGCAGCGGGGTGAATTCGTTGCCGCCCCAGGCGATGGCGAACATCGCGGCGGCGACACCCCACCACGCCTTCGTGGCGGGCTTGGTGAGGGTGGGCCGGAGCGCGGTGGTCAGCGTCGTCATCACAGCCCCCGTAGCTCTAGCTGGTGCACGCCGGAGAGGTGCTCGGCCAGTGCGGTGGCGAAGCGGTCGACCTCTCCGGTTTCGATCAGCCCGGCCAGGTGTGCGTGCTGCTCGATGATCCGGTCGATGTCGATCGGGCCGCGGCGTAGCGCGACGCTGTTCATTCGGCGCTGCCGTTCGCGCAATGAATCGTAGAAGCTCGCCAGCAGTGGGTTACCCGCAGCGATCACATACGAGCGATGGAAGTCGGTGTCCACCAGGGCGAACTGGTCGAGGTCGCCTGCCGCGGCCAGCTCGCGCTGCCGGTCGAGCGACGAACGGAACAGCGACGTCAGTGCCGTCCGGTCGGTGCCGGCCAGCGCACGGACTGCGGCCGCCTCGACGACATAGCGGGCGTAGGCGACGTGCTCGGCCTCGTCGGGCGGTATCGGTACCACCAGCGCGCCGCGCTTGGGGTAGAGCTTCATCCAGCCTTCGGTTTCCAGCCGCAGGAAGGCCTCGCGCACGGGTGTCCGCGACGTGCCGAGCTCGGCGGCTATCTCGCCTTCGCTGATGAGTTCGCCTCCGGACAAACCGCCGGTCAGGATGCGTTCCTTGACCTCGCGGTAGGCATGCTCGGCTGATGAATACGTCTTAGACACAAGTTGTATCTTAGGCAGGAATTATCGCGAACCGACTGTGAGGTTTGTTACCGCTGCGGTTGCGTGCATTCGGCGGGCCACGGATGTGCGCTCGAACTGGTCAGTGAATACGTGCGCGAGGTTCGAGGGGATGTGCGGCCGAGGGCGTGCGTGAGGTCGAGGGACGTGTGTGAGATTGCCGGGATGTGCACGCGAACCTTCAGTCGGCTGCTCTGCGGCCGGCTGGTCGAACATCTTGCGGGCGAGGGCCGTCAGCCCGGACCTGTTCCGAGGATTCAACCGCGCCTGGGCCAGTTCAAAGAATTATCTTCATATATCTAGACCTGATCTTGCATGATATTCATAATTTGACCTGTAACGGTCCATATTATGCGGATCGACTATCGACATCCATCGACATTCAGGAGCGCAGGTGAAGATCGGGGTCCCCCGCGAGGTCAAGAACCACGAGTATCGGGTTGCGATCACCCCGGCCGGTGTGCACGAGCTCGTCTCCCGTGGGCACGAGGTGTACATCGAGACCGGTGCCGGTCGCGGATCGGCGTTCGAGGACGAGGCATACACCGTCGCAGGCGCGCGGGTGCTGAACTCCGCCGACGAGGTCTGGGGCACCGCCGAACTGGTGCTCAAGGTGAAAGAGCCGGTGGCCGAGGAGTATTCACGCATGCGGGAAGGTCAGGTGCTGTTCACCTACCTGCACCTCGCGGCCTCCAAGGAGTGCACCGACGCGCTGCTGAGCTCGGGCATCACCTCGATCGCCTACGAAACGGTCACCGGCCGGGACGGATCGCTGCCGCTGCTCGCCCCGATGAGCGAGGTCGCGGGCCGGCTGGCACCGCAGGCGGGCGCCTACCACCTGATGCGCAACGGCGGTGGCCGCGGCGTGCTGATGGGCGGCGTGCCTGGCACCCCGCCCGCCAGCGTGGTGGTGATCGGCGCGGGTGTGGCGGGTGGCAACTCGATCGCCATCGCGCACGGCATGCGCGCCGAGGTGACCGTGCTCGACCTGAACATCGCCCGGCTGCGCGAGATCGACGCGCAGTACAAGGGGCAGGTGCGGACCATCATGTCCAACCGGCTCGAGGTCGAAAAGGCCGTGCGCGAAGCGGATCTGGTGATCGGCGCGGTGCTGGTGCCCGGTGCGAAGGCGCCGACGCTGGTGTCCAACGATCTGGTCGCGCAGATGAAGCCGGGCTCGGTGCTCGTCGACATCGCCATCGACCAGGGCGGCTGCTTCGCTGATTCGCGTCCGACCACGCACGCGGACCCGACCTACCGGGTGCACGAGTCGGTGTTCTACTGCGTGGCCAACATGCCCGGCGCGGTGCCTTACACCTCGACCGTCGCACTCACCAATGCCACTCTGCCGTACGTTGTTTCGCTGGCCGAGCACGGCTGGCGCGAGGCGGTGGCGGCGGATCAGGGCCTGGCGAGCGGTCTCAGTACGCATGGTGGTGTGCTGCTGTCCGCTTCCGTCGCGGCCGCGCACGGTTACGCGGCCGAAAGCCTGGTTGCGTAACACGTTTCGCAAGGGCGGCCGACCGGTGGGTCGGCCGCCCTTGTCATGTCGTGGTATTCGTCCGCGGCCGCATGTGCTCGAAGATGAGGATCGTCTCGGTGGACGCGACCGCCGGATGCTCGCTCAGGTTGTTCAGCACGAACCGGCGCAGCTCGTCGGTGTGCGAGGTGGCGACGTGGATCAGGTAGTCGTCGGCGCCCGCGATGAAGTACACGTTGAGCACCTCCTCGAACTCCGACATCTGCTCGCCGAACTGGGCCAGGTGCTGGCGGGCGCTGGCTCGCAGCCGCACCGCGATCATGGCCTGCAGGCTGCGGCCGAGCGCGGCCGGATCGATGTCGGCATGGAAGCCGCGAATGACGCCGCGCTCCACCAGGGCGCGCACTCGGCCGAGGCAGGTGGACGGCGCGATGCCCGCCGCTGCGGCGAGCGCATTGTTCGTCATCCGGCCGTCGCGCGCGAGCTGGTCGAGCAGGATCCGGTCGATATCATCGATCGGAACACCGGCGGGCGGGTGGATCGGCGGTGCGGGTGGAGTCGAGCCGCCGGGTGAATCATTCTTCCGCATTCCTCGACGGTACAGAATCTTGTTCGTAAATCCTGCCTTAGTCCTGAATTATCTTCGATAAATCTGAAATGTTACTGTGCTCACTCGCGCCACGAGGTGGCGGGGAGGCCGTTAAAGAAGTCTTTTCCGGGCAACACGCGTAGGCGCCACGGACGCAGGCGCAACAGGCTGACGCCCGGTGAATCCGGCCCGTTCCAGCCGGGGACGCCGATGCCGCCCGGGTCGTAGCCGAGCGGCGGGGGTGTGCTGCGGAAGAGCTCCCACAATCTGGTCTTCGTCTCGAGGTCGCCCACCCATTCGGCGGCGCACTCCGCCAGGCAGGTGTCGTGCGTCGGTACCCAGTAGTTGCACGACACATACGGGCTGTGCGCGAGGTGGGCCAGCTTGGCGGGGGTCTGACCGGTGAAGATCCACCCGGTCAGCTCCTGGCCGTCCCACTCCCAGATCGGATGCAGGACGCGGCTGCGCGGCCGCCCGGCCGGATCGGTCGTGGACACGGTGCACCAGACGATGCTGTGCGCGAGCTCCACGAAACGTGGTGCGATATCGCCCAATTCGGTCACATCGGCCACCATAGCCGCCGAACCGGGTTTCAGCCCAGTGGACGGGGATGTGGGCGAGCCTGTTCGAGCTGAGCGGCGACCGTGAGGATGGTCGTTTCGCCGTTGCGCGGGCCGATCAGCTGAACCGCCAGCGGCAGGCCGTCCGTGCCGACGCCCGCGGGCAGGGACGCCGCCGGGTGACCCGTCACGTTCCATAGCGCCGTGTACGCCACCATCGGGATGGATCGCAGTTGCGCGCGAACCGTATTCGCGCCGTCGAGCACACCGATGTGTGGCGGGCGGCCCGCGAGGGTGGGGGTGAGCAGCAGGTCGCAGTCGGCGAATACCCGATCGACCTTGTGCGCCACGGCTTCTCCCTGCCGGATCGCCCATTCCACGACGGGCCGCCGGGCCCACGCGCCCAGCGCGACGGTCTGGCGGGTGCGGCGTTCGAGCAACTCTGGATGCTCGACATGGTCGACTTCGGCACGAACCCCGCCGAAGAACTGCGGGAAGAAGGCGTGCAGGGACTCCGGATAGTGCGGATCCACCTCGAAGACGGAATGACCGAGATCGGCAAGGAGTGTCGCGGTGTCGAGGACCGCGCGTACATGTTCCGGGTCCGGCTTCGCCAGTGGGGAAGGCGATTTCGTGCTGTACCCGATCCGCAGACCCGTGGTGGTCTGCCGCGCGGCCTGTTCGAACGACATCACCGGGTCCGGTGCGGTGAACCGGTCGCCGGGGGTGTTGCCGCGGATCACGTCGTTGACGACCGCGGAGTCGAGCACGCCACGGGTCAACGGCCCGGTCACGCCCAGCGCCCACCAGAGATGCTCGAAGGGGGCGACCGGCACGCGTCCGCGCTGAGTTTTGAGGCCGAAGAGCCCGCAGCAAGCCGACGGGATGCGGATGGAGCCGCCACCGTCACTGCCGATCGCGACCGGAACCAGGCCCGCCGCGACCGCCGCGGCGGAGCCACCGCTGGAGCCGCCGGTGGTTCGGGTTCGATCCCACGGATTGCGGGTCACGCCATATGTACTCGACTCGGTGTACGGCCACTGGCCGAACTCGGGCATCGTGGTTTTACCGACGATGACGGCACCTGCGGCCCGCAACCGGCGCACGACTTCGGCGTCGGCCTGCACCGGGGTCGAGTTGGCGCGGGTGCCGAAGGAGGTCACCGAACCTGCGACGTCGATCTCGTCTTTGATCGCGATTGGTATGCCGTGTAGCGGGCCGACGGTGCCTGCGGCGCGCTCCCGGTCCCGCTCGATGGCCTCGGCGCGAGCCTGCTCGTGGCACACGCGGGTGAAAGCATTGAGATCCGCGGCCGCGTCGATGGCGTCCAGCGTGGCGGCGACGAGTTCATGCGTGGACAGTGCACCCTGCGCCAGCAGCGCACGCTGTTCGAGCACGCCTGCGGATACGACGTCCTGGAGATCCATCTGCCACTGCTCCTCTCGGTCACGCCGCGTCGCGTGACCAGCACGACCGAGCCGTCGTGTTGCAGCCCCGACAGTAGATAGCCGTATGACCATTTCGCAATCAATACGGATGCGAATCACAAAGAGTTCAGTGTTTCGGCGAATTGGGTGCGTGAGATGCCGGATCGGTAGCTGGACTAGCTACGGAAAGCCAGGTCAGAGCGGATTCTGTATGCCGAGCGGCGTTTCCAGGAAAGCGCCGCCGATGTGCTTCGGCGCGGTCGCACCCGCGGAGAGAATCTCCGGAGCGAACTTCTCGGCATCGTCGAGACTGCGGTAGCCGAGCTCTTCGGCCTCGCGCAGGGAGACGACCGCGCGCGAATTCTTCGAGACGCCCCACAGCACCCGGAAGCCGGGGCTGTTCGCGCTCAGGCACGCCTCGAACAATCGGGCGCAGTCGTCGGGGGACAGCCACAGCGACAGTCCGCGCACGTCATGCGGCCGCTCGAAGCACGACCCGATCCGGATGCACAGCACATCCATGCCGAACCGCGAGTGATAGAGGCTGCCCAGGGCTTCGACCGCCGCTTTGCTGAATCCGTAATAGGTGTCCGGCCGCGGTGGGGCCTCGCCGGCAATACCGTCCGGGCCTGCCTCGCCGACTACCCGGTAGCCCACCGCGTGATTGCTGGAGGCCAGCACGATGCGGGAGATACCGGCTTGTCGTGCGGCCTCCAGAACCGTATGCGTGCCATCGACATTCACCGCGAGCACACGTTCCCAGCTGTCCTCACGGCTGATCCCGCCGAGGTGGATGATCGCGTCCACGTCACGGCACGCAGCGGCCATGGTGTCGGCGTCGGTGAGTGACCCGGTGACGATCTCCACGCGCTCTTCCGGTGCGGGAGTGGGGAGTTCGGTCGAATCCAAGAGGCGCAGGATGCGATGGGGGCGACGTAGGCGCGATCGCAGCAGCGTGCCGATACCGCCACCTGCGCCGGTGACGAGAATTCGCTGAGAACTCGCGCGGCACCACCTCCGTCCGATACGTCGCCGAGAAACAAGCTGGGTGGGTGGCCATCCGGCCGACCCACCCAACCGGCCCGAGGAGCTGGCGTCGGTGCCCCTCGGAGTTCCTTCAGATCACCTCGGCCGTCTCCGCCGAACCCTTGCGCTCCAGCTTCGAGTGCGTGCGCGAGTAGGCGAAGTACACCGCCAGTCCGACGACCAGCCAGACCGCGAACCGCGCCCAGGTCTCCCACGGCAGCGACCAGATGAGGTACAGCGAGAAGCCGATGCCGATCAGCGGGACCACCGGCATGAACGGCAGCTTGAACTCGCGCGGCTCATCGGGCCTGGTGCGCCGCAGCACGATCACGGCGATCGAGACGACGATGAAGGCCATCAGGATGCCGATGTTGGTGAGCTCGGCGACCACGGTGATATCCAGCAGGCCGGCCATCACCGCGGCGCCGATGCCGACGATCCAGGTCACCCTGGTCGGCACCTTGCGCACCGGATGCGTCTTGGCGAACCACTCGGGCAGCAGCCCGTCCCGGCTCATCGCGTACCAGACGCGGGTGACGCCGAGCATGAAGGTGAGCACCACGGTGACGATGCCGACGATGGCGCCGATCGCGATGATGTTCGCGATGCCGGGCATGCCGACCGATTCGAACGCGGTGGAGAAACCGCTCGTCGGGCTGATCTCGGTGTACTTCTGCATACCCGTCAGCACCAGCGTGGCCAGCACGTACAGCACGATCGCGATGGCCAGCGAGTAGAGGATGGCCTTCGGCAGGTGCTTCTTGCCGTCCGTCGACTCCTCGGCGGCGGTGCTCATCGCGTCGTAGCCGAACACGGCGAAGAACACGGTGGCCGCGCCGGTCCACACCGCGGCGCCGCCGAACGGGAAGTACGGGGTGTAGTTCGAGCTGTCGATGTGGAAGACACCGAGCACGATGATCAGCACGACCAGGGCGACCTTGATGGCCACCGCGACGGCCTCGAACCGGCCGACGCTGCGGATGCCGCGGGACAGCAGCCACGCGGTACCGAGGCAGAACAACATTGCGAACACGTCGACCACATGGCCGTCGCCGGTACCGCTCGCACCCAGCATCCAGTTGGGCAGATCGATGTTCACCTGCTCGAGCAGGAACTTGAAGTAGCCGGAGACACCGATGGCGACCACCGCCGCCACGGCGATGTACTCCAGCAACAGATCCCAGCCGATGAACCAGCCCGCGAGCTCGCCCAGCGACACGTAGCCGTAGGTGTAGGCGGAACCCGCCTTCGGCACCATGCCGGCGAACTCGGCGTAACAGAGCGCGGCGGCGGCGCTGGCGACACCGGCGATCAGGAACGAGATCAGCACCGAGGGACCGGTGACGGAGTTGGCGACCGCGCCGGCGAGGGTGAAGATACCCGCGCCGATGATGCCGCCGACGCCGATCGCCGTGAGCTGCCACAGGCCGAGCGACCGGGCCAGCTGCTCATCGGCAGGGCTGTCGTCATCGATCTGCCCCATGGGTTTGCGGCGCAGCATTTGACTGCGCAACTCCGCAATGGACATGTGCTTCCTTTCGTCCTCCGCGCTCCGCGACGATGCGTAACGCAGATCACACTTCGAGCTGTGGTTACTAAATACGACCACAGCGCGACTGTGATCGGCGAGTTGGCCAAATATTGTTCAGCGTGGTTGGCCAACCGGACGGGCGCGGTGCGACCGCGCCGCCCGTCAGCGCTGGCTACCGGGCTTCAGCGAGCGCAAGAAGAACGCGACATTGGCCGGACGCTCGGCCAGCCTGCGCATGAAGTAGCCGTACCACTGATCGCCGTAGGGCACGTAGACGCGCAGATGGTTGCCCTCGTCGACCAGCCTGCGCTGCTCGGCGTCGCGGATGCCGTACAGCATCTGGAACTCGAACTCATCGGGTTTGCGATGCGTTGTCTCGACGCAGTTGCGTGCGGCCTCGATGAGTGCCGGGTCGTGCGTGGCGACCATCGGGTAGCCGTCGCCGAGCATCAGCAGACGCAGGCAGCGCAGGTAGGACTCGTCGACGTCGGCCCGGCTTTGGAACGCGACGGAGGCCGGTTCCTTGTAGGCGCCTTTGCACAGCCGGATTCGGGAGCCGGGGCCAGACAGGTCGCGGCAGTCGCCCTCGGTGCGGCGCAGGTACGCCTGCAGGACCGTGCCGAGAGTGGGGAAGTCGGCACGCAGTTCACCAACAATGCCGAGGGTGGAGTCGGTGGTCGTGTGGTCCTCGGCGTCGACGTTCACCCAGACGCCCGCCTCCTGCGCCGCCATGCAGATCCGGTGCGCGTGCTCCAGCGCGATCGCGTGCCCGTCGCGGGGCAACGACTGGCCGAGCGCCGACAACTTGAGCGAAACCTCTAGCGGCCGAACCGATTCCGTGTCCGCGGTGATATCGAGTCGTGCCAGTGCGGACAGCATGTGCAGGTAGTGGGTGACCGTGGTGCGGGCCTGCTCGATCTCGGTGGTGTCCTCACCGAGATAGTCGATGGTGACGTAGCGGCCGGAGCCGAGCAGGGTTTCGACCGCCGCCACCGCCTGGTCCGCGGAGTCGCCCGCGACGAACCGGTCGACCAGCTTCTTGGTCGTCGGCATCCTGGTGATGGTGCGCTCCATGCGCGGCGACCGGGACGCGGCCAGCATGGCGGGCCGCAGCAGGGCGGAGAAGGCCATCAGAGCTCCTGGTGCGGGTAGCGGTGATCGGTGGCCGGGACGAACGTTTCCTTGATGGTGCGGGCGGAGGTCCAGCGCAGCAGGTTCTGTGCCGAGCCTGCCTTGTCGTTGGTGCCGGAGGCACGCGACCCGCCGAACGGCTGCTGGCCGACGACGGCGCCGGTGGGCTTGTCGTTGATGTAGAAGTTGCCCGCCGCGAAGCGCAGGCCCTCGGTGGCGGTGGCGATCGCCGTGCGGTCGTCGGCGATGATCGCGCCGGTCAGCGCGTAGGGCGAGCCCTTGTCGACCAGGTCGAGGGTCTGCTCGAAGGAGCCGCGGACCGAGTCGTCGTAGACGTGCACGGACAGGATCGGGCCGAAGTACTCGGTGTGGAATGCCTCGTCGGTGGGGTCCTCGCCGAGCAGGACGGTCGGGTCGACGAAGTAACCGACCGAATCGTCGGCGTGCCCGCCCGCGGCGATCGACAGACCCGAGGTGGCCTTGGCGCGGGCGATGGCCTCGGCGTTCTTGTCGAAGGCGCGCTTGTCGATCAGCGCGCCGCCGTAGTGGCTGAAATCGGTGACGTCGCCGTAGCTCAGGGTGGCGACCTTGTCGAGAAAATCGCGGCCCATCTTGGCCCACACCGACTTCGGGATGAACGCGCGGGAGGCGGCCGAGCACTTCTGGCCCTGATAGTCGAACGCCCCGCGGATCAGGGCGGTGGTCAGCACTTCGGGATCGGCGGAGCTGTGCGCGACGACGAAATCCTTGCCGCCGGTCTCGCCGACCAGGCGCGGGTAGGCGTTGTAGTCGGCGATGTTCGCGGCGACCGAGCGCCACAGGTGCTGGAACGTCGCGGTGGAGCCGGTGAAGTGGATGCCGGCCAGTCGACGGTCCGCAAGGGCCACGTCCGAGACCTTCGGGCCTGCACCATTCACCAGGTTGATCACACCGGGCGGCAGGCCGGCGGCCTCGAGCAGCTTCATCGTCCAGTACGCCGCGACCGACTGGGTCATCGCCGGCTTCCAGACCACAGTGTTGCCCATCAGCGCGGGCGCGGTCGGCAGGTTGCCCGCGATGGCGGTGAAGTTGAACGGGGTGATCGCGTAGACGAAGCCGTCCAGCGGGCGGTACTCGACCTTGTTCCACACGCCGGGGGAGGAGATCGGCTGGTCGGTGAGGATCTGGCGCGCGAAATGCACGTTGAAGCGCCAGAAGTCGACGAGCTCGCACGGGCTGTCGATCTCGGCCTGGTACGCAGTCTTCGACTGGCCGAGCATGGTTGCGGCGGCGATGGTTTCGCGCCACGGCCCGGCCAGCAGATCCGCGGCCCGCAGGAACACCGCAGCCCGGTCCTCGAACGACAGCGCGCGCCAGGCGGGGGCGGCGGCGGTGGCCGCGGCGATCGCGTCCTCGACGTCGCTGGGCTTCGCGGTGGTGAGGGTGCCGAGCACGGCGGCGTGCTTGTGCGGCTGCACAACCTTGATCGTCTTGCCCGAACTGCGCCGGTGCTCACCGCCGATGACGTGGTGCACCTCGGTCTGGGTCGCGCCGAGTTCGGCCAGTTTCGCCTGCAACCGTGTACGTTCCGCACTACCGGGGGCGAAGGTGCCGACTGGCTCGTTCACCGGCCGCGGTGTGGACACGATGGCGTCCATGGTTCCTCCTGCTGGATGTCGCACTTGTGAGGTCAGCCGAAGTCAACACCGGAAAAGTGCCCGGGAAATGGGCCGAAAGGACAAAGATGGGATGAGTGTGTTGTCGAGTTGGCCGAAAGGCGTAGACGTGGCTGTTGATAGTGGGCTTGTTGCCGCGGACATCGACCTGTTCGGTTTGGCGCAGATCGTTGCGCAGAACGCGGGTGGCATGGTGTCGATCGAAGACCCGCAGTCTCATGTGCTGGCGTACTCGGCCTCCGACGAGGCGGCCGATCAGATGCGGGTGATGTCGATCCTGGGTAGGGAAGGGCCGCGCGAATACTTGGCGGTCCTGCGGAAGTGGGGAGTGTTCGACCGGCTGCGACGGACCGACGAGGTCATCGATGTGCCGGAGCACGAAGAGTTGAACATCAAGCGCAGGCTCGCGGTGAGCATCCGGCATCCCGCCGACGGCGCCGCGCGGGCGCCGCGGGTACTCGGCACGATCTGGCTGCAGCAGGGCACCCGGCCGTTCAAGCCGGACGCGGCGGAGATTCTGCGCGGTGCCTCGGCCATCGCGGGTCGCCTCATTTCGCGCAGCCTCGACGCGCCGTCCACCGAAGCGCTGCTCGTGCAACGACTTTTCGGTGAGGGCGGGTCCGTCGATGTCGTGTCCGTGGCGAGTGCGCTGAACCTGCCGATGACCGGGCCTGCCGCAGTGGTCGGCTTCGCGCTCACCGCCACCGAAAGCGCGCCCGCCACTGAGCCTTCCGCGCTGGGCAGCATGCTTCGCCTGCGCGCCAGCTCATTTCGCAATGACTCGGTGACGGCTACGCTGGGTGACCGGGTTTATGTGCTTTTGCCCAGTTATAAAGCCGCGCATGCTGTTACGGCTTGGACGCGCCAGCTGGTAGAGCAGCTCGAATCCAAACGGGGGCTGGCGCTTCGCGCGGCCATCGCTTGCCCCGTGCCTGACCTGAGCAGCGTGGCCGGAGCCAGGCGCGAGGTCGACCGGGTCCTCGACAGCACCATCGCCACCTACCCGCGCGGTCGGGTCACCACCCTCGCCGAATCACGTACCGCCGTGCTGCTCGGCGAAATCCTCGACCTCGTCGGTACCCGCTCCGAACTGCATGACCCGCGCTTGCGAACCCTCTCCGAATACGACCGTAAGCATTCCGCCAGCTTGCGCGAAAGCGTCGACATCTACCTGCGCGAACACGGCGACGTCCGCAACGCAGCCACCGCACTCCAGGTCCACCCGAACACGTTGCGCTACCGCATCCGTCGCGTCGAGGAGATCCTCCGCATCGACCTCACCGACCCCGCCGACCGGCTATTGCTGGAAATCCAGCTGGCCCTGCACCGTCGTGAACACGGTCGAGAAGGCGGGTCCTCGACTCGCTGATCGGCGGTGATTCGAAGTGTGCGAGGTGCCCCGCATGGCCTAGGGCGTCGTCGTCGTGCTTGGTGTTTCGCTGGAGTCCGAGTTGCTCGCTCATAGGGGGTCAGATCGGGGCTAGCACTTTCCCTTGGCTGCGTCCCTGATTCCGGCAATGGTTGATTGGCGGTCTGCCTCACTGAGGGTCGACCATTGCGGGGACTGGGGGAGGAGCGCGATGGTGTCCTCTGCCGTCCTGTTCGCGGACTCCTCGCTGGCCGCCTTCAACTTGCTCAACACCGGCAGGTAGTTCTCGCACGTCTTACCCCGCACCACGTCGTTCACCGCGGTCGTCGGCGCGGCATCCGTGCTTGTCGTAGAACTACACGCCGACAAAACCAGCGCAACCCCAACGGCCAGCAGGGCAATGCTTTTCATCACGATCTCCTCATCAGAATGGGGAGACCCTACCCGCCCCCATCACCCTCGTCCACGCGACAGCGAGCTTGCTTCTCGTTCAGTGTGCGACCGTCGCAGAGTGGGTCTGTCGCACGTCGAATGTTCAGGGGACAGACACCGTAGCCGCTGGTTGCCAGACTCGGGTGATTACACGACAGCGGGTCTGGGCGGCGCGGAACCACCTCTACACCCCGCGACACAGTGGGAGCGAATATGGCCGACGAGAAGATCTGGCTCGAACGCGAGATCAAGCGGTTGGAAAGCGAGTCGGCGCGGTTGGAAGGTTTCGTACGGCAACGTCGTGCCGAGGTTCATCGAGCGAGCACCTCCCGCGACAGCCAACACGCACAGGGACAGTTGGCGAAAGCGTCGGCCGACCTGCGAAACACGAAAACCGCGCTCGCGAGTTACCGGCAGAACCTGCGCCGATACTGAAAGGCCGCAGGATTTTCAGCGTGTCCCCTGCTGTGTTCAGGCCTTCAGCAAGCGATACACGATGAAGGTCGGCACTCCGACGACTCCAGCGAGTTCGTCGGGCCAACGCTCGAGCGCTTCGCTGCTCGGTTGAGGTTCGGCTACTCGGTCGACGACAAACCCGGCTCGGCTGAAGTCCGTGATGACGGCAGACAGCGGGCGGCGCCAGAAATGCTGGGTGACTTCGACGCCGTTTTTGGTCCAGGTATCGCTGACGAGTTCGGTATCGAAATACCCGCCACGTTGGGTCGGTAGCGGCGGCCCGAACGGATGATCTGCGGACAGCACCACCCAACCTCCCGGACGTAATGCAGACGCGAACGATTGCAGCGGAATCGTCCAGTCACGCAGGTAGTGCAGCGTGAGCGAGCATATGATTCCGTCGAACGAACCTGCCTCAACCGGAAGTGGTTCGGCTAGATCAGCGACAAAGAAACGACCTCCACGTCCAGCGCAGCGGCGCTCTGCTTCTTCGACCATCTGCGGACTCATGTCGATACCGGTCACTGCCGCAGCGGCATCGAGCAGCCACTCGCATTGCGCGCCGGAGCCACAGCCTGCGTCGAGTACTGCCGCCCCGTCCAAAGGGGCAGGCACCAATTCACGGACCGCCGGCCGTTCCAGTCCTCCGTTGAAGGGTCCCGTGTCGGTCGCAGATGACCACACCGGCGCCAAGCGGTCGTACTCCTCCCGAGTGTGGCGAGCATGCGCAGCTGGATCGGATGACAGAGCTGTACTGGACGACAGAGCCGGATCGCACGGCATATCCGAAGACATGGGCACATCATGACAGGCCGTCGGTAAGCCCCGGTGATCGACGAATACGACGAGATCGAACCTGCGAACTACCGAATCGAGTGCGGCTTGTCGTGGCAGTCTTCCAGGGCAGCGCCGCACGATGCTCGACGGTAGTGGAGCAAGGCGCCGAAATAGCTTGTGCTGTAGCCGGTTAAGGGTTTGTTATCGCGGGTGCCAGCCGGGCCGCCGTGACGGCCCGGTCGTCCCGGCTGGCGCCGCACTGACGCCAGCCCCGCGCGGCTTACGCAGCGCCGGTCAACCGCTGCTCTTGTCGCGTCCGCTCATGCTTTTCATTCTCCTCGTGCTGTTTTCGCTCATGGATACGCGAGAGTGCTTCGGCGAGGAGTTCGCCCGGGCGGTGACGATTGTTGATTTGGGGCTGTCCACTGGGATTGATGTGGGGTGGTCCGATCCACGCGACCCGACCGGGGTGCGTCGATTCCGGTCCGAGGACAACTGTTTTCCAGCCGCCCGGCCCGTCGTGAACCAACGCATGGCACTGGTCACAGGCCAGCGTCTCGTTGCCGATATCAGTCGGCCCACCCTTGTTCCAGTCCGTAACGTGGTGGATAGCGCACACACTCGCGGGAGCACCACAACCCGGACGCGAGCAGCCGCGTACTGCAGCGATCAACGCCAATCGCTGTGCGGCAGAAGCCAAACGCTTGGTGCGTCCTAAATGCAACGGCAGGCCGTCGGCGTCGAACACCAGCAAGAACGGCTCCGACTCCGCGGCCAGTTTCAGCGCCTCGCTGATCGGAACCATGCCTCCGGTCGCGGTGGTCGCGACCCCGGCGGCTTTCTCGACATCCGCAACGTTCATCGTCAAGATCGTCGAAACCGGAAGTCCGCGATGCGATCCCAGCTTCTCCGGCGCGACACAGTGCCGCAGCAACGCGAGAAACCCGTCATGGGTGCGTTGCGCAGCGCTGCGCGCGTCGCGCCGGGCGGCGGCAGCAAGTTGATCTTGATCCACGAACCCGTCCGCACCCGACGGACTTTCGGGATCGTCAGGGTTGTTCATGCCGGGCCGGGCAAGTTTCGCCATGACCGGGTCCAGCAGGGCACGCAGCGTCGGGGTTATTTCACCCTTGATCGGCGACATCCCGTCCGCACGCTGACGGCCGATGGTGATCCCCCGCATGCGGGCCCGGTCGGTATCGTCGGTGCGTTCCCCGTCCGGGTCCAAGTACGCAAGAATCGCCTCGCCCACCTTGGGGATGTCATCGGGCGACCCGGTCCGGGCGAAGTCTGCCAGAAGCTGTTCCGCGGCTTCGAATTCCGCATTCGCCGTCGAACCCGGTACACGCTTCATCACCGCTGCGATCTGCCGAGCATGGTCAGCCGAGATCTCCCCCTCGACTTGTGCGGCCGCGGTGCGCGGCAAGCGCGGTGCCCGCACCTCGCCAGCCATGTCATGCCAAGACCCGAGTGACAATGCCGCAGCAACCCGCGCGCCCGCCTCGGCATTGGACAGGCGCAGCGTGTGCATCAGGAACTTCTTCGCAGTGCCGGTTCCAGTCTGGTTGGGCAGGTTTCGGTCCGAGGCTTCCACAATCAACCGATGCCCGACAGTCGCCAACATCCGAGTGGCCTGCTCGACATCACGCAACAGCTCGATGATCTTGTCGTCGGACATGGCAGTCAACGGCCGTTCGAGGAGATCAGCGACAGCCCCCAGCAGCGGATCGGCGACCCGCCGCTGCTGCGTCTCCCCACTCGAACTCATGTACTAAACCCTATCGACCCCAACCATTCGAAGCCAGCAAAAACCCCATCTGATCTGCAAGTTTTCACTTCAAGAGGTGTGTGAACGCATGCAGCCTGCGATAGCTTTCCGAACTCGGGCCGACACGATGTGCAACCCGGGCTCACCTCCGACCAGCACCGAGCTCAGCCCGACACCGTAATCAGCGCAACGTAGTAGTGAGCGCCGCCGAGTCACGCTTACTGGCCTGCCGCGCCGCGATCCGATCCCGCCGCTCCTCGAACTTGAGCATGTCCCGCTCGTACTTCGCGAGATACTCGGCCAACTTTTCGCGCGTCTGCTCGCCGGCGGCGGTGAAGTCGTTGCGCTCGAAGATCTTCCAGATGCGCAGCACCGGCATCACCACGTCTTCGAGGTGCTGGCGCATGTCGTAGATGCCGTGTTTGGCCATCAGCGCCCCGTAGCGGCGGAAGTTCGGGTTCTCCGCGCCCGGCATCTGGAAGTTCATCAACGTCAACGCGATTGCCTCGATCGCCTGATCGGGCGCCAGGTCGAGGGCCGCGCCGCACATGTTGCGGTAGAAGATCATGTGCAGGTTCTCGTCGGCGGCGATACGCTGCAGCATCTTGTCCGCGATCGGGTCGTTGCACACCCGCCCGGTGTTGCGATGGCTCAGCCGGGTGGCGAGCTCCTGGAAGGTCACGTAGGCCACCCCGAGCAGGAACCCGGCGTCAGGCACCTCACTGGGATCGATGGTGCCGTACTTGGCCACGGCCAGCGGATCGAATCCGGTGGTCATCGCGATCATTCGCGCGTTTTCCAGCTCGACCGGGTCGACACCGCGGGTAACCACCAGGTAGTCGCGCATCACGATGCCGTGCCGGTTCTCCTCGGCGGTCCAGCGACCCACCCAGGTGCCCCACGCGCCGTCCTGCGAGAAGTTCTCCGCGATCACCCGGTGGTAGGAGGGCAGGTTGTCCTCGGTGAGCAGGTTGGTGATCATCGCCGCCTTGGCGACCTCGGACAACTGCGACTGGCTTGGGTCCCAGTCGACACCGCCCATCGCGGCGAAGTTGCGCCCTTCATCCCACGGCACGTAGTCGTGCGGGTGCCAGGCCTTCGCCATCGACAGATGCCGATGGACGTTCTCCTCGGCGACGGGCTCGAGCTCAGTGAGCAGCTCGAGCTGGGTGAGATTTCTCCCCATTTGCGTTACCCCTCAGACGTTTTGGCTCACCTGGCGCTGGCTCGAGCACGACCGCCAGCGCGACAACCTCCGCGAGCCTACGGATCCGTAGGTGGCAATTCAACTGGCCATCCTGGTGCCCCCAGAACTGGTGGCAGCCGGGAACCGAGCGAACTAGGCAGACAACGCGCGGGCTGGATCCAGGTGCGCGGCTTCCGGGGACCGAATGCACTCCAGGAAGAGCGAGACCGCCGGATTCGTCGCGTCCGCGCGCCATACCGCGTACAAATCCAACGTCGGCACCGGATCGAGCAGTTTGACCGCCACCGAGCTGCTACCCGGCGCACCCATTCCCATCGAAATCGCGCGCGGCAGTGAAGCGAACCCGACCAGTGGGCGCACCGACACCATATGGGCGGTCGCTCCTGGATCGTCCGCCGACTGTGCGACCGAGAGGGTGATCTCGGTATCGGCGGCCGCTCGAAAGATGGAGTCGTACATGGCCGGACACTGTTCGCGAGCGAACAGCACACACTCCTGGCCCGCCAGTTCGGCGAACGGCACCCCGGACCGCTCGGCCCACCTGTGCCGCCTGCCGACCACCGCCATCAACGGAACCCGGTGCAGCAGCCGCCGATACCGGAAATCCGGGCTGCTCGGGTGTCCGTAGACCAGCGCCAGGTCGAGCGAGCCATCGGCCAGCGCGGCCAGCTGTGGCCCGGTGCGCTTCTCCCACAGCGACACCACGATGTCGGGGTGCTGCTCGGTCATCTCGGTCAGTGCGTCCGGCAGCACATGCCTGCTGGCCGGAAGGTTGTAACCGATGTCGAGGGTACCCACCCGCCCCGCCGCGGTGGCCTTCGCAACCTGGGCGGCCCGGTCCAGCTGGGCCACGATGATCCGTGCTCGGCTCTCGAATTCCCGCCCCGCCGGGGTCAGCTTGACCTCATGCGAATTGCGGGCGACCAGCTGGACACCCAGTGACTTCTCCAGCTTCCGCAACTGGGCACTGAGACTGGGCTGGGTGAGATGTAAACGCTGCGCGGCCCGGCCGAAATGCAGCTCTTCGGCAAGCGTGATGAATGAAACCAGATGTCGGAACTCCATGTCGCCGGCTCCCTTTCCGCGTACCCGAAAGGTAAGCGGTGTCGAGTAACTCCGAATGAACCGTGGTCGCACGGCTGTTGCCGAGGCCGTTGCCGGCTGGTGAACCGGCCCCGTTCGAATGTCGGGTTGTGCTACGGCGAACCCCGCGACCACCGGCATCGGCGGTCGACCACAGAAAGCACACCCGTTACCCGGTGCGACAAAACGTTGCGTGCCAGGCATAACGCCACAGTTGAAGCGCAGGCGATTGTTGCTCATTTACCCCGCCCATCACCGAGTCCGCTGGGTACGCTCGCAGGCGACGCGTGCACGTATCGCGTCGTGAGGAGTGCCGCCATGCCCGAGGTTCGCGCCCAGTTCGGCGTACTCGGCGCGGTGGAGCTCACGATCGACGGTGCGGGTCAACCACTCGGCGGTCCGAAACAACGTGCTGTGCTCGCCTATCTGGTGTGCAACGCGAACCGTCCGGTCTCGGTGGACGCGCTGGCGCAGGCGGTGTGGGAGGACAATCCACCGCCCGACATCAGGGTGAGCCTGCACACGATCGTGTCAAATCTCCGAAAGCCGCTGCGTGACAACGGACTCGACGCACGCACTATCTTGGCCCAGGTCGGCGCGGGCTACCGGGTCGCGATGGCCGACGGCGCGAGCGACGTGCAGCGTTTCCGAGTACGCAAGGAGGCCGGGGTGCGGGCGCTGAGCGCGGGCCGCTTCCGCACGGCCAGCGAACTGCTGTCCAGCGCGCTGAGCCAGTGGCGCGGCCCGGCGCTCGCGGACCTGCGCGGGCTCGGCTTCGCCGACTCCTTCGCCGCTGCGCTCGACAACGATCGGCTCAGCGCCATCGAGGCTCGCGCGGAAGCCGATATCGCGCAGGGCCGCGCGGCCGCCGTCGTCTCCGAACTCGCACTCCTGGCGGCCGAGTATCCACTGCGAGAACCCCTGTGGGAACAGCTGATCACCGCCCTGTACGCGGACGGCCGCCAATCCGACGCCCTCGACACGGCCCGCCGCCTGCGAGCCACCCTCGCCGACGAACTCGGCATCGATCCCAGCCTGCCCATCCGCGAGTTGGAGGCACGCATCCTCCGACAGGAACCGTTGGACATACGCGCGAAGGCCGCCGTTGCCTCGTTCCGCGCCACGACCATCGTCGACCAGAGCTCCGGCGGCCCGACCGCATTGCTGCGCGAACGTGCCGGCAACACCTATGCGATCACCGGCACGATCACCCGCATCGGACGACTGCCGGACAACGACATCGTGCTCGAACACGGCAAGGTCAGCAGGCACCACGCGGCGATCCTGCACAACGGGCTTACCTACGTGATCAAGGATCTGCTGTCCTCGAACGGTGTGTTCGTAGACGGCATGCGCATCGTGGACAGCGTCGCGCTCACCGACGGCGCGATGATCCGGATCGGTGACTACGAGCTGACCTTCACCCTCGTGCCCCCGGATCCGCCGAGCTGACATCGGCCGAAGGACCTCCGTTGGTGCGTCGTTAGTGGGCCGTTGGTGGCCGCGACGACAGTGGTTCTCAGCCGAAACCGGCTGGTCAACACCTGAAAGGACCACAGATATGTTCCGCACCTCCGTACCTCGCCCCCTGCGCGTACTGCCCATCGCGCTGGGAATCGCGGCGGTGGCCGGTTTCGGCGCCCTCCTCCCCGCGCCGGCGTCCGCGCTCCCATACGGGCCGTACACCTGTCAGCAGGGATTCGTCTGGCGCGACGCCTACAACGGCGACACCGTCTGCGTACGCCCCGGCGACCGGGACACCGCGCACGCCGAGAACGCCCAGGCCGCCGCCCGCCGCTCTCCGAACGGCGGCGCCTACGGCCCGGACACCTGCAAGCAGGGATTCGTCTGGCGGGAGACCCGGCCCGCCGACCACGTCTGCGTGACACCCGACCGCCGGGACCGCGCCAGGGCCCAGAACAGCGAGGGCGCACAGCATTTCGCCGACGCGTCGCAACTGCCCGCAGGCAAAGTGCACGTGCGCACGCAGAAGCATCAGCTCGGCGGCTGGATCTTCGTGGACAGCGCCAGCGGTCTGTCGCCCAACGCTCGCCTCGAGTTCTATGCGGCTGGCGTGAACACCATCGGTCTGCGGGCCCTCGGCAACCGGCAGACCGATGGAAACGGCTACCTGCCCAGGGAAACCGCCGCGCTGGCCGATGTGCGCTGTCAGATCCCGCGGGACCGTGCGGCGACGGTTATCGTAGTCGACACCCGCACGGGGATCGCCACGTCGGCCGGCACCACCTACGCGTTCAGCTGCTGAAAGCGTTTGTCTCCCAGTCGATGACATGGCCTGCGGTCTTGCACCGCAGGCCATTCGGCGGGTAGCCGACCGAGCTCACCGCCGCGGCGTGGTGGGTGGCGGGGTGGTTTGCGTCGGTCGGGTGGGACTGGTTGTGACAGTGGGTGTTCGGGACGGGCTGGGCGTTGTCGACATGGTCGTCGAGGTAGGCAGGCAGGTTACCGGCGGACGAGTCGTCGAGCGGGTGGACTCGATCGACTGCTTCGTCGTCGATCTTGTTGTCGTGGGCGAGGTTCGGGGCGGCTTGGTCGTCGCCGATGCGGAGCTAGTCGGACGCTGAGTGGTCGGCTGCGCCGACGTGGACCGGCACGGTTCCGGCGCACGGGTAGCCGACGTTGTGGACAGCGGAGGGCAGGTAACGCACGGCACCGGCCGACCTTGGATATCGATCGTCACCTCGATCGACAGCTCCAGCGGAATCCTCGGGAATTCCGTTGTGGTCGTGGAGGTCTGCAGGTCTGTCGTGGTAGCGGGCGGCGGCTCTGTCGTCGTCGGCACCTCGGTCGTGGCCGCGGCATCCACCGGATCGGTCGGCGTCGAAGAGTCCACGGACTCGATTGGGGGAGGGTCGACAGGCTCGATCGGCGTGGAATCCACGGGCTCGATCGGCGTCGAGTCCACCGGTTCGATCGGCGCCGAGTCCAGCGGATCCGTCGACGGTTCGGAATCCAGCGGATCGAGCGCGGTCGGGTCTTCCTCCGTTGTGCCCGAACCGGTTTCGTCGAGCGTGCCACCGTCGGTCGGGCTCAGATCGATCGGCGGGAACTCGACCGATTGGTCGCTCGTCGGATCAGGCAGGGACATCGATAGTGCGGAGTCCTCCGTGGTGTCCGGTCGCGCCGTGGTGTGCGCTGCCGACCCTGAAATCATCAACCCGGCCGCTATTACCAAAGATCCAGTAATCGGGCCAGATCTCCGCATCGTTCGTGCTGTCTGCCACCACTGTCCGAACATCCACTGAAGCATGGCACGGCGGATCTCGACCGTCGCTCCCCAGTTGAATGGGGAAGATCCCTCGCGGCGTGCCGAAGTCCACGCCTCGACGATGCCATCTCACCTGAGACACCGTCTCAGCGGTTGCCCAACGATTCGCGCGTGCCGTCGTCACGATTCGAGTCCCCGCTGAACAGTCGAGGAACCGCGATGATCAGGGCAAGACCGGTGACTATTCGCCAGACAACGAAGGGATCGATGGCGAGGCGTTCGGCGGTGCCCGCGCCGAGGCCGAGGTGGTCCGGGGCAAGGCTGGCGACCATGCCGAAGACGGTGACGACGATCAGCGCGAGAGTCGCTGCGGTGTAAGCGCGGTGGGTTCGGTAGAGGCGAGCCACCACCAGCATGATCGCGAGGCCGGACAGCAGCTCCAGATAGGCGCCCGCCGGGTGCAGCACCGCGCGCAATTGGTTGCCGCCCGGCACTTCGCCCGCACTGCCGGGAAAAGTTCCGACCAGGACGATGCCGAGGCAGTTGATCACAGCCAGGTAGGGGATTGCCCGTCCTGCTGGACTTTTGGGCAGCAAGGGAAGCAGCAGCAGGGCCGCCCCGAGCACCAGCACGCCGAGCAGCACGAACTCAGCGGACATCACAACGTGCCACGGTGAGCAGATGTAGCGCGGTGTCGTGGCCCCGTATTGCGCCATGTCACCGAAGCATTCCGGCACACCGAGGTCGCTGATCATGTTCTCGGACCAGCTGTAGGAGTGCGGTTCCTGCCATCGGTTGCCGACGACGAGCTGGGCGACGTAATAGGTGACGGTCAAGATCAGCAGCGCCGCACCGGCTTTCAACCGGCCGGTCATGCGCGGCAGGTGGTCGCAGGCACGGGCGCACCCGCGAAACGGTCGTTGATCCACGCGGTCACCAGATCGCCGCGGGCCCGCCAGGCCTCGTGCCCGCCGGGCAGCACGTGGTCCACCAGGTTGATGCCGAGCCCGCACATATCGGCGACGGCCTGGTTGCCCCATGCGGTGTTGACCAGGTCATCTTTGTCGCCGCGCGAGATGAAGGTCGGAATATCGGTCGCGACCTTGGGCAGGTTCCCGGCGGCTTCGTAGTCGGCGAGTGCCTTCCGAGCCGCGTCATCGACGAACTGCGCGGCCGCGGGCGTCGCCGCCTGGCCGACGGCGAAGTCCTTCAGCGTGGATTGCCCGGTGCAGAGTCCTTCGAGCCGCGGCGCCGCGGAGAGCAGCGGTCCATGCAAAACCTTGTCGTACGAGTAGTCCGGGTCGTCGTAGCGGACGGCCGCCACCAGGTAGGGCAGCAGCAGGTACTGGCCGATGGTCAGCGTCTGCGATTCCGCGGCCAGCGCCAGTTCACTACGCAGTGCAGGGGACAGCAGCACATTGCCGAGGATCTTCAGCTCGGGAGCGTAGGCCTTCGCGGTCTCCGCCGCCGACTCGGTGGCCCGCCCACCCTGCGACAACCCGACGAGCACAACCTCCTTGGACACCGGCAGGCCCAGCTGTTGCGCGGCCCGGACCGAGTCGAGCACGTCATACCCGGAGGACTGCGCATGCAGATACGGCGCCGAGCCGGGGCCGTCGAGACCTTGATAGTTGGTCATCACCACAGCCTTGTGGGCGTCGAGCAGATTGGCGACCGTGACGTCGTTGCCGAACAGCCCGGGATCACTGGTCGGCGCGCAGCCGGTCGCAACCCCCGAGGTGCCGTGCCCGTAGGCGACCAGCGGCCAACCCCCATCCGGTGCGGTGCCCTTCGGCAGGTACACCGCACCCGACACCTCGATGGGTGTGTTGTCCGGAGAGGTCGAGACGTACCGGAAATAGGTCGCCGACTCCGCGGCCGCCGAGATCTTGGGACCACCATTGGTCAGCGGCCGCTGCGCGAGCAGCGTGCCCGGCTGCTGTGGCGCTTCGGCCGCGGTATCCGAGGAAGACCCGCAACTCGCGGCGACCAGCACCGCGGCCGCCGCCAGCGAAACCCACGTCAATGCTCTCTTCGGACGCACGTCCCATTCGCTCCTTCGACTCTGCCGCGCACCTCGTTCGATCCCCCGCATAGCCACTGGCTGTGTGCCGACGATGGGCCGGTCGACGCACCTGCCGTGACAGTCCAGCAAGATCAGGATGTCCTGTGATCGCGGTCTCCGCACCGCCGAGTGACCGGAATCTCAGTTTGCCTGGCGATTCGTTACCGACCAGCTGAAACTACTTAAGCCCCGACCGGACGAAGGCGTTCACGATGTGGCGCTGCAATAACAGGTACAGCACCAGCACGGGCAGACAGGCCAGGCTCGCCAGCGCCATCATCGGCCCCCACTGGTCACCCTCGGTACCCATGAAGCTGCGCAACCCGAGCTGGAGCACGCTGTTGGACTGCCGCAGCACCACCGCGGGCCAGAAGTACTCGTTCCACGCGTTGATGAACAGCAGGATGCCGAGCGCCGCCAGCGCGGGCCGCAGATTCGGGACCACCACGGTCCACAGGATGGACCAGGACGAGCGCCCGTCGATCTTGGCGGCGGCGACGAGCTCCTTGGGAAAACTCGCCATGTGCTGACGCAGCAGCAGCACCGCGAGCGCCGAGCACAGCGTCGGCAGCACGACGCCGATCAGCGAGTTGATCAGGCCGAGCTGAGTGAGCAGCACGTAGTTCGGCAGCATGGTCACCTGGAACGGCACGAGCCAGGTGCCGACGAACGCCATATACAGGACCTTCTGGAACGGAAACGTGTACATCGCGAATGCATAGGACGCCAGCAGCGCGACGAGCAACTGCCCCGCCGCCGACAGCGCCGCAATGATGAAGGTGTTGCCGATCAGCCCGAGCACGTCGACCTTCGCGGCGGCGTCGGTGTAGTTGGCGAACGAGATCGGCCACGGAATCGGGGACAGCGAGGTGACGTCCTCCGGCCTGCGCAGCGACGTCGCGAACAGCCAGTAGATCGGGAAAATACACACCACGGCGGTCACCGCGAGCAGCAGATGGCTGCCCGCACTGCGCAGTCGATCAATCATCATGGAAGGCAACCTTTTCCGAGATCCAGACCAGGATCCCGGCGATCACGCCGAATCCGGCGAACAACAGCACACCGGCCGCCGCGCTGAGGCCGGCGTCGAAGCTGTGGAAGGCGTAATCCCACAGCAGGTAATAGATATTCGTGGTGGCCTGCGAGGGACCGCCCTGCGTCATCGAGTCGATGAGCGGGAAAGTCAGGATGGGACTGAGCAATACGGTCGTGAGGACCAGGAACATCACCGTGGGCGACAGCAGCGGCAGGGTGATCCACCGCCGGATCTGGGCCGGACTCGCGCCGTCCACCCGCGCCGCCTCGTGGTAATCGCCACTGATACCGGCCAATCCGGCCCACACCACCAGCACCGAGAACCCGAGCAACTGCCATCCGGTGATGCCGATGATCACCAGGTGCGCGGTGCTCACGTCGTAGACCCAGTTGCGCTCCGAGCCGAGCAGCTGGTCCACGAACCCGCTGCCGGGATGCAACAACCACCGCCAAACAGCCGCTGCCGCAACGGGAGCCACCAGGAACGGCATGAAAATGAAGGCCTGATAGATCGTCCGCGCCCGTCCCCGCACCCGCTGGCTCGCCAGCGCGATGAGCACCGGAAGCAGCACGGTGAACGGCAGCATGCCCACGATCAGCGCACCGGTGCGACCGAGCGAATTCCAGAACGCCGGAAGCTCCATCAGCCGTTGGTAATTGCCGGTGCCCACCGGCTTCATCGGCGAGGTCGGCAGCAGATTCCACGAGTAGGTGGACAATTCGAACGCCTGCACCAGCGGCCGGTAGGTCCAGACGACGAGCAGGAACAGCGCGGGCGCCAGATACAGGTACGGCACCACCAGCCGCCCCGCCCGGCGGAACCGGGCGCGGCGGCGCGGCGCCGCCGGGACTGCGACCGGCGTGGCCACTTCCTCGGCGGCGCGGGGAATGTCGAGGACGAACATGACCTACCCGGCCTCCGCCGCCGCCAACGCGGCGAGCTGTTCGAGGACGTCCTGTTCCGTTCTGTCGTACAGGGTTTCGGCAGGAGTGGCCTCGATCGCGGTGGCGACCAAGGTCGAGCCGAGCAGATCGATACGGCTGTAACCGAATCCGAGCAGCCCTCGGTGCCGCCCGATGGGTGCGATCGGATCGATCCGATACGACAGCGCCGGCCCGATCCAGACGGGGATACCGCCGAGCGCGGCCGCGCCGGTCAGGTGGTTGTGCCCGCAGATGATCAGCCGCACATCCGATCCCGCGAGCACCTCGTCGAGCAGTTCCGGCTTTTCGAGCCGCAGATACTCGGTGGCCGCGATCGGCGACGGGATCGGCGGGTGGTGCAGCACGAGTAGCGTGCCGTGCCGCGCGGGCTGCCGCAGCTGCTCGGCCAGCCAGTCCAGTTGTTCGGGCTCCAGCCGCCCGTCGTGGCGGCGCGGGGTGGTGCTGTCCAGCGCGATCACCCGCAGCCCCGCGACATCGGTGACCTGATCGTGGGTGAAGTCGGGATCGCTTGTGGCGCAATAGGTATCGAGCAGTTCGGTGCCGAAGGCCGCGCGGTCGTCGTGATTGCCCATCACGTACACCGTCTGCGCGCCGAGCTCGGCGGCCACCGGCTCGACCGCGTCGCGTAGCCGCCGGTACGCCTCGGGCGACCCGTTGTCGGTCAGGTCACCCGAGAGCACCAGCGCGTCGATCCGCTGCTGCGAGGTCCTCAGCTGTTCCAGCACATAGGTGAGGTTCTGGTAGGTGTCGATCTTGCCGTGTACCCGTTCCCCGGCAGGCCGCAGATGGGTGTCGGTCAGCTGGACGATCGTCACGCGATTCATGCTGTGCCCGTGCGTAACCGGGTGGCCGGTAACTTCTGATATCCGCTCGCTCATGACGCGGGCAACAGTTTGGCGGCCTGCTCACGGGCAGCACTCAGGGTGGACTGGGGATCCTTGCCCTGGAACACGATCGCCTCGACCGCGTCCATCATGCCGTCGCGGATCTGCAGGTAGTTGGTGCCCGGCATGGAAACCCACGGCTCCATGTTCGCCAGCTGCGCGACGTTCGGGGCCAGCAGCGGATTCTTCGCCGACCACTCCTTCAGCCCGTTCGGATCGTCCATCAGCCCCGTGCGCAGCGGCAGATAGCCGATGCCCTGCGAGATCTTGGTGTAAGCGGCTTCGCTGGTGAGGAACTCGATCAGCTCCCAGGACGCCCGCTGCTTGGCCGGATCGTTGGACAGGATGTGCAGCGAGGCACCGGAATTCGTCGGCACCGTCGGCTTGTCCCCGAAGCTCGGCATCGGCGCCGAACGCAGGTCCCACTTGTCCTTGGCGCCGGTGGTGAAGGTGCCCTGGATCGCGCTGGTCTCCAGAATCATGCCGATGTCGCCGCGCGCGAACGCCTCGTAACCCTGTTTCTGGTTCAGTTTCGGCATGCTGCCCGCCTCGACGAGCTGTTGCTGCTGCCACGCGACCTCGACCACGGGCGCGTCGGCGAAGGTCAGCGTCTTGCGGTCCTCGGAGATCACCCGGCCGCCATTGGACCGGACCAGCGACTGGAAGCACCAGTCCTTGGCGGTCTTGGTCAGGCAGTCGACGTAGATGCCCCCCTTGCCGGTCTTACCGGTGATGGCCGTCGACGCCTCGGCGACCTGCTGCCAGGTGCTCGGCGGCTTGGCGGGATCGAGCCCGGCCGCGGTGAACAGCGAGGCGTTGTAGTACAGCACCGGGGTGGAGAACACGAACGGAACGCCGTAGGTGTGGCCGTCCCAATCCGCGAGGGTCCTGGCCTTCGGCGCGTACGGGTGCTTGGCCCCGTCGAAGTTGCGCTGCACCTCCTGCTGGGAGACCAGCGCGTCCAGTGGCTTGGCGCCCAGCTGATGGATGGTGTAGTCCAGGTCGCTGAAACCGAGCTGCGCGACGTCCGGCGGGGTGCCCGCGACCGTCTGGTTCTGGATGCTGGAGATGGTGTCCGTGGCCGGGTTCGGGCTGTTGCCCTGCGGCTTCTGCGCCGTCACCGTGATGTTCGGGAACTTCTTGCCGAAGTCGGCGATAAGTGTGTTGAAGGTATCGGTCCACGCGCCCGCGAGCCCGTAATTGTAGGACTCGAACACGATGGACACCTGCTGATCCGGTGTCAGGTCCGGGATCTGCGCGGTGCTGGAGTTCGAATCGGTGCTGGTGCTCCCGAGTCCGCCGCAAGCGCTGAGCGCGACGGTGGTTGCGAACACCATGCCCAAGATGGGCGCGGTGCGTTTCACGGTGTTCTCCTGATGATTGGGGGTGTCGGACGGCGTTGTCAGGCGACAGCGACAGACTCCTCGGCGCTGTCGGGTACCGAATCCAGCTGCGGTTCTTGCCAAGTCATGCGCAGGCCGGACGCGGGATCGAACAGGTGGAGGTGACCGGGGTCGACGCGCAGCCCGATGCTGTCGTCGGCATGCACGTCGGCGGGGCGCGGCGCGCGGACACAGAGCGTGTGGTCGCCGGTGGTGCAGTGGATCAGTTCCTCGCTGCCGAGGTTCTCGACCATGGTGACCCGGCCGTGAATATGCGCGGCGGTCGCGTCGATACGTAGCTGCTCGGGCCGGACGCCGGCGATCACCTCGCGGTTAGCCCCGAAGTCCGCAGTGGTGATGGCCAATTCGATATCGATGCCATCGGCCACCAAGAACAGCCGCCCGTCTCGTTCGGTGACCACGCCGGGACACAGGTTCATCGGCGGTGCGCCGAGAAACCCGGCCACAAAGGCGGACCGCGGCCGGTCGTACAACTCGGTCGGCGTGCCGACCTGCTCCACCTGCCCCTCGTTGAGCAGCGCGATCCGGTCGGCCATGGTCATCGCCTCGACCTGATCGTGGGTGACGTACAGGAACGTCGCCCCCAGCCTGCGATGCAGCGCGATCAGCTCCGCGCGGGTAGCGCTGCGCAGTTTGGCATCCAGGTTCGACAGCGGCTCGTCCATCAGGAACGCACCGGGATCACGAACCATCGCGCGGGCCAACGCGACTCGCTGCCGCTGCCCACCCGAGAGCGCGGCGGGCTTGCGCCGCAGCAACTCGTCGAGCCCGAGCACGGCGGCCACCTCGGCCACCCGCTCGGCGATCTTCGATCGCGGTGTGTGCCTGGCGCGCAGCGGGAAGCCGATGTTCTTGGCCACGGTCAGATGCGGGTAGAGCGCATAGCTCTGGAACACCATCGCCAGATCGCGCTGCTGTGGCGCGCGGTGCGTAATGTCGTTGCCGTCCAACAAGATCAGTCCGTCGGTGGGATCCTCCAGCCCCGCGATCATCCGCAGCAGCGTGGACTTGCCGCACCCACTCGGTCCCAGCAGCACCAGAAACTCCCCGTCGGCGATGTCGAGGCTCACCTCGCGCACCGCGTAGGTCGCGCCGAATTGCTTCGACACCTTGTCAATTCGCAGTCTTGCCACCAGTTCTCCTCAGCCGGGCACTTCGCCGGCGACCAGTGCGTTGGCGCACCGTCGGCCTGACGCAAGTCTGTGCGCCACCGGGGGAGTCGGGTCGGGGCGATAGTCAATGCCGATCGTGCGAATCGAATTGTGCGTTCGCCCGACACTTCGCCGCTTTCAGTCGCAGCCGACCGACGGCGCATCCGGTATCGCACGACCACTAGGGCCGCCATCGGGGCGGCGATCCAGCACTTCGTTGCGATCCACTAGGCGCCGCCGGGCCTGGTCGAGTAGGCGGCGCGGTAGACCTCCGGTTGCGTTCGCCGCGGGACACTCGACCCCGCCCGGCCTCGATCGCCGGGCGGGGTTTCGCTGTGTTGCGGGTGTCGATCTGCCGGATTCGTGCTATCGAGGACGGATGAAGCCGACTCGGGCGTCGTATGACGTGGTGGTTGTGGGTGGTGGTCACAATGGGTTGGTGGCTGCCGCGTATCTGGGGCGGGCCGGGCGGTCGGTGCTGGTGCTGGAGCGGCAGGCGCGTACGGGGGGTGCCGCGGTGTCTGCCCCGGTGTTCGACGGGGTGGATGCGCGGTTGTCCCGGTATTCGTACCTGGTGAGTTTGTTGCCGCGGCAGATCATCGATGAGCTGGGGTTGGCGTGCGTGACGCGGCGGCGGCGGATCTCGTCGTATACGCCGGTGGGGGCGGGTGGACTGTTGGTGGATACCGGCTCGGCGGGGCGTACCCGCGAGAGTTTCGTGCGGCTCACCGGTTCGGATCGGGATTTTGCTGCGTGGCAACGGCTTTACACGATGACGGGGCGGCTGGCCGAGCGAGTGTTCCCCACGTTGACGCGACCGTTGCCGTCACGTGCCGAGCTGCGCCGAGCGGTCGACGACGAATTCGCCTGGACCGCGTTGTTCGAACGGCCGCTGGGGGAGCTCATCGAGTCGGAGTTCGTCGATGACACGGTGCGCGGTGTCGTGCTCACCGACGCGTTGATCGGCACGTTCACCCAGGCGCACGATCCGACGCTGCGCCAGAATCGCTGCTTCCTGTATCACGTGATCGGTAACGGCACGGGGGACTGGGACGTGCCGGTGGGTGGCATGGGCGCACTCACCGATGCGCTCGCCGACGCGGCCCGCGCCGCGGGCGCGGAAATTGTCACCGACTGCCCGGTCATCGCGATCGAAACCGACGGCCGCGCGGCCGAAGTGAGCTATCCGGACGGGGTGGTCGGCGCGGGACACGTGCTGGTGAACGCCGCGCCGCACGAGCTGGCCCGGCTGCTCGGCGCGCCGGCGGAGCCGAAACCCGAAGGCGCGCAACTGAAAATCAACATGCTGCTGACGAGACTGCCCCGGCTGCGGGATAGTTCGGTGGATCCGAGGGCAGCGTTCGCCGGGACCTTCCACATCGGCGAGTCCTATTCACAGCTGGACCGGGCTTACGGCGAGGCCGCGATCGGCCGGATTCCGTCCGCGCCACCGTCGGAGATCTACTGTCACACACTGACCGACCCGTCGATCCTGTCACCGGAGCTGGCCGCGCAGGGCGCCCATACCCTCACCTTGTTCGGATTGCACACACCGGCAAAGCTTTTCGCCAAGGATCCAGCGGGTGTGAAGGCCGAGCTCGTGAAAGCGACCATCGCCCAGCTGGATTCGGTGCTCGCCGAGCCGATCAGCGAGTGTCTGGCTGTGGACGAGCGCGGTGCACCGTGCCTCGAGGCAAAGACCCCGCTCGACCTCGAACAGGAGGTCGGCCTACCCGGCGGCCATATCTTCCACCGCGACTTGGCATTCCCCTACCGCACCGAGGGCGACGAGACCGATCCGGCCGTGCGCTGGGGCGTTTCGACCGGACACCCCAATGTGTTCTTGTGTGGTGCGGGCGCGGTCCGAGGCGGTGGAGTCAGCGGCATCCCCGGTCACAACGCCGCCATGGCCGTCCTCGAACCGCCCGCGTAACGTCAGACCTTCGGAGCCAGCGCGATCTTCGCGCTGCGTCCCGGGCTCTCGGTGGCCACGGCCGCGTCGGCCGCCGAATCCAGCGCATAGGTGGCTTCGACATCGAGCCGCAGCACCCCCTGCGCCGCCGCGGACACGAGTTCGCCGATCAACCGCTTGCGGTCCTCAGCCGAGGTCTCCTCGATCCGCTTGGAACCCCAGAAGCCCTTGACCACAATCTGCTTGAAGATGAGTTCGCCAGGACCGAGCGTCAACGGCTGACCGGACAGCGCACCGAACGAGATCAGCTGCCCCTTGGGCGCGAGCAAGGCCATCGCATCGCTGGCCGCCCGCCCACCGACCTGATCGACCGCACGCACGATCGGCGCGCCGGAGGTTGCGGCGACAGCCTCATCCCGCCAGCCCTCGGCCTCCGTATCGAACACCGGCTCGAAGCCCGCCGACTGCAAGGCCTCGACCGATTTCGGCCCGCGCACCAGGTTGAGCACGTTGATACCGCGTTGCCGCGCAAGCACATTGACCAGCCGACCGACCGCGCCGTTCGCGGCGTTGATCGCGATCCAATCGCCCGCGGCCACCTTGAGATCCTCCAGCAGCATCAGCGCACTGAGCGGCATGGCGAGCAGCTGGGCGGCGGTCTCGTCGGACACCGCATCCGGCACCGGCACCACCTGGCCGGCCTTGACGACGAAATAGTCGGCCCAGACGTTCTGCGCGCCGGACACGGTAACCCGTTGCCCGACAGTCAATCCGGTCACCCCGGCGCCGAGCGCGTCGACCCGGCCGACCCCTTCGGTCCCCGGGATCGCGGGCAGCGGCGGCTTGTAGCCGTACACCCCGCGCACGATCGCGAGGTCGTGATTGTGGATGGGCGCGAGGACCAGCTCCAGCCGTACCTCACCCTCGCCGGGTTCGGGCAGCGGCCGTTCCGCCGTGTTCAGTACGTCTTTGGGCTCGCCGAAACTTTCGATGACTACCGCACGCATGCTCTGCTCCTTCGTTCAGTCTTCGGCGACAACGACGTCGACGTCGATGTTGCCGCGGGTGGCGTTGGAGTACGGGCACACCTGGTGTGCCTTGTCGGCGAGGGCTTGGGCTTCCTCGCGGGACAGATGCGGCAGCGACACCTCGAGGGTGACCGCGAGCGCGAACCCGCCCGCGTCGTTCGGCCCGATGCCGACCTTCGCGCCGACGGCGGAGTCGTCGATGTTCGCCTTGGCCTGCTTGCCGACCAGCCGCAGCGCCGAATGGAAGCAGGCCGCGTAGCCCGCCGCGAACAGCTGCTCGGGGTTGGTGCCCTGGCCGCTGCCGCCCATTTCCTTGGGCGCCGCCAGATCGACGTCGACCTTGCCGTCGGTGGTGCGGGCGTGGCCGTTGCGGCCGTCGCCGGTCGCCAGTGCTTCCGCGGTGTAGAGGATCTGCATGTCTATTCTCCTTCGTTCGATGAAGCCGGCAGTTCGTTCCCCGCGGCCGCCAGCGCGGCGGTGAGCCTGCGCAGGGTTTCGCGCAGCGCCAGGAACTCGTCCATGGAGAGGCCGCAGGCCGCAGCCATTTCGGCCGGTATATCGCGGGCCTGGGCCCGCAGCTCGCGCCCGCGTTCGGTGAGCTGGATATCGACGCGTCGTTCATCGGCGGCTGAGCGCCTGCGCTGCACCAGGCCCGCCGCCTCCAGCCGCTTGAGCAGCGGAGACAGCGTGCCGGAGTCCAACGCGAGCGCGTGGCACACCTCGCCGACGCTACGCCCGTCCCGTTCCCACAGGGCGAGCATCACCAGGTACTGCGGGTAGGTCAGCCCGAGCCGTTCCAGCTTCGGCCGGTAGACCGCGGTCATCGCCCGGGATGCCGCGTACAGCGGGAAGCAGATCTGCTCATCGAGGGTCAGGTGATCGGTCATGTCCAACAATGTAGTCCGCAATTATATTGTGCACAACCAATCCTGCTGTGTTCCCGGTCACCGGCTGGAACGGTGAAAGATGTAGAGTGTCGGAGCCCACTGGGCTGGCGAGAAGCGCTCTCCGCGCGTTCGGCGGAACACGCGACTCGTGTCCAATCTGACTCTTCGGTGTTTATGTCGTAATTCGCCGACGCGGGCCCTTGGACGCTTGTACAGTCAGCCGCAAGTACCACCTCTCGAGGAGCCGCATCATGGTCCGCGAAAGCGATCGGCTGATCCGCACCGATGTACCGCATTCCGCACGAATCTGGAATTACTGGCTCGGTGGTCAGGACTTTTACGAAGTCGATCGGATAGCCGGTGAGTCGGGGGAATCGGTGTATCCCGAAATCGGCACCATGGCGCGCCAATCGCGGAAGTACTTGATACGCATGGTGCGCTACCTCGCCGCCGAGTGCGGCATCCGCCAGTTCCTCGACGTGGGCACCGGGTTGCCCACCATGCAGAACACGCACGAGGTCGCACAGAGTGTCGCGCCGGAATCCAAGATCGTCTACGTGGACAACGATCCGCTCGTGCTTGCTCATGCGCGCGCGTTGTTGATCAATACCACCGACGAAGGTGTGACCGCGCTGATCGAAGCGGATTTCCACGACACCGATCAGGTGGTCACCGAAGCGCGCAATATTCTGAACTTCAACAAACCGATTGCCGTGATGTTCATGGGCGTTCTCGGCCATGCACGCACCTGGGACGACGTTATCCGGATCACCGGCGCGCTGCAGGAAGCCATTCCGTCCGGAAGCTATTTCGCGATGTACGAGGGCACCAACGAAGATCCGCGGCTGGTGCGCCTTTCGGACTACTACTCCAAAACCGGCGCCGTTCCGTACTACGTGCGCAGTGTCGACCAGGTCCGCGAAGTCTTCAAGAATCTCGAACTCGTGCCGCCCGGCATCGTGCCGGTCAACCACTGGCACCCCGACGACCCCGAGGCCGTGAACACGGAACCGCCCTCGGCCGCATGGGGCGGCGTCGGCCGCAAAACCTAGGTGGCCCGGCCGCCGATGCGCTGCGTGAGGCTGTCCGCGGTGATCCGCACCCGCCCGGCCAGCGGTGCCCAGTCGGCCGGACAGGGCGTGGCCTCGCAGTGATGGCGCAGCGTGACGCTGATCGCCGCGATCGGGCGCTGGTTGTGATCGAAGACCGGATAGGCGACCGAGGCGAAACCTGGTGTGACATGACCGTCTTCGCATGCCCACCCGCGTTTGCGCTCGGTGGCCAGGATGCTGCGCAGCGACGCCAGCGAGTTGGGTCCGCGCTCAGTGCGGCGGACGAACGACGACGCCGACGGGAACAGCGCACGGATCTGCGCGGCAGGCAGGTAGGCGAGGATCGCCCGACCGCAGGCCGTCAGGTGTGCGGGCAGGCGCACACCCACATTGGTGACCAGGGTTTCCGGCCGCGACGGGCGTTCCTTGATCAGATACAGCAATTCGTTGCCGTGCAGCACCCCGAGGTGCGCGTTGTGACCGACCTCCTCGACCAGTTCGCGCAGCAACGGCCCGGCCAGCCGCTCCAGCGGATCGTGGCGCAGATACGCGGAGCCGAGTTCGAACGCGGCGATGCCGAGCCCGTAGCGGCGCTCGCTGGGCAGCCGGGTGACGAAACGGGCCGCCTCCAGCTCGCCGAGCAGGTGGTATGTGGTGGACCGGGGCAGCCCGAGTTCGCGCGCGATCGTCGAGGCGGAGATGGGCCCGGCCCGGCCCGCGAGTAGTTGCAACACCGCCAAGCCGCGGCGCAACGCCGGGACGTCGCTGCTCGTTCCCATGCCATCTCCTCGGCGAGTCTTGGATATCAGACAGATTCGGACCGACCCTCATTCTCCACTGCCCGCCGCGACGGTGGAATGGTGCCCATGCCCGAAACTGCACAGCTACCGACCGTCGCCCTCGACGGACCGTTGACCGGGGAGCAGGTCGTCGCCGTCGCGCGACTCGGCGCCAAGGTGCACCTGAGTGCGGCCACCGAGGACCGGCTGGCCGCGGCGCGGGCGCACGTCGACGCGCTCGCCGCGGGCACCGTGCCGACCTACGGCGTGTCCACCGGCTTCGGCGCGCTGGCGACCCGCCACATCCCCGAGGAGAGCCGCACCGCCCTGCAGCGTTCGCTGATCCGTTCGCACGCGGCGGGGGCGGGTCGCCCGGTCGAGCGAGAGGTGGTTCGCGCGCTGATGGTGCTCCGGTTGCGCACCCTGGCGACCGGCCACACCGGCATCCGCCCGGAGACCGCGGCCACCCTCGCCGCGCTGATCAATGCCGACATCACCCCGATCGTGCACGAGTACGGCTCGCTCGGCTGCTCCGGTGACCTCGCGCCGCTGGCCGCGGTGGCCCTCGCGCTGATGGGCGAGGGCGAAGTCATCGATGCCGCTGGAAAGGTGTCGGACGCGGCAACGGCCTTGCGCGCCAACGGCATCAAGCCGGTGGTCCTGGCCGAGAAGGAAGGTCTGGCGCTGACCAACGGCACCGACGGCATGCTCGGCATGCTGACCCTCGCGCTCGCCGACCTGCACATGCTGCTCGACATCGCCGACCTCACCGCGGCCATGAGTGTGGAGGCGCTGCTCGGCACCGACCGGGTGTTCGCCGCCGACCTCCAGGCGCTGCGCCCACACCCGGGCCAGGCCCGCTCGGCCGCGCGGATCGCCGCCGCCCTGGCCGGTTCGGAGATCGTGGCCAGTCACCGTGGGCCGGACTGCAATCGGGTGCAGGACGCCTACTCGCTGCGCTGCGCCCCGCAGGTGCACGGTGCGGCCCGCGACACCGTCGCGCACGCCGAACTGGTCGCCGGCCGCGAATTGGCCTCCGCCGTAGACAATCCCGTGGTGCTCGCGGACGGCCGGCTGGAATCCAACGGCAACTTCCACGGCGCCCCGGTCGCCTACGTGCTCGACTTCCTCGCCATCCCGGTGGCCGACGTCGCCAGCATGGCCGAGCGCCGGACCGACCGGATGCTCGATGTCGCACGCTCGCACGGCCTTCCGGCATTCCTCGCCGCCGACCCCGGTGTCGACTCCGGGCACATGATCGCCCAGTACACCCAGGCCGCCGTGGTGAGTGAGCTCAAGCGACTGGCGGTGCCCGCGTCGGTGGACTCGATCCCGAGCAGCGCGATGCAGGAGGACCACGTGTCGATGGGCTGGTCCGCCGCCCGCAAACTGCGCACCGCGGTGGACGGCCTGACCACCGTGCTGGCCGTCGAATACCTCACGGCCGCACGGGCACTGGACTTTCGTGCGCCGCTGCGCCCGGCCCCCGCCGCCGCCGCAGCCCAAGCGCTGCTGCGCACCAAGGTCGACGGCCCGGGCCCCGACCGCCATCTCGCTCCCGAGATCGCTGCGGCTGAGACACTCATCCGCTCCGGCGAACTCACCCGCGCGGTCGCCCCGTACCTGGCGTCCTCGAACGGGTCCTGACTTTTCAGACATCTGCCGCGGCGCTGCCCCGCTCGCGGCGACATTTCATCGGAGGTTGGTTCTATGAGTCGGATAGTCCGGGCGGCGCGCGGCGCGCAGCTCACTGCCAAGAGCTGGCAGACCGAGGCGGCGATGCGGATGCTGCACAACAACCTCGATCCCGAAGTGGCCGAGCGGCCCGAGGATCTGGTGGTGTACGGCGGCACCGGCAAGGCGGCCAGGAACTGGGCCAGCTTCGACGCGATCACGCAGAGCCTGACCATGCTGGAGTCCGACGAGACGCTGCTGGTGCAGTCGGGTAAGCCGGTCGGCGTGTTCCGCACGCACGAGTGGGCGCCGCGGGTGCTGATCGCGAACTCGAATCTCGTTGGCGACTGGGCGAATTGGCCGGAGTTCCGCAGGCTCGACGCGCTCGGGCTGACCATGTACGGGCAGATGACCGCGGGCTCGTGGATCTACATCGGCACCCAGGGCATCCTGCAGGGCACCTACGAGACTTTTGCGGCGGTAGCGGACAAGCGCTTCGGCGGCACCCTCGCGGGCACCCTCACGCTGACCGCAGGACTCGGCGGCATGGGCGGCGCGCAACCGCTGGCGGTCACCATGAACGACGGTGTCGCGCTGGTCATCGAATGCGACCCGGCCCGGGCCCAGCGGCGGGTGCAGGAACGCTACCTGGACGAGATCGCGACCGACCTCGACGACGCGGTGCTGCGGGTGACGAGCGCGCGCAGGCAGCGAAAAGCATTGTCCGTCGGCCTGATCGGCAACGCGGCCGAGGTGCTGCCGCAGCTGCTCGCGCGCGGCCTCGATCCCGAGATCGTCACCGACCAGACCTCCGCGCACGATCCGCTCGCCTACCTCCCGCGCGGCATCGCGGTGGAAGACTGGACCGACTACGCGACGAAGAAGCCCGACGAGTTCACCGAGCGGGCCCGCGAATCGATGGCCGAGCACGTCGACGCCATGCTCGGCTTCCTGGACAAGGGCGCCGAGGTCTTCGACTACGGCAACTCGCTGCGCGGCGAGGCCGCACTCGGCGGCTGCGCGCGGGCCTTCGATTTCCCCGGTTTCGTCCCCGCCTACATCCGCCCGCTGTTCTGCGAGGGCAAGGGCCCGTTCCGCTGGGCGGCACTCTCGGGTGACCCGAAGGACATCGCCGCCACCGACCGCGCCATCGTCGATCTGTTCCCGGAGAACGAGTCGCTGCGCCGCTGGATCCGGATGGCGAGCGAACGTGTTGCCTTCCAAGGGCTCCCGGCCCGCATCTGCTGGCTCGGCTACGGCGAACGGCACCTGGCCGGCTTGCGCTTCAACGAAATGGTCGCCAGCGGTGAGCTTTCGGCGCCGGTGGTGATCGGGCGCGACCATCTCGACTCCGGCAGCGTCGCCTCCCCGTACCGCGAGACCGAGTCGATGGCCGACGGTTCCGACGCCATCGCGGACTGGCCGCTGCTCAACGCGCTGCTCAACACCGCGTCCGGGGCGACGTGGGTGTCCATCCATCACGGCGGCGGCGTCGGCATGGGCCGGTCCATCCACGCCGGGCAGGTCTGCGTGGCCGACGGCACCGAACTGGCCGCGCAGAAGATCGAGCGCGTGCTCACCAACGACCCGGGCACCGGGGTGATCCGGCACGTCGACGCCGGGTACGAGCGCGCCACCACCGTGGCCGCCGAGCGCGGTGTCCGCATTCCCATGCACGAGGCGCCGTGAACCACACCGGTGAGCACGGCACGACAGGAGCAACGCGGTGGGCGTAAATGAGCTGATGGGCGAGATCGCCGGCGTCGGACGGGACGCCCGGCGCGGCGGCTACTCCCGGCACGTCTACGACTACGCCGACTTCGAGCTGCGCGACTGGTTCATCGACCAGGCACTCGACAGCGGACTGGACGTCAATACCGACCGCAACGGCAATATCTGGGCTTGGTGGGGAAATCCAGGCAGCGCCGCGGTCGTCACGGGAAGCCATCTCGATTCGGTGCCCGGTGGTGGTGCCTACGACGGTCCGCTCGGCGTGGCCAGCGCCCTCGCGGCGGTGGAGATATTGCAGGGCAAGGGTTTCACCCCGGCCAAGCCGCTCGCCCTGCTGGTGTTCGCGGAGGAGGAGGGTGGCCGGTTCGGCGTGCCGTGCCTCGGTTCCCGGTTGCTCACCGGTGCCATCGACGCCGATCGGGCGCGAAACCTACGGGACACCGACGGCGTGACGCTCGCCGAAGCGGCCGTGAAGGCCGGGCACGATCCGAAGCGTTTCGGTGCCGATCCCGAATCACTGGCCCAGATCGGCTGTTTCGTGGAACTGCACGTGGAGCAGGGCCGGGGGCTCATCGAGTTGGACAGCCCGGTCGCCACTGGCAGCAGCATCATCGCGCACGGGCGCTACCGATTCTCCTTCTCCGGGCAGGGAAATCACGCGGGCGCCACCCGGCTCGCCGATCGGCACGATCCGATGCTGCCCGCCGCGACGGTCGTGGCGGCCGCGCGCCGGGCCGCCGCCGCGATGACCGACGCCCGCGCCACAGTGGGCAGGCTGGTGCCTACTCCCGGCGGCACGAATGTCATCGCGTCCACCGTCGATCTGTGGCTGGACGCCCGTGTTTCGGGGGAGGGCCGCACCGCGGCACTGGTCGAGGACATCACCGAAGCGGCGCGTGCGGCCGCCGAGGCAGAAGGATGCGAGCTCACCGTCACCGAGGAGTCCTATTCGGACGACGTCGTTTTCGACGAAACACTCCGGAGCCGAATGGACAAGGTGCTCGGCGGAGTACCCGCGCTACCGACCGGCGCGGGCCACGACGCGGGCATCCTCGCCGCGCACGTCCCCTCCGGCATGCTGTACGTGCGCAACCCGACCGGCATCAGCCACGCCCCCGAGGAGTATGCCGAACCTGCCGACATCGACAGCGGCGCACAGAGTCTCGCGCGGGTGCTCGAGGAACTGGCCGGATGACCGTCTACTGGGCCGAACACGCGTGGCTGCCGGACGGACCGGCCGCCGCGGTGGCGATCGAGGTGCACGGGGCGGTGATCCGGTCGGTGACCCGCGACGCCGACCGGACCGGCACGGTGCTGCCCGGACTGACGATCCCCGGCTTCGCCAACGCGCACTCGCATGCCTTCCATCGTGCGCTGCGCGGTCGCACGCAGCACGACCAGGGCACGTTCTGGACCTGGCGGGAACGCATGTATGCCGTTGCGGCCCAACTGAATCCCGACTCCTACTACCGGCTGGCGCGCGCGGTGTACGCCGAGATGGTGCTGGCGGGATACACCAGCGTCGGCGAATTCCACTATCTGCATCACGCTGCCGGTGGTGCGCGGTATTCGGATCCGAACGCGATGAGTGCGGCACTAGCGGCGGCCGCCGAGGACGCCGGTATCCGCCTCACCCTGCTCGATACCTGTTATCTGGCAGGGGGATTCGGTGTCGAGCTGGGGGAGCATCAGCTCCGATTCAGCGACGGCACAGTGGACGCATGGGCCGAACGTGCCGCCGCGTTCACGCCGAAACCGGAGCTGGTGCGGACCGGCGTCGCCGCGCACTCGGTGCGCGCGGTGCCCGCCGCGGCCCTGCCGGTGATCGCCGGTGCGGCCGAGGGCCGCCCGGTGCACGTCCACCTGTCCGAGCAGCCCGCCGAAAACACCGATTGCCTTGCCGCACATGGCTGCACACCGACCGCACTGTTGGCACGGGCAGGCCTGCTCGGCCCGCAGACGGTCGCAGTGCACGCCACCCACCTCACAACCGCCGACATCGCCCTGCTCGCCGACAGTGGCAGCCGCGCGTGTTTCTGCCCCACCACCGAACGCGACCTCGGCGACGGCATCGGCCCGGCCCGTGCGCTGTCGGACGCGGGCGTAGGCCTGTGCCTGGGCACCGACAGCCACGCGGTGATCGACGCCTTCGAGGAGTGGCGCGCCCTCGAACTCGATGAGCGCCTCGCCAGCCGGGCCCGCGGTCGGTTCAACCCGGCCGAGCTCTACCGCGCCGCGACCGACCACGCGTCCATCGGCTGGCCCGAGGTCGGCCGGATCGCCCCCGATGCCGCCGCCGATCTGGTCACCATCGATCTCGACTCCATTCGCACGGCGGGCACCACACCCGCCGCCGCCCTGTTCGCCGCGACCGCGAGCGACGTCCGCTCGGTGCTCGTCGCGGGCCGCCCCGTCGTGTCCGAGCGCCGGCACCTGCGAGTGGAACGCCCGGAAACCGTGTTGCGCGAAGAAATCGAGGCACTGTGTCGACCCTGATCACCGGTATCGGCGAACTCACCACCAACACCGAGGACGGCCCGCTGCACGACGCCGCGGTGGTGCTCGACGGCGACCGCTTCGCCTGGATCGGCCCGGCCGCCGCCGTGCCCGCCGCCGACGATCGGATCGATCTCGATGGCCGCGCCGCCCTGCCCGGCTGGGTCGACAGCCACACCCATCTCGTCTTCGCCGGTGACCGCACCGCCGAATTCGAGGCCAGAATGGCCGGGCGCCCGTACCGTGCGGGCGGTATCGCCACCACCGTCGCCGCCACCAGGGCCGCCTCGGACGACGAGCTGTCGGTCAACCTGGCCCGCCACATCGCCGAAGCCCGCCGCCAGGGCACCACCTGCCTGGAAACCAAAACCGGCTACGGGCTCAGCGTCGCCGACGAACTCCGCTCCGCCCGGCTCGCCGCGGCCGCCGCCGACGAGGTCACCTTCCTCGGCGCGCACCTCGTCCCGTCCGATATGGACGCCGACGCCTACGTCGATCTGGTGTGCGGGGAGATGCTCGACGCCGTCGCCCCCTACGTGCGCTGGGCCGACGTCTTCTGCGAGACAGGCGCTTTCGACCAGGACCAGTCCGAACGGGTGTTGCGCGCCGCGCACGCCCACGGCCTCGGCCTGCGCGTGCACGGTAACCAGTTGGGGGAGGGCCCCGGCGTCCAACTCGCGGTGCGCCACGGCGCGGCGAGCGTCGACCACTGCACCTACCTGACCGACGCGGACATCGAAGCACTTGCCGCCTCCGACACCGTCGCCACCGTGCTACCCGCCTGCGACCTGTCCACCAGACAGCGCCTCGCCCCCACCCGTGCCCTGCTCGACGCGGGCGCCACCGTCGCACTGGCCACCAACGCCAACCCCGGCAGCTCCTACACCACCTCGATGGCCTTCTGCGTCGCCACCGCTGTCCTGCAGATGGGACTTTCGGTCGCCGAAGCCGTGCACGCCGCCACCGCAGGCGGCGCGCGGGCACTGCGCCGCGACGACGTCGGCGTCATCCGGGTCGGTGCCCGAGCGGATCTCCAGGTCCTCGACGCCCCCTCGGTCACTCACCTGGCTTATCGTCCCGGCGTGCCATTGACCTACGCGGTGTGGCGGCTGGGCCGGGCAGTCCGCGTCCCGATGTTCGACTGAAGCGTGGCGCTGAACGCGAATCCTGTTCGTTGACAACAACTCCGGGCCCATGACCACCTCGCGTCTATCTCGCTGATTCCTGTCCGCGGTACCACGCGCACGGCCACCTGGTGCGGCGCCCGAGATTGCCCTGGGCATCGCAGACCAGATGGCCGCTGGTTCGGTCGCCGCCAACCCGACGGCGACCGAGCCGAGAACGCACGAATGGCGATCGGTGGGGTAGGCCACCGATCGCCGGTCGTGCTTTATGAATATGTCACCGCGCGAGCGAGTTACGCAGATCGGTGATCGTGGCGCGGCGCTCGTAGGCAATCCAGGCGAAGATCGCGGCGAGCACCAGCGGGAAGATCGCCATCGCCGGCTTGTCGGCGATGAACGCCTGCGTCGCGGCGGCGAGCACGGTGAGCACGGACAGACCTGCGGCAGCCAGGGCACTGAGCCGCGGCACCATCAGACCGATACCGCCCGCGACCTCCACCACGCCGATGAAGATGAGCAGCCCGAGCGGGATGGTCAGATTCTCGGGGGCGTTCTCCATCAGGGTGTTCGGGATAACGAGCTTCGGCCCGCCGGAGGCGATGATGAAGAACAGGCCGAGCAGGATCTGCAGGGTCCACAGAACGCGGTTGCGGACCTTGCCCGGACGGTAGGTGGCGTTGGCGGAGAAGTTGGCGGCGGGGTTCGCGGTGGTCATTTCTGGTCCTTCTGGTCGGTCGCGCTGGGTTGGAAGCGCGTTCAACGGATAGGACGGAGCCCCGCACGAGAACTAATCGCTGTCCGCGAAAATTTTCGCCGCCTCAGCTGAAAGCGGGCCACACCGCGCGGTTGCGCTGTGTGGCCCGCTGTATTCAGGGGCAGGTGTTCGCGTCAGCAGACGCCGCTGCCGGTGCCGTCGGAGCCCGGCGCTCCTGCGACCAAGCCCGGTCCGCCGTTGCCGCCGCTGCCGCAAGCGCCGAGGGTGCCGGTGCCGGTCTTGGCACCGCCGTTGCCGCCGTTGCCGCCTGCTCCGCCGGTTCCGACGAC
>NZ_BJXA01000025.1 GCF_007990755.1 Nocardia ninae NBRC 108245 | reverse complement strand
CGGTAGGTGTCGCGGCGGCCGCGGCGTTCGCCCGGTTCGTCGCGGGGTCGCCGCCGTCGCGGCCGCGTGCCGGAACCGACGAGGACGACGCCATCGGTGTGCTGCCGGTGCTGCGCGCCGCGCAGGTGCAGGCGGCGTTGATGGCGTTGTCTTCCACGGATCTGATCGTGGTCCGCATGGTCCTCGATGAAGCGGATGCCAGCCGGTACGCACTCGGCACCATCGCCGCGAAGATCGCATTCTGGTTGCCGCAGGCTGTCGGCGTCGTGCTGTACCCGCGGATGGCGCAGCCCACGCATTCGGCTCAGGCGATCAGGTCGGCGCTCGCGGTCTTGTCGGGTATCGGCATCGTGGCGGTGCTCGGCGCCGCGCTCGCCGCACCACTGGCTCCGCTCCTGGCCGGCCAGGACTACGCCCCCATCCAAGGCTTGCTGTGGCTGTTCGCGTTGCACGGCGCCATCCTCGCGGTCCTGCAGGGCGCGATGCTCTCGGCGATCGCCGTGGACCGCACTGCCCTCGCCGCGCTGACCTGGCTCGGCCTGGCCGTCGAAGTGGCACTGATGGTTTCGTTCGCCCGCTCCATCCCGACGCTGATCACCACCGTCGCCTCCGTCGCGGCCGCCACCACCCTCGTGGTCGCCGTGATCGTCCTGCGCACCGCCGATCGGGACAGCAACGTTCGTCGCCACGAACCCGAACCCCGGCTGTAGCAAGCCTTTCAACGAGCTGCGCCGGTCACTGGCCGCTACCGGCGGCCGCCTCGGTGCCCAACTTCGCTATCGGCGGCTGGCGCGGTGCCCTAACTGATCGTCGCTACCGGTGGTGGCACACCGCGCCAACTGATTTCGCGAGCCCGTGGGCAACTCGCCAGTACCAGCTCAGCCGACTCCGGCCGCCACCTTGCTGACACTGTGCCTAGGTCTGGCCTGAATACCTGGGGAGGCGCAACAAAACGGCCCCCGGTCACAAGGACCGGGGGCCGAATCTTCAGCTACATCAAGGTTGTTTCGTGACGTTGATCTGCTCGGTCGGCGGATCGTTGTCCGCGCGACGCGAACCGCCACTGGTCGGTGCCGGTCCACCGCGTCCCTGGCTCAGCGGCCCACCGCCGCGCGCCGGAGCGGGCGTCGAACCGCCGCCACGGACGCCGAGGATGATGCCGACGATCAGTGCGATCACACCGAGCACGCCGAGCACGATCGGCATGATCCGCCCGTACAGCGACAGCTTGTCGATGTTCTCCTTGGCCACCGAGATCTGCGACTCGATGGTGTTCTCGTCGAACACGATGTGCGACTTCAGCGCGGTGACCTCGGGCTTGGAGTCACGGCCGTAGTACAGGTGCAGCTGCTCGCCACCCTTGATCACGGTGCCGGTCTTCGGCTCGACCCACACGTCGCGGGTGTTGGTGTACCAGCGCGACATGGTGACGTCGCCGTCGCCGGGCACGCCCCACTTCGCGGCGGGGAAGGTGAGCCGGTTGGTCGGCGCCTTCACCACGTCGTTCAGGTTGGTCGCCGGGATGGTCTGCTGGAAGTGGTAGACCTGCATGCTGTTGATCTCGGTCTCGCCGACGTAGTTGATGTCGAACGTCTTGCGCGCGTTGAGATCGAAGTACGGGTAGGTCTTCTGCTCGGTCCCGATCGGGAACCGGTACTGCAAACCGGTGTGCTGCACCGGATCCGCGACCGACTTCATCTCCTTGTCCACGTTGACCGCGATGGAGCCGTTCGGCTCCTTGGCGACCGGCTCGCCGGTCTTGCGGTCGATGGTGACCCGGTCGATGCTCGCGGTGAGCAGGCCGGTGTCGCCCTGCTTGTCGATGCGCCGCAGGGTCTGACCCGCCTGCACCGTCATCTCGGTGGCGTCGGAGGGCTCCTCGACGGTGAGGAAGCGCTGCGAGACCAGCGGCACGTTCGTGTCGATCTTCGCGGCACCCTCGGGCGCGCTGAGCGACTTGGAGTCCAGCACCAGGCTTTCCTCGCCCGGCGCGTTGGTCGCGATCGTGGTGATCTCGAGATCGAGAGGAGTCTTCGCCAGTTTGCCGACGGTGTAAGTCGGGATCAGCAGCGCGGCGACAATCAGCAACGCGCCGAGACCCACGAGCAGGCAGGCCACCGTCCTTCTGGTTCCGGCACTCAGTGCCATGCAAACTCTCCTCGTCGTAGAACAGGGTCGTTCCGGCGAGTACGGCGGGCCTCCCGCGGCACTCGTGAGCCCCGACACTAACAGTCCGGTGACGTACCATGCGGCGCCGAGGCCGGAAACGGCCGAGAAATCGCCCGAGTTTAGCGCGAAATGTGAAACGTGGGGTTATCACCTAAGAATTGGCAAGGCAGACTGGAGTCCGATGACCGCATCTCTGTCCACTTCCGCCGTCGCGGTCGCCCCGGCGGCCGAATCGGTACCGGCGCGCGCCTTTCTGCCCGCGCTCGAAGGCATGCGCGGGCTGGCCGCGCTCGGTGTGCTGCTGACGCACGTCGCCTTCCAGACCGGCGCCGCGGGCACCCCGGTGCTCGGGCGGGTGTGGGGCCGGTTCGACATGGCGGTCGCGGTTTTCTTCGCGCTCTCCGGCTTTCTGCTGTGGCGCCCGCACGCCGCCGCGGCCCGCGGGCTGGGCAGTGCGCCGTCGCTCGGCTACTACCTGCGGCATCGCGCCGCGCGCATTCTGCCTGCGTATTGGGTTGTGGTGTGCGCGGTTCTGGTGCTGCTGCCGAGTGCGGCGGGCACGGCGGGGTTGCGTGTCTGGGTGTCGAATCTGGCGTTGCTGCAGGTGTTCGTGCCGCTGACGCTGACCGATGGGCTGACGCAGATGTGGAGCCTCTCGGTCGAGGTGGCCTTCTATCTGGTGCTGCCGTTGCTGGCGTTCGCGGTGATGTGGTTGCGCGGCAGCACCGCTCGCTGGCGGGTGCCGGTACTGCTCGGCCTGGCTGCGGTGTCGTTGAGTTGGAACTTCATTCCGGTGCCGACACCGGACGCCATCCATTCCGACAATTGGCTGCCCGGATATCTGCCCTGGTTCGCGATGGGAATGGTGCTCGCGGAACTTTCTTTTGGTAGCGAACGGCTATCGAAATGGCGCAGGCTGGCCGGAAATCAACCGCTGATGTGGGTCATCGCGCTGATTGCTTTCCTCATCTCCGCCACCGATATCGGCGGGCCCGCCGGACTGACGCACGCCCAGCCGTGGCAGTACGCGGCGAAGATGGCGCTGGGCGCGATCATCGGCTTCGCGCTGCTCGCCCCGCTGGTGCTCGGCGACCCGAGTAGTGGGCATCGGTGGCTGAAATCGCGGGTGGCCGCGACCATCGGGCGCTGGTCCTACGGGATCTTCCTCTGGCATCTCGCGGTGCTGTGGGTGGTGTTCCCGGTGTTCGGGATCCTGCCGTTCAGCGGCGACTTCGGCTACGTCCTCATCCTCACCATCGCGCTGACCCTGCCCGTCGCCGCGGCCAGCTACGCGCTGATCGAGGAACCGGTGCGGCAGTGGGCGCGCAGGCGGGACCGGGCGAAGCCGGCCAAGGAAGTCGAAGAGGAAGACCGCCTCGCGGCCCCGTGATCGCCCGGCGCGCTCAGGTATCCAGCTGCCGGTGCATGTCCAACAGGTGGTGCCGGAGTTCGTGCAGGGTGTGCAGCGCGAGCCAGCGCAGCGAACGTTCCTGCGGCTCGGGGTAGCTGTAGATCAGCGTCCGCTCCCAGTCGTCGCCGCTCAGTCGTTCCAGCACATTGGCGAACAGTTGCGCCGCGTCCCGGAGCTGGCGGCCGACATCCGAGGGCTTCTGATCGAGGTACCCGTCGTGCTCGACGCGCTCGTCCCGGCCCATCGGCGTGGCGTCGGGCGTCGTGCTGCGCCGGGCGGCCAGCGCGCGTTCCCGTTGCACGAGAAGCACATCCCGCATATGGCAGGCGTACTCGAGCGGCGACCAGGTGTCGGGTTCGGGTCGCCGCCGTAACTTCGGCGAGTCGGTGAGGAGCAGGTCCGCGTACTCCACGGCGTGCTCTCTGGCCAACGGCGCGACATCGGTCGCGCGGGTCAGGTCGTAGACGAAACCGCATTCGGCACATTCCCTCACGCGGCGTCACATTATCAACGAGGTCCGTTGCGGCGCAGCCCGAATGACCGAGGCGGCGGCAGTGCAGCGACCCCGACCGCGATCACGGCGAGGACTGCGGGGAGTTGCGCCCACAGCGAGCCGCCCATGTAGCCGCCCGACGCGCGCCATGGGCCGGTCGACAGGGCTGCCGCGGACAGTGCCGTGCCGACTCCTGCGATGACTACGAGCGCCCGTGGTGCAACCTGTGGATAGAACCGGACGGTGGCGAGAATGACTGCGGTGAGGATGGTTCCGACCGGACCGGCGATCAGCGTTGCTGCTGCCGCGAGGCCGACTGCGCCGAGCCAACGAGGGCCCCAGGTTCGTGGGGTGGAATCCGGCACGTGGGCAACAGCATCCGTATTGGGGATGGTTGGGTCGGAGACGGGTGCGGCATCCGTGCCAACGGGTTTCGCGGGACGGGCGCGCCGCGGAATCGCCAGGGCTATCAGCGGCAGGAGCAGCAGGAGTCCACCGAAGATGCCGAGGCGGTACCAGCGGTCGATGGGGAACGATACGGTGACGGGACCGGTGGCGCCGGGCGGTAGCAGCCAGGCTTGCTGCCAGCCGTCGATCACCACGGGCTCGAGGGTCTTCCCGTCGGAAGTTGTTGCCTGCCAGCCGACATTGGTGCTCAGCGGCAGCACGAGCACGTGGTTGCCGGGCGACTGTGCGGCCGGTGCGGCGAGCCCGGTGCGTTCGAGGCGGAGCCGGTCGACGAAGAACAGGTCGGTCGGCCCGACGGTGACGTCGGCGCGACCCTGTGAAAGGCCGAGCGCACCGGAATCTGGCTGCGGCGAAGCGTCATCCGCGCAGACACGTGCGGGAACCGGAGCGCCGGAGCGCAGTTCAGCCGCGGTCGCGGTGATGGTGGTGCGCCGCAGTTGTCCGTCGATGTTGATGGTCGGGCCGATTTCGCACGGGACGGTGATCTCCCGGTCGAGTGCTGCGGGCGCGGGGTAGTCCGGACCGAGCACCGACACCTCGGCCAGTCCCGCAGGCTGCGCTAGTACGAAACCCATTGCCGTTCTGTCCAGGACGGGCTGCCAGTCCCGGATGCTCAGCTCGATGCGATCGGTCACGGTGGGGTGCAACGAGATTCGGGTCGGCGTGCCTGCGGTGCTCTTGTCCAGCTCACGCACCTGCGGACCGTCGCCGAGATTGACCACCACCGAGGTGGGTGCGGCAGGCAGGCCGCCGAGCGACGGGGTCAGCTCTAGTCCGGTCACCAGCGTCGGGGCGGGCAGTTCGATCGTCAGGGTGGGTTTGGCACCGGTCAGCACCCGCACCGAGTCCTCGGGGGCGGTCCAACTGGTGCGCGGATCGCCGTCGGTCGCGGCGAACGCGGCGCCGCGCAGGTCCCCGACGTCGGCCTTACTCCTGGCGACCGGGCGGTCGTGGTCGGTGAGCAGCGCCTCCAGCGCGGGGCCCTGCCGGGTCCGGACGGTCAGCTCCGGCGAGACGGACATGGGTTCGGGCACCGACAGCGTGCGCTGGAAGTTGCCTGGTTCCTCGGGCGCCAACGCGAGACCCTTGCTGCAGCGCACGCGGTCCGGCGAATCGAAACAGGCACTGCGCCCGGGGAATTCCTGCCCGAGATCCCAAGCCTCAATCTGCGCGCCCGCCGGGGTCGGCGGCAGTACGGTCCGGTGCCGGATATCGACGGGGACCGGTTGGTCACGGACGGAGTAGTCGTCGAGCGCGATCTCGCTGATGCCGAACTGCCCACCGCGCTTGCCGTTTTCGGTGCGGATGGCAGTGATGGTGATCCACTGCGTCTTGCCCGCGGGCAGCGAAACCGACACCGGCGTACCGGGTTCGGGAATACGGGTACCCACGGTGCCGTTGGCGGTGCGCACCTCGACCCACTTCACCGGGTCACCGATGGCGGCCGCACTGGTGCTGAAGCTCAGTTGACCGACCCGGATCGGTTGGTCCAGATCGAGCCGAAGCCATTGTCCGAGCGCGTGTTCGGAACCGTTGCTGATCCACGCCGTGGCCGGATCACCGTCGACGACGGCTGCGGTGGAGCTGCCCGGTGCGGCACCGCCCAATTGGGTGGCGTCGGCGGCCGAGCTCGACGCGGTGACGGTCGCGCCCGTCCATTCCCCGCGCACCAGGTCGGCGCCGGGCACCGGGTAGTCGGGCACCAGATTGTGGGTGCGGCGGGCGTCGTCGGGCGCGCGGAGTGCGGAATTGTGGTTGTCGACGCGACCGAAGTCGGATTCCCGGTCCATCGGGGTGTCGGTGACGGTCAACGGTCCGATCGGCAGTCCGGCGCGCCTCGCGTCGGCGGCCAGCATGGCGGGCGTCTCGGTGCTGCCCGGGTCGCGGTGCAGTCGTTCGAGCACTTCGGGCCCACCCTGCACTACGGGTAACGCGTCGAGCGGCACCGTGTACGCGCCGGGGAACGACGGCGGCGCACCGGTTCCGCTGCGCACATCGGCCGGTGTGCCCGGCCTAGGCGTCTGCACCCGGTAGATCTCGACCGCCGGGTAGGCGGGCCGCAGATCGCCGTCCGCGACGAGATCCTCGGCGATGACCGCGGATTCGATCGGCGCACCGAACTCCGCGACTTTCGCCAGGCCGGGGGAACCGTCGATCGCCCGGTGTGCCAGCATCGGCCGGGTCGAGCGCGATGTCTCGGCATCGAGATCGTTGCGCAACACCAGGATTCCGATGCCCTGCCCGGCCAGGGTCGCCGCGAGTCCGTTCGACGGTCTGCCGTCGGCGATGAGCCGCTGCACCGAGTCCATCGCGCGGATGGTGCCCGGCGGGTTCAGCGGTACGGCGTCGCGGACCGCCCACGGCGTGCTCGCCAACGCCTGCAACGGTTCGTCGCGCGTCAGTCCCCAAACCTGACTACCGAAGGGTGCACCGGGCACTACCAGTGCCCTGGTGTCGGAAGCGTTGTCTTGCAACCAGTCCGCCGTCTGCTGCCAATATGCGGGCACCTTGTCGTAGGCGCCGCGCGGGGCCAGCTTGCCGGTCCAGGCCAGCGAGGTGGACAGGGCAAGGGCGGTGAGGATCAGCGCGGCCACCGCGACGGCACGATCCCGCTCCGGATGCGTGAACGCGCTGCGCCACACCGGCATCGGCACCGAGGCGGGCAGCGGCACCCGCGCCAGCAGCTGGGCGAGGCCGAGCACCAACGGGATTCGGATCAGCGGCTCCAGCTTGTGCACGTTGCGCAGCGGCGCCCCACCGGAATCCAGGAACAGCCGCACCGATTCCGCGAACGGCCCGCCCAGCTCACCGACGTAGCCTGCGCAGATGCCGACCAGCCCGACGCACAGGATCAGCGTCAGCCGACCGCGGTACGGCATGGACCGCATCGCCAGTCCGGCCATGCCCGCCGCCGCCAGCAGCCCGGTGGCGAGCACCGCGGCAGGCTGGGTGACCAGCACCGCGCCCGCGATGCGCTCGGGCGAGACGAACGGCGTCCAACTGTCCGTGCCGCGCAGCACCTCGGCGAGCGAGGCCCATTGCGTTGTCACACCGGAGGATTCGATGTAGTCCAGGAACGGTGGGCTCACCTTGCCGAGCAACAGCAGCGGCACCGCCCACCAGAACGTGGCGAGCACGAGCAGCGGCACCCAGGCCCTGGTGAAGCGCCACCACTGCTTGTTCGGCCGATACGACGCCCACCACAGCAGCGCGGGCAGGAACGCCGCGACTGTGGCGACCGCATTGACCGATCCCATCAGCGCGAGTGCCAGCGCGCTACCGGCCGCCGATTCGGCACCACCGCGCCGCCCGCGGTCCGTCGGCCGATCGGCGCCGACGCCGGTCTCGGCCCGCGCATGGCCATCACCTGGCGATGAACCGGAATCGGGCGCGGATGCCCCACCAATCGCGCCCGAGGCCTGCCGCGCACCACCTGGATCGACCGTGCGTCGTCGATTCCGATAGCGGATGCCCAGCGCCGCCGGCGCCAGCAACACCCACGGTGCCAGCATCATCGGCAGCGTCTCCGACGAGATGGAGCCGAGCGTGGTGAGCACCCGTGGGGACAGCGCGAACGCGGTCGCGGCGATGATGCGGGAGCCGCGGGTGCCGATGCCGAGGGTCTCGCAGAGCCGGATGATGCCCCAGAAACCGGCGATCAGCAGCAGCGCCCACCAGATGCGCTGGGTGGCCCAGGCGGGCAGGCCGAGCACATGGCCGAGCGAGAAGAACGCGCCGTGCGGGAAGAAGTAGCCGTAAGCCTGGTTCTGCACCTGGCCCATCGGGGCCTGGCTGCTCCACAGGTGGCTGGCGCGTTCGAGGAAACCCAGCGGGTTCTGCGCCAGGTCGTATTTGGTGTCGGCGACCGTGCGTCCCGGCGCCTGCAGGAAGGTCAGCAGGAACGCCGCGAGCACCGTCCCGGCGAACCAGCGTCTACCGAGCGGCGCGGTGTTGTGCCGCCGCGCCGCCGGTCCGAGCGAGTCGGTGGGTGAAGCGGGGGTCAGCGGCTCAGCGACTGCCGTACTCGACGTTGTTCAGCAACGAGGAGTCCTTGTCACCGGAGCGATCGATGTCGGGACGCGAGTTCTGCTGCACCGCCACCGTGACGAGGAGCACCGCGATCACGCCGAGTACGGCGCCGCCGACAGCACTCGCAACACCAGGAACAGCAAACTTCATTGCGGCACTCCAATACATCGATGCAGGCACATTCCCGGTCAACCTAGCAGCCCGCAACCGTATCCGGTGCGTTCAGCCCGCCGATTGTCGGTCGGCAGTCCGGTTGAGGCGGCGATCACCGGGGATTCCGGGTGCTATCAACGGCCCGGTCGAGCGCGCCGGATCAGTGTGCGGGGATGGCGCAGTGCAGCCCGCCGAGCAGCGTGCGGAGTTTGGCCGTGGTTTCGTCGAGTTCGGCTTTCGGGTCCGAGGCCGCGACGATGCCGCCACCCGCGTAGGCGTGCACGGTGCGTCCGTCGGCCGACAGTTCCGCGCAGCGGATGGCGACCACCCACGAGCCGTCACCGCGCGCGTCGCACCAGCCGACCGCGCCACCGTAGAAACCGCGGTCCTCCTCCAGATCGGCGATCGTGTCGAGCGCGAGGTCGGTCGGGGTGCCGCAGACGGCGGGCGTGGGATGCAGCAGCAGCGCCAGCTCGAGCGCGGTGGTCGCTGGGTCGCGCAGCCGCCCGGTGATGGGGGTGGCGAGGTGCCAGACCTCGGGCGTGCTGATCAGTTCCGGACCGTCGGGGATGGACAGTTCGGCGCAGACCGGGCCGAGTTTCTCCCGGATCCATGCGATGACGAAGGCATGCTCGGCGCGATTCTTGGTGCTGGACAGCAGCTCTCGCGCCTGGACGGCATCGGCACCAGGGTCGGCGAGCCGTGGCATCGTGCCGGCCAACGGGCGCAGCGTGACGGTTTCGCCGTGCCGGGCGATCAATACCTCGGGCGTGGCGCCGACCAGCGTCACACCCGCCCGCCCGGCGGGGGACAGGTCGACGGCGAACACATTGGCGTGTGGATGCCTGGTCAGCAAGTGAGCGGCGACTAGTTCAGGGTCCAATGCGCCGGCCGCCTCGGCCATGACCGACCGGGCGGCGACCACCTTGCGCAGTGGTTGTACCGGATCGTTCAGCTGCTCAACGAGTTTCGTCACGCGCGCGATATGCTCAGCGGCGCTGGGGATTTCGGTCACGAACTGGACGGCGGGTAGGTCGGGAAGGGCAGCGGGCCGCCACGGCCCCGCGGTGTGCCGCACGTGTTCAGGCACCGTGAGCGCGGCCGGCCTGCGCGGATCGAACGGCAACGCACCGACGATCAGTTCGGCCGCGCCGTCGCGCAGCGCGGCGATCGCGGGCTCGGCCTCGTCGAAGGCGACCCGGCTCCCGGACGTCCGGACCACCCCATCCGGCTGAGCAAGCAGGAATCCATCCATAGTCCCTCGACCCTAACCCCGCCCCCCACCCCCGAAACCCGCTCCGTGAGCGCCCTCACGAAGCGACCTCGGACGCGCTCCGCGGCTGTGTCTTCGCTTCGCTCGCCGACCTCGAAGCAGCAACGCTCGGTTGCACCCGCACCTACCCGGTTTTGGCGGCGGGCTCCTTGCCTGGCGGGACCATCAGGACCGGGCGGTGACAATGCTTGAGGACCGCGTCGGCGACGCTGCTGTGCATCAGTGCGCGAATGCCGGTGGCGCCCCGGGTGCCCGCGACGATGATGTCGACGTCCAGGTCGTCGGCGCATTCGACGATGGCATTCCAGATGGTCGTCGTGCATTCGGCGGTGCGCGCCTCGGCGTTGAGCCCGGCGAGTTTGGCCAGCCGGACACCCTCGGTGTTGATGGTGCGGGCGTCGACGTAGGCGACGTCCTCGATCTCGTCGTCGGGCACCCATTCCGGCTGCATCACCCCGGACAACCCGGACAGGCGGGCGGCTTGGCGCACCATCGGCTCCCACGCGGTAAGCACGATCGCTCTGTTCGCACTGAGGAACCGCCCGGCGTATTCGATGGCCCGCTTGGCGTTCTCGGACCCATCGTAGGCAATGAGCATCAGATCGCAGGGCACGATGACCTCCTGGTGGGAGACTCACGGCTATTGAACAAGGCTACCCTGGCCGAGCCCGGCCTACTTGCTGGCGCGCGGGATCAGTACGGTTTACTTCCATGCGGAAGACGCCCCTGCTCGTGCTCGCCGTGCTGGCCGCCGTCGCGACCGCCTGCTCGTCCGGCGGTGGCGCCGACCCGACGCCGTCGCAAGCGGCGGCGCCCGAGTCGACGTCCGAATCGTCCACGCAGGCAACAACATCCGCGAAGCCGGATTGTACGGCCGGCTATCTCGGTCAGTTCACGCTGCGGCAGAAGCTGGCGCAGCTGTTGACCGTCGGCGTCACCGGCGCCGACGACGCCGCGAATGTGGTGGGCACCGAACAGGTCGGCGGGATCTTCGTCGGCGGCTGGACCGACCTCACGCTGCTGAGCGACGGCAGGCTCGAACAGATCAAGCAGTCCGCCAAGGTGCCGCTCATGGTGACCATCGACGAAGAAGGCGGCCGCGTCTCCCGGGTGAAGAACCTGATCGGCGCCGCGCCCTCGGCCAGGGCCACCGTCGACGCGATGACCGCCGAACAGTTCCACGACGCCACCCTGACCAGGGGCCGCGCGCTGAAGGACCTCGGTGTGACGGTGAACTTCGCCCCCGATGTCGATGTGAGCGCCCAGCCCGCCGATTCCGTCATCGGCGACCGCTCGTTCTCCGACGATCCCGCCGTGGTCACCCGCTACGCCGACGCCTATATCCGCGCCATGCGTGAGGTCGGCGTGGGCACCGTGCTCAAGCACTTCCCCGGCCACGGGTCCGGCTCGGGCGATTCGCACCGCGGCGCGGTCCGCACGCCGCCGCTGGAGAGCATGCAGACCGTCGATCTCGTCCCGTTCCGCGCGCTGATCGGTTCCGGCGCGGGCGTGATGGTCGGTCACCTCGACGTCCCCGGCCTCACCACCCCTGACGTGCCCGCGAGCATCAGCCCGCAGGTGATGACGCTGCTGCGGGAGGGTCGCGGTTACGGCGCCGCCCCGTTCCAGGGGCCGATCTTCACCGATGACCTGGGCGGCATGGCCGCGATCACCAACCGGCTGTCCATCGCGGACGCGGTGGAGGCCGCGCTGGTCGCCGGCGCGGACAACGCGCTCTGGATCACCACCGACGCGGTGCCCAGCGTGCTCGATCAGCTCGAGCAGGCGGTGGCCACGGGCCGCTTGCCCGCCGCGCAGGTGGACGCGTCGGTGCTGCGGATGGCGGCGTTCAAGGGAGCGCTGCCGCGCTGCTGAGGCACTGTTCCCGCGACTGATGAGCAAATGCGACCCGCGGAACTTACCTTGGAGTAATATATGAACTTCACCGTGCGGTAGGAGAGTGGATGGCGGGCGGAACGAAGCGACTTCCTCGAGCGGTTCGTGAGCAGCAGATGCTCGATGCCGCGGTCGAGGTGTTCTCGCGGAAAGGCTTCCACGATACGTCGATGGATGCCATCGCCGCCGAGGCCAAGATATCGAAGCCGATGCTGTACCTGTACTACGGCTCCAAGGACGAACTGTTCCGCGCCTGCATCCAGCGCGAGGGTCTGCGCTTCATCGAATCGGTGGTGCCCGCAGGAAACCCCCAGCTGACCCCGCACGAGCAGGTGCGGGTCGCGCTGGAGGGCTTCCTCGGCTTCGTGGACCGCAACCGGCGCTCCTGGCAGGTGCTCTATCGGCAGGCGATCGGTCAGCAGGCGTTCGCCTCGGAGATCGAGAACGCTCGCGAGCGCGTCATCGAATTGACCGCCAAGCTGCTGGAATCCAGCGCCAAACACCCCGAGCCCGGCACCAACTTCGACATCGTCGCGGCCGCCGTGATCGGCGCGGGCGAGGCCATCGCGGACCGGGTGGCCAGCGGCCGGATCGAGGTGGCCGAGGCGGTCGACCTGCTCGACGATCTCGCGTGGCGCGGTCTGGCCGGGCGCAAAAAGGCGGAGTAACTCCGGCTCGCCACTGTGGAGGAAGTGGCGGGTACCGGTTGCCGTGCCGTTAACGGCCTGCCAGAGTGCGGTGATCAACAAGTACAGACCGGCTCTGCGCGGAACGGGCCGGGGAGAACGGGGCGGAATTATTCGGGTTGCTCAGGCCGTGTGCGCACGGCGCGGCTAAGTACGGCATCGATGCGGCCGAGTGGCGCACACATATGTGCGGACTGTGTCTGGGGTTACGGGACGAGCACGGGCAATTGGCCCGTGCCACAACAAATGTCGATGCGATTGTGCTGAGCATGCTCACCGAGGCGCAGTCCGCCGGCGCGGTCGAGCGCACCACGGCGGGGCGGTGTGCCCTGCGCGGCATGCAACGCGCGTCGGTCGCGGCCGCGAATTCGCCGGGCGTGCGACTGGCCACGACGGCGTCACTGCTGCTGGCGTCGGCCAAGGTCCGCGACCACGTGGACGACGGCGACGCGTCCGCCCTGGCCCGCACGCCGATGGCGAAGGCGGCGAGTCGCTGGGCCGGACAGGCGCGGCTGAGCGCTGAGCGCATCGGGTTGGATGTCGAACCCCTCGTCGCCGCGTTGAGCGCACAGACGGGATTGGAGCAGGCGGCGACCGCCGGTGGGACGGATTCGTTGGCGCGACTGACCGAGCCGACCCAGCTCTGCGCGTCCGAGTTCTTCGCGCACACAGCGGTTTTGGCGGAGCGCCCGGCCAACGTCGACGCATTGCGCGCCGCCGGTTGGCAATTCGGGCGAATCGCGCACCTGGCCGATGCCGTGCAGGACTACGAGCAGGACCTGGCCCGCGGCCGGTTCAATCCGCTCGCCGCCACCGGAACGTCCATGCCGCAGGCGTACGACCTACTGCGGGAATCGGATTCACGGCTGCGCGAAGCAGTAGCGGAAGCCGAGCTGGACACCATCCCCACGGTGCGCTGGATGCTGCTCGACCCACTGGCCGGTGTGCTGCGCCGACTCGGCCGAGGAATCGGCACGGTAGCCGGCCACAGCTGCGGGATCTCGCACGACAGCACCGACGTGCAGCTGAGCGCGCGGCGCACCCGGCATCGTCGTCCGGGTATCGGCGAGTCGCTGGCCCTCATCCTCGGCGGGTACTGCACCGGGTACGCCTGCTGTGCCGAGCACACCCAGCCGTGCACCGGCGAACGCAAGGACGCTTGGCTCAAGGACTGCAACGGCGATTGCGGCGACTGCTGTCATTGCGATTGCTGCGGCTGCGACTGCTGACGACCTCGCGTCGCGAGGTCATTGAACGAGCGGAGCCGCACCTCCCGTGAAAGAGGCGCGGCTCCACTGTTTCTCGAATCTCAGCGCAGCGTCGCGGTGAGGTGCGGGAACCCCTTCTTCGGGTTCAGCACGGCCAGATCCCAGCCGCCCGCCACCTGATCCGCATACACGTTCACCGTCGACGGCAGGAAGATCGGCTTGCCGAACTTCACCGAGTAGGTGGTCTTGCCCGGTACCCGGCCCTCGATCGTGCCGAGCAGGTGCGCGGCCGACCACATGCCGTGCGCGATCGGCTTCGGGAACCCGAAAGCCTTGGCGCCCAACGCCGAGGTGTGGATCGGGTTGTGATCACCCGAGGCCGCGGCGTACTGGTTGATCGTCTTCTGATCGACCCGCCAGGTGCGCAGCGGCGGCGGCGGCACCTCTTCCGGCTTGGGCTCCGGCTTCGGCCCGCCCGAGAGCGAGGTGCGCTGCTGGTGCAGGAAGGTGGTGACCTGCCGCCACACCAGCTCGCGGCCGACGCTGATCTCGGTGACCGCGTCCACCAGCAGCCCCTTCGGGTGCTCCCGCAGATTCTCGATGTGCGCCTTGATATCCAGCGGTTCGCTCACCGAGATGTCGCGGGTCCGCTCGATCACGTTCTCCGCGTGCACCGCACCGACCGCGACGAACGGAAAGTCGCGCTGCACAACGAGTTGCATCACGATCGGGAAGGTGAGGATGAACGGGTAGGTCAGCGGCAGCGCATCGCCGAACCGCAGCCCGGTGGCCCGGCAGTACGCGGCCAGATGATCCGGATCGACCTGCAGGCCGTCGAGCTTGCTCGCCCGATCCGGCAGCGTCGACTTCCGCGCCGAAACCAGCGGCAGCGGAACCGCTCCCAGCGCGGCCTTCAGATACAGCGGGCCGTTCTTGGGGGTTTCGGTGAGCGAGATCAGTTCGGTCATCATGCTCCGATCAGGCTCTGACCACAGACGCGAACCACGTTGCCGGTCACCGCGTTCGACGCCGGGCTGGCGAAGTAGGCGATGGTCTCGGCGACGTCGACGGTCTGCCCGCCTTGCAGCAGCGAGCTCATCAGCCTGCCCGCCTCGCGGGTGGTCAGCGGGATGGCGGCGGTCATCGCGGTCTCGATGAAGCCGGGCGCCACCGCGTTGATGGTGATGCCCTTCTCCGCCAGCTTCGGCGCCTCGGCGTCGACCATGCCGATGACACCGGCCTTGGAGGTGCCGTAGTTGGTCTGGCCACGGTTGCCCGCGATGCCCGCGATGGAGGACACGTCGATCACCCGGCCGCCCTCCTTCAGCGCGCCACGGGCGACCAGGCCCTCGGTGATCCGGTGCGGCGCCGCGAGATTGACGTTGAGCACCGAGTTCCACCGGCCGTCGTCCATGTTGGCGAGCAGCTTGTCCCTGGTGATGCCCGCGTTGTGCACCACGATGTCGATGCCGCCGAAGCGCTCGGTGGCGAACTCGGCCAGCTTCTCCGCGGCGTCGGGCGCGGTCACGTCCAGCGCCAGCGCGGTGCCACCGACCTTGTTCGCGGTCTGCGACAGCGCCTCACCGGCGGCCGGGATGTCCGCGACGATCACCGTCGCGCCGTCGCGGGCGAACACCTCGGCGATGGTTGCGCCGATGCCCCGCGCGGCGCCGGTGACCACGGCGACCTTGCCCTCGAGCGGGCGGTCCCAGCTGGTCGGCGGGGTGGCGTCGTCCTTGCCGACCCGGATGACCTGGCCGTCGACGAACGCCGACTTGGCCGAGAGCAGGAAGCGCAGCGTCGACTCCAGGCCGGACGCGCCAGCGGCGGCCTCCGGGTGCAGGTACACCAGCTGGGCGGTGGCGCCGCGCAGCAGCTCCTTGGCCACCGAGCGGGTGAAGCCTTCGAGGGCGCGCTGCGCGATCTGCTCGTCCACGCTCGACGTCAGCTCGGGGGTGGTGCCGATGACGACGATGCGCCCGGACGCGGCGATGGTGCGCATGGCGGGCTGGAAGAATTCGTAGAGCTGGGACAGGTCTTCGATGGAACCAATGCCGGTCGCGTCGAACACCAGCGCGCCGAGCTTGGTTCCCGCGCTGGGCGCGTCGACGAAGGTGTAGTCCGACAGCAGGGCGCGCACCGGCTCAGCGACTCGGCCCTTACCGCCGAGCAGCACGGGGCCGGGCAGGGCGGGCTCGCCCTGCTTGTAGCGGCGCAGATTCTCCGGCTGCGGCAGTCCCAGCTTGCTCGCCAGGAACTGACCGGGGGCCGAGTGGACGAACGATCCGTAGAGGTTGGGAGCACCCTTACTCTTGCTGGCTGCCACTGTTCCTACCTTTTCTGTGTTGACAGGCGGCGTGCACGGTCCCTGGCGAGGTTACGCAAGCTACCCCGCCACCGACTCTCGCTCACGCCGCGATGTTCAGTTCTCGGGTCTGGTGGTACCCGGCAGTGGACCGCTGGCACACATTTGCGGGGTACGGTGTCGACAACAAACTTACTCCAGAGTAAGTTTAATGTAAACCAATCGCGACGGGGCGCCGATCTGTGGAGATTTCCACGCGGACTCCGGAGCGCCGAACATCCCCAACGAGACCTGGAGACTCGAGTGACAACCAAATCCCGTTCGGCGAAGAGCACCGCCAAGACCGGTAAGACCACCCGCCCGGTCGCGATCGTGGGCGGCAACCGGATTCCGTTCGCTCGCTCCGACAAGGCGTACGCGCACGCCTCCAACCAGGACATGTTCACCGCCGCGCTGGACGGCCTGGTCAGCCGCTTCGGCCTACAGGGCGAGCGGCTCGGCATGGTGGTCGGCGGCGCCGTCCTGAAGCGGGTCGGCGAGCACGGCATGATCCGCGAGAGCGTGCTCGGCAGCAAGCTCAGCCCCTACACCCCGGCCCACGATCTGCAGCTGGCCTGCGGCACCGGTCTCCAGGCCGTCGTCACCGTGGGTGACGCGATTGCCCAAGGCCGCATCGAGGCCGGCGTCGGCGGCGGTACCGACACCACCTCGGACGCGCCGATCGGCGTCAGCGAGGGCATGCGCGAATGGATGCTCGACGCCAACCGTGCCAAGACCAACAAGGACCGGCTCAAGCTGGTCGGCCAGCTGCGTCCGGGCATGCTCGGCATCGAGATCCCGCGCAACGCCGAGCCGCGCACCGGCCTGTCCATGGGTGAGCACGCCGCCATCACCGCCAAGGAATTCGCCGTCCCGCGCGAGGCGCAGGACGAGCTGGCCTACCTGTCGCACAAGAACATGGCCGCCGCCTACGATCGCGGTTTCTTCGACGACCTGGTCACCCCGTTCCTCGGGCTGACTCGCGACGACAACCTGCGTCCCGGCTCGACCGTCGAGAAGCTGGCCACACTCAAGCCGGTGTTCGGTGTCAAGGCCGGTGACGCCACCATGACCGCGGGCAACTCCACCCCGCTGACCGACGGCGCCTCCACGGTGCTGCTGTCCAGCGAGGAATGGGCCACCGAGCGCAACCTGCCGGTGCTCGCCCACCTGGTCGACAGCGAGGTCGCGGCGGTCGATTACATCCACGGCCCGGATGGCCTGCTGATGGCCCCCACCTACGCGGTACCGCGGATGCTCGCCCGAAACGGCCTGACCCTGCAGGACTTCGACTACTACGAGATCCACGAGGCGTTCGCCTCGGTGGTGCTCGCCACGCTCACCGCGTGGGAGTCCGACGCGTACTGCAAGGAGCGCCTCGGCCTGGACGGTGCGCTCGGCTCGATCGACCGCAGCAAGCTGAACGTCAACGGTTCTTCGCTGGCGGCGGGTCACCCGTTCGCCGCGACCGGTGGCCGCATCGTCGCCTCGACCGCGAAGATGCTGGCGGAGAAGGGATCCGGCCGCGCGCTGATCTCCATCTGTGCCGCCGGTGGACAGGGCGTCGTCGCCATCATCGAGCGATAGCGCCGGCAAACAACTGACAGAAGGTGGCACCCGGTCCTCGGGTGCCACCTTTTTCGGTCAGCGCACCAAACTGCCGCGGGCCGCGGCGAATCGGACCACGCCCGGTGCGAAGCGGCCGAAGACGTACTGCACCCTGGCTTCCGGGGTCACCGGAACGACGTCCTTGTTTTTCCGCACCGCCCGCAGGATCTGCGCCGCGACCTTCTCCGGCCCGTAACCGCGCAACCGGTACAGCCGGTCGTAGAGCTGCTGTCTGCGCTGCTCCTCCTCGGCCGAGACCCCGGACATGTGGGTGTTGCGGACGATGTCGGTGTGCACGATGCCGGGGCAGATGGTGCTGACCCCGATGCCGCTGCTTGCCAATTCGGTGCGTAGGCAGTCGGAGAACATGAACGCCGCGGCTTTGCTGGTGGAGTACGCCGAGAAGGCCTGCTGCGGGGTGTAGGCGGCCATGCTGGACAGATTGACGATGTGCCCGCCGAGTCCGCGCTCGACCATCGGGCCCGCGAAGGCACGACAGCCGTTGACGACGCCGTGCAGGTTGACCGCGAGTACCCGGTCGAAATCGGCCGAGGAGGTGTCGAGGAATTTTCCGGCCTGTCCGATGCCCGCGTTGTTGATCAGGATGTCGGGCACGCCGTGCTCGCCGATCACGCCGTCGGCATGCTTGCGCACCGCCGACTCGTCGGAAACGTCCAGCTCGTAGGAGTAGCCGGTACCACCCGCCTGCGCGATCAGCGCCACGGTCGCCTCCGCCGCGATCCCGTTGATGTCGGACACCACGATCTCGGCGCCTTCGCGCGCGAAGGCCAGCGCGGTCGCCCGGCCGATCCCGCTGCCGCCGCCGGTGATCACGACCAGTTGATCCTCGAACAGCTTGCGCGACAACCCCATCCGCGCCCGGCGGAGGGTTCGGGTTTGCGGCGCACCGGATACCGCGTCGATCAGCTCCACGGCGGCCGAGGCGAGCAGCTGCGGGTGCGAGAACGGCAGCCAGTGCCCGCCTTTCACCACGCGCAGCCAGACCTGGTCGGCCCACCGGTCCTCGTCGGCGTAACTCGACTGCCGCACTGCGGGATCGCGGGTGCCTACGATGATCTGCGTAGGGACCGTGGTGAATTCGTCGCGGTCCCGCAGCGGATTCGCGGCCAACGTGGACCGGTAGATGCGCAGCCCGTTCGCCATGTCCTGCTTGAAGGTCGGCGCGAGGTGTATCTGCTCCGGCCGCGCGCCTTCGGTGGCGGAAAGCATGGCGCGCCACCGCTGTTCGCTCATTACCACCTTGATCGCGGCCTGCGGCAGTACCGGCAGCGCGAGGAAGGTCGAGTAGGCGAAGGAACCGAGCTGGGCCAGTGGCAGCGCGATATTGCGCGGTGTCGGCCTGGCGAGGCGGCTGCGTGCCCACTTGCTCACGTGCGCGATGCTCGGCCCGGAGACCGAGGTGAACGAGGCGATCAAGCGTTGCGCGTCGGGGCGGCAGACGATTTCCCAGGTGGCGATGCTGCCCCAGTCGTGTGCGAGCACGTGCACCGGCTCGTCGCCGCCGAGTGCTTCGATCACCGCGACGTAGTCCGAGGCCAGCGTCGTGGTCGAAATGGCCGCTGTGCCCGGCGGGTTGGACGATTCGCCGTGTCCGCGATTGTCCACGCTCAGCACCCGGAACCGCTCGGTGAGCTCGGGCGCGACGTTGTCCCACAGGTGATGGGAGTCCGGCCAGCCGTGCAGCAGCAGGATCGTCGGCCCGTCCGGATTGCCTTGTTCATAGACGGCGAGGTCGACCTCGCCGTTGTGGACCACATGCTTCTCGGCCATGGATTCACCCCACTATCCGGGCCGCGCCGATCGCGGTCCGTGGACGTAGCTGTCCGACCCATTCTGTCTGAGACGGTGGGTTTCGGGTAGTCCCCACGGGGCTCACGGCCTGCTCGTCGTTGCTGTGAGTTATCTCATTCGGTACCGATCGTCTTTTTGCTCCTATTTGCTGCGTTGCACGCCCGCGTTAGTAGCTACTAGCTCGCAACTTTCGTGTTACAGGTCTTCTTCGGTTGCTGACCATTTGTCATATCGCGCCTTGCGACGGGGCTGATCTCTGTGTTTACCTGCACGTCACCTACTGTGCTACCGGTGCTTGTTAATCGAGATGGCGTTATACCACCGCCCGATCGACAGGCAGCTACCGGCAGGACATCTCTTCGGCTTAACGAATAACTCGAATCGAGCTAGCAGAGAGGAAGGCTGAACAGCTGATGCGAATCGGTATAGCGCTGCGCGCCACCGCACTGGCGCTGGCGGCCGCGGTCGGTCTCGGACTCGCGGCAACGGCCCCGGCCACAGCGGCGGGCGAGGTGGACCGCTACCTGGATCTGCCGCTGGTGAACCGGGATGCCGCGTCGAGCCCCGGCGGCGTCAACCCCGAACTGCCCTACGACGCGGCCGAGCTGCGCGGGCTACTGGATGAGGCGCGCGGCCAAGGCGTCGCGCCCACCCGGTATGCCGCCCTGCTCTATCAGTACTGGCTCGTCGCCGCGACGAACAAGGCGGGCATCGACCTGCGTTCCTGGGATCCGCGCGCGGGCGTCGAGGCCAACCGCAACAACCTGATCAGGTCTTATCGCTACTACGAAGACCTGCAGCTGAACCATCGCGAGCTGCAGTGGGCGGGGATGGGCGGGCAGGTCGGCGCCGACTTCGGCGGTGGGCTGCTCGATTTCGAGCTGATGGGCAACCTCTACGGTCTGCCCGGCCTCTCCGAGTCCGCGCGCGGCATCATCGCTGCGGTCGACCAGGCGGCCGGACCGCAAGCGGTCGCCCAACTGCCGCGCGGGCTGATGGCGCTGGCCGAGGCGGGCTCCCAGATCACCCCGGAAGACCTGCGCTACCTCATCGGATTGATCCTGGTGATGCAGAAGAACATCTTCTCGGACCTGATGCCCATGCACGAGGCCTACGTCACCGAGGGCCTGCCCGCGCTGGAGGAGTTCCAGGCGGCCGGGTTGTTCGGTGCTGACATCATGGAAGCTTGGCGCGGGGTGGCCTCCGGTGACTACGACCGGATCGCCTCGGGCAACGGAACTTTGCTTCGCCGGGAACAGGAGTGGGTGATCGGGGCGCAGTGGGACGAGGCACGCGGCTACAAGGGCAGCGTCGGCGAGGCGATCACCTACGCCAGCGGTGCCGCGGGCTCACCGTCGGTCGCGGGCGTGGCCCCGCCGCGGGAGTTCCATCCGGTGCGAATCCCGTTCACCATGGCCGATGGCCGGCCCGCGCTGCTGACCCTGCCCCTGCCGGAATGGAATTGGTCGGAGTTCGGCCCGCGCTGGGATTACATCAACTCGGAGCTGCTGCCCAAGTACAAGTTCCAGGTCGAGAACAACTGGCCCGCATTGGAAGCCGTGATGCGTACGCCCTATGAGATCCAGATGGAGTCGCATCGCCCGCTGCTGAACATTCCGCAGCTGCTCGACTCCGCGGCCAGGCAGATTCAGGTAACCCCGATCGACACGATGGCGGTGCGCTAGATGAAACGCTTCACCGTGGCCGTTGCGACGGCCGCTTCGTTGGTACTCACCGCGGCGACCGCCGCGGCGCAGACGGAGATGCCGACGCCCGGACTGGACCGCGTCTTCAACGGATTCGTCGTCGGCCAGATCCAAGGCGCGCAGCCGGTTCCGCCGGATCAGGCGTTCCAGGCATTGCTCGCCAACGACCCGTTCTACCAAGAGCTGCCGCTGACCGGTGCCGAGCAGCCGGGAACGCTGTTGAAGGCCAAGAAGGTCGACGTGATGTTCCTGGGCATCACGCCGCCCGATGTCGAGGCGTACAAGCTGATGTACGTGACCACCGGCATCGACGGTGTCACCCCGATGATCAGCACCGGCATCCTGATGATTCCGAATCACGGTGTGCCCGTCGGCGAGAAGAAGCTGATCTCCTATCAGGAGGCCAACGACAGCGTCGGCTGGTCCTGTCACCCCAGCACCCAGTGGACCGGCGGCGACCCGCTGGACGGCTCGTCCTGGTCGGCGCTCGGCCCGCTGGCGCTGATGTTCGACAAGGGCTACGCGGTGATGATCTCCGATGTCGGCAACGACGGAGATCGCAAGCCGCACGGCGTCTTCGCGGGCAAGTTCGCCGCGCACGCCCAACTCGACGGTGTCCGTGCGGCTTTGGCCCATCGCGAGGCCGGACTCGATCCGCAGGCACAGATCGCGCTGTTCGGCATCGCGGGCGGCGGGGTCGGCGCGGGCTTCTCGGCCGAGCTGCAGCCCACATACGCGCCGGAACTCGACGTGAAATCGGCTGTGCTGGAGGGGATGGTGGTCAACCCGCGCAACTTCATGCGGGTCGCCGACGGCTCGGTCGGCTCCGGCTTCGCACTGGCCACCCTGCTCGGCCTGGAGCCCGCGTACCCGGAGATGGAGGTGAACGCGAAGCTCAACCCGGCGGGCGTCGGGCTGGCGAACGCCTTCCGCACCCAGTGCCAGACGCCTGCCTACTTCGGGCTGCCGTTCCTGCCGCTGAACACCCTGTTCAACTCCGGGCTCAGCCCCGCCGACGAACCGGCGTTCCAGCGCGCGTTCGAGGACAACATCCTCGGCCGCTCCGGCACGCCGAAGGCGAAGGTGGCCATCACCTCCTGCGCCGCCGACGACTCGCTCATGTCGCTGGTACCCGCCAAGGACTCCCGTGAGCTGGCCGACATCTATCGGGCAGGCGGCACCGAGGTGACCTATCAGCCGACCGACTGCAGCATGGTCCGCATGCTCACCGACCTCTACGGCTGGGGCACCGATCTGTTCGGCATGCAGACGATCGACTGGATCGACCGCAACTTCGACTGAAAGGACTTGCCGGTCATGGCATTTCTCTACGGCATCAATTATCTGTTCTGGTTCGGCCCGCTGGCCGTTGCCAAGCTGCTGGCGCAGGCCGCAGGCTTCTGATCCGCTGAGCGCGGCTCCCGCATACCGCGGGAGCCGCGTTCGTGCGTTACGCCCCGGGTAGCTCGTTGTGCCCGCCGAACGCTTTGCGCATGGCCGAGAGCATCTTGTCCGCGTAGAGCGCTTCGCCGCGCGAGGAGAACCGCTGGAACAGGGCGGCCGCGAGCACCGGCACCGGAACACCGGTGTCGATGGCGGCGTCGATCGTCCACCGGCCCTCGCCGGAATCGGAGACCCGGCCGCTGTAGGAATCGAGGTTCGGATCGGCGTGCAGCGCGCTCGCGGTGAGGTCCAGCAACCAGGAGGCGACCACCGAGCCGCGCCGCCACACCTCGGTCACCTCGGGCACATCGATGGCGTAGCGGTAGTACTCCGGGTGCTCGAGCGGGGTCTCCTCGGCGGAGAACTCGCCGTCGTGCTCGGCGCCGTAATTGGCCCGGTGCAGGATGTTCAGGCCCTCCGCGTACGCGGCCATCGCGCCGTACTCGATGCCGTTGTGCACCATCTTGACGAAGTGTCCCGCGCCGGCCGGGCCGCAGTGCAGGTAGCCCTGCTCGGCCATCGACGGCTCGCCGGTGCGTCCCGGCGTCCGCTCGGCCGCCTCGACGCCGGGTGCGATGGATTTCAGCAGCGGGTCGAGATACTTCACCGGTTCGGCCTCGCCGCCGATCATCAGGCAGAAGCCGCGTTGCAGACCGAAAACGCCGCCCGAGGTGCCGATGTCCACATAATGGATGCCCTTGGGCTGCAACTGCTCGGCCCGCTTGATGTCCTCGTGGTAGCGACTGTTGCCCCCGTCGATGATGATGTCGCCGGGCTCGAGCAGCTCGGCCACCTGGTCGATGACGGCGCCGGTGGCGCCCGCCGGGATCATTACCCACACCACCCGCGGCGTCTCCAAGGTGCGCACGAATTCGGCGAGGTCGGTGCTGCCCTGGAAGTCGTCACCCAGCTCCTGGCGCAGCACGTCGATCTGGTGCGGACGACGTTCGTAGCCGACGGCGGTGTGCCCGTCCTTGACGATGCGGCGCACGATATTGGCGCCCATTCGTCCGAGGCCGATCATTCCCAGCTGCATGCCATCCCTCTCCTCGTGTGTGCGGTGGCCGGACACTCGTTCGTCCTCGATTGTCCCGCCTCGATCCGATCCTGGTCCGTCCGGCTGTGTAACGCACGGTGCGCCGCACCGATAATCAGATCGGCTCCGCGTAGTTGCCAGACCCCCGACCCGGCAACTGCGCGGGGCCCTTTGCGTGGCCCACCGGGTTCTTTGCAAGGAATTAGCTGTAGATCAGTGCTCACCTGACGTTGTCGCTGGGGCGCACTATCGTTGGCGGAGACTCGCACCCAGCGAGTCCCAACTCAACCGAACGGGGAGGACGGTTCGTGACGAGCCAGTCGAGCACCGGACGCCGCGGCCAACAACCGGCGGGCGAGGTCGGTTTACGCCAGCTGCTCGAATCGGCCCAGGCCAATGGGGCACAGCAGCCCCAGGAGTGGGGCGGCGACTCCGCACCCACCGAACCACTACACGTCACCCCGACCAGGCGCGCCACCCATCGGGCGCAGCCGGGCGAGCGGCCGGCGCCACCGATCCGTCGACCCATCTCCGGTCCCCCGGCGCAGCGGCTGAATCGCACCGTGCTGAAGCGGGCCGGCCTCGCGGTCGGCGCGGTACTCGCGGTGACCGGCCTCGCCTACGCGGTCGATCTGGTGCTGTCCTCGGGTGAGGTGCCGCGCGGCACTGTCGTAGCGGGCGTCGATGTCGGTGGCCTGGACACCGAGGCCGCAGACGCGAAGTTGCGCGCCGAGCTCGCACCGCGCGCCGACCGGGAACTACCGCTGCGCATCGGCGACGTGCAGACCAGGCTCGTCCCCGCCGCCGCGGGACTGACCGTCGACTGGGACGGCACCTGGGCCCGCATCGGCAAGCAGCCGCTCGACCCGATCACCCGGCTCACCTCGTTCTTCACCACCCGCGATGTCGCGGTGGCCAGCGCCGTCGACGACGTCGCGCTGGATCGCCAACTCACGGCGCTACGGGTGCACGACAGACCCTCGGTCGAAGGCACCATCGCCTTCGACAAAGCGCGGCCGGTCGCGGTCGCCCCGGTCCCCGGCCGCGTGCTGGACACCCCGGCCGCACGCACCGACCTGATCGACAAGTGGATCACCGGTGCCGCGCTGGACCTCCCGGTGCACCCCGCACCGCTCACCGTCCGCCCGGACGCGGTCGACCAAGCCCTGCGCGAGGTGGCCGAGCCCGCGGTGCGTGCGCCGATCGTCTTCGCGGGCAAGGGCGGGTCGGCCAAGCTCGATCCCGAGCAGATCGCGTCGGTGCTGTCCTTCGCGCCCGACGGTCAGGGCGGGCTCGCCATGGCCGTCGATCAAAACGTCGCGGTCGGTTTGCTGGCGCCGCAACTCGCGCCCTCGGAGATCGAGGCGAAGGACGCGACGTTCGCACTCACCGGCGGCAAACCCACCGTCGTGCCCGCCGTCGTCGGTGACAAAATCAACTGGCCGAAGACCTTCGAGCAGTTCGCCGCGCTGCTCGCCGCGCCGCAGGAGCGGACCGGCCAGGCGATCTACGAAAAAGTGGAGCCGAAGCTGACCACCGAGGCGGCCCAGGGGCTCGGCGTGGTCGAGACCATGGGCACGTTCACCACCAACGGCTTCAGTGGCCCGTCCGGAGTGAACATCAAGGTGGTTGCCAGGAAGGTGAACGGCGCGGTGGTGAAGCCGGGAGATACCTTCTCGCTCAACGACTTCACCGGTCCGCGCGGTACCGCCGAGGGCTACGTGGAGTCCGGCATCATCGATCACGGCAGGCCGAGCACCGCCGTCGGCGGCGGCATCAGCCAGTTCGCCACCACCCTCTACAACGCCGCGTACTTCGCGGGTATGGAAGACGCGGGCCACACCGAGCACAGCTACTACATCTCCCGCTACCCGGCCGCGCGCGAGGCGACCGTCTTCGACGGCGCGATCGACCTGCGCTTCCGCAACAACACCCCGCACGGCGTCTTCATCGAGGCCGTCACCACCGATTCCGAAGTGACCGTTCGGCTCTGGGGCACCAAGACCCTGAACGTCGAATCGGTGACCGGTGAGAAGACCAAGCCGACCGAGCCGACCACCATCAAGCTCCCGAAGGGCAAGGACTGCATCGCCTCCGAGGGCGCCCCCGGCTTCACCATCTCCGACACCCGCATCATCACCGACCGGCGCTCCGGCCGCGAGGTCTCCCGGACGACCCGGACGGTCAAATACGATCCGATCCCCGTCGTGAAATGTGAGTGACCGCAACAACTCCTGGGCAACGCCCGTCCCCGCCGACGAGCCGCACGCCGCCGCCTTCCGGCCGCTGGTGTGCGGCTCGAGCCAACTTCCGGCTATCTCACAGCGCGCCGCTGGTTAGCTCGGCGAGCCACGAATCATTCTGCGGCAGGGCGACTTTGGTGGGCGACCCCCCGGCGAATGGGATATAACTACGCCAGATTCCGGGACGCCAGTCCGGTTCTGTCTCGGAGTGGGGCTCAAGGTTGAGCGAAGTGAAGGGGATAACAGTCGTGGACCAGATCGACTCAGTCAGACCGTTTGCGGCAGGGCGGGGAAACAACGCCGCAGTCACGCTGGGTACGGCTATCGGGGATGAAGTCGCCCGGCGGGTTGTGCAGGGCAAGGGCACATTGTGTGACGTCGTGCTCGCGGCGTGGGTGATGGGCGTAGATCCGGTCGAAGCGGTGCTGCAGTACGCCGAGGCGGCCACCGGAGTGATCGTCGACGACACCGTGGTGGTGGCCGACGGCGGTGCCGATCCGCGCTGCGCATAAGCGTTTTCGCCGCGCGGCCTCGTGCATTCGCACTCGCAAGCGCTCTAAGCGGCAGTAAAGGGTGCCTGCGCGGTCTTCTCACACGGCGTGCGCCGATGTCAGGGCGTGCAGTGTCGCGCCGCATCAGTTCGCCGATCGTCTTTTCGACTCACTGTCCCGCGCAATAGCTTTCGCACCGCCGCGACCCGGTGGTGACGGCAGTGTGGGTGATGTTCGGTTGTGTGCGTTACTCCGCGGGGCGTTCGACGTCGCGCAGCGCGAGCGCCACGAACTCCCGCATCGGAATGTCCAGTGCGGTGCACAACGCGTGCAGCTGCTGCATGTCCGGCGATCTGTCGCCGTTCTCGAAGCGCTGAATAGTGCTGACCCCGAGGCCGGTCAGCGCCGCGAGTTGCGGACGCGTCAGAGCCCGCCGAGCCCGGGCTGCCCTGAGCTCTGCTCCCACCGCGCGATTGATGTCCGAAGGTACCTTTTCCACACCCATATGGACCATTCTGAGGTCCGAACGGCTACCTGGCAAACGACATGCCGTAAAAACGCCAAGGTTTCCCACGGTTCTCGGACATTTCGCCCATAAAGGTCATCCGGGAGTTGCAACAGGTCCAAACGGACCTTAATGTGCTCCGTATGGAACACCTAGACCAAATGGTTGCCGGGAAGGTGCGGCTCGCCATGTCCGATGCGGGACTTTGTCTCGAGGACTTGGCCGCGCGTTCCGGGCTGCCGGCATCCGACCTGCGCAGCCTGCTCGCCGCGCACGGCTCGTTCACGCTGGACGAGCTCGTTCGGATCGCCGCGGTAGTGCGGCGCCGCGTCGTCGACCTCTTGCCCGACCAAGAGGAGATGCGATGACAATCACCGATGCCCGCCGGTCGCCCGGCGCGTCCCGCCGTCGACTTTCGGCGTGTCGTACCAAACATTTTGTGACACAAATCACTGTCTGCCGGAAGGCGGATGGGCGGTGTTGAGCGATCGATCAGCTACCGCCGAGATGGCACTCGATCATGCCGTGCGGAGTGTGCCGAGGCTCGCGGGATTCAGTGCGTGGCGCCCGGGCATCTCCGGCATTCCCTACCTCAGCGGCGACGAACCGCACGCCGTCGTCGTGGTCCTCATCCACGATCCGCGCGACGCCAGGGTGCGCAGCGCGACACTCGTCGCGACCCCGGACCCGGCGGCACCGACCGACCCAGAGCCGAGCCCGCGGTGAGCAAGCCGGCGCGACGGCGTCGCGCGAATCCCGTCCTCGAGATCTTCCGGCACCATATCGGTGCCCGCGTCACCTACACCGGAACTACCGCGGTGCGCGGCGCCGTCGAGCACGGCGTCATCGTCGATGTGGATCACCGGATGGTGTACGTCGACTACGGCTATCCCAATCCCGTCTGTGCCGAACTCGGTAACGCCATCGCCACCCACCCGTCGAATCTTCGACTGGAAACGACTGTCGCACAGCCGGACTCCTGTGGCCACTGCGGTACTGCGGCCGAACGCCCCGGCCCGGCATTTCGCGCGCCCCGCTGATCCGGCGCTCGCGCTTTCTCATTCTCCGACCTGACCGAGTGGTTCCGTCATGCGCTCAACCGGTCGCGTCGTCCACGAAAGGACAGACCACGTGGCCATTTTCGGCCGCCGTTTATTCGGCAAGTTGCTCGCTCCCGGCGAGGTCATCGATGTCTTGATTGTCGGAGGTACCTGGAATCCGAATGGTGATCCGGTCACCGCCGCCTTCGCCGCAGCTCTCGACCCACGGCGTTTTGTCGTGCGAATGGTGCCTTACCCAGCGGATTACGGGCGGCACGTCGCGTTCGCCGACAGTGTCGCGGCGGGCAGGCGGGCCTTGATCGACGCGATCGAAGCAACGCCCAATCGTGTAGTGCTGGCTGGATATTCACAGGGGGCGGGTATCGCGGGTGATCTCGCCGCCGAGATCGGTGCCGGCCTGTTCCCCCACTTGGAGGTCATCGCCTGTGCATTGATCGCGGACCCGCTGCGTCCGGCGGGCTGTTGCCTCGGTACGGATCCCGGCGGTTACGGCGTCGTCGGACAGCGGAACATCACCGGCATTCCGACGTATTGGGTTGCCGCCGAGGGTGATCCGATCACGGCGCTGCCCGCGGGCAACCCGTTGCGCCTGATCGCCGACCTCAGCGCGTATTTCAGCCTGGCCAGCCCGGAAGCCATGGTGCGCTGGGGGCAGAGCATCATCGCGGTTGCCACCCGGCACCAGCTGCAGCGCTGGTGGTCGCTGGAGAACTGGCGCTCCTGGGGCGGTGCCGTCGCCTATGCCCGCGGCTATCTGTTCGACGGGCGGCACACCGACGCCTACGTCCGGCACGGCCACGCCCGGCTGCTCGCCGAGGCGATCAACCGCGAGGTGGCCGAGGGGAACCGCTGATGCCGTGGTTCCAGGTCGACGACCAGCTCGGCTTCCATCCCAAGGCCGTCGCGGCGGGCAACACCGCGATGGGCCTGTGGGTGCGGGCCGGCTCGTGGTCGATGCAACAGCTCACCGAGGGTTTCGTGCCCGCCGCGATCGTGCGCGGCCTCGGCTCGGCGGCGCAGGCGAAAAAGCTGGTGGAGGTGGGCTTGTGGATGGCCGTCGACGGCGGCTACCAGTTCCACGGCTGGGGCGAACGGCAGATGTCGAAGGCCGAAATCGAGGACCGACGCCGTAAGCGGGCCGACGCGGGCCGCAAAGGCGGCCAGGTCTCCGGGCAAGCCAGACAGCTTCGCGCGCAAGCAAGTGCTGCACCATCTGCTCGAACGTCCACTGCGGCAAAGGTTTCAGCCGAGGCTCAACCGTCTGTCGAGCAATTGCCGGAGCACATCGAAACCCCTGTCCCTGCCCATGACCCTGAAAATTCTTCCAGGGCAGCGCGATCGGCTCCGCCGCCCCGGCAATGCTCGGTGCACCGCAATCACCCCGCGCCGCCACCGTGCGGTGGCTGTGCCGACGCCAGGCGCGCCAGACAGCGGTGGGACGCGGCGCACGGCAGCGACCTGCGCGCCGATGCCGTGCAGCGCCGCGAAGCCGCCCGCAACTGCGTGATGTGCGACGACGCGGGCTGGCGCCACCCACCCGCCGATCTGCTCGCCGTGAATCCCGATCCGCCCGTGCTCCGCTGCGATCACCGCACGGTGACCTCGCTCGACCACTGGCATGCCACCGAAGAGGAAGCGACACCATGACAACCACCACCGCACAGTGGTCCGCCGAGGCGGTTTCCCGGTGACCGAGCACCCGAACCACCTGTACCACCTGTACCTCGACCGTATCGAGCTCCGTGCGCTCGCTGAGTTGCTTTGCGAAATCCCCGATCTCGCAGAGGATCTCAGTATCTCGCTGACCAGGCAGTCCCGATTGAGCACTCGCGGTGACTATCGGATGAACCGCAGACCGAGCGAACAACCCCTGCCCTACAACCCCGCCGCCTCTCGGGCCGCCGACGAATTGCACGCGGTACTCGTGTCGTGGGTACGGCTCGTGTGCGAGCAGCGTGGTCTCGACTATGCCGGATCACCGTCCACGCCCGGCCTCGCCCGCTGGCTGGACCGAAACCTCATCGCACTGGCCATGACCGAGGGTGCCGAGGGCGCGCCCGAGGAGATCCGCACGGTGGTGCAGGCCGCACTGGGGATCGTGTGCCCGCCTGCCGCACCGATCGTGCTGGACGAGCAGAAACTCGAGCAGGCGCGGCGGCACCGGCTCAACGCATCCGGGATCGCCACGCTGGCAAAGGAACTCGGCGCCGAGTATCAGGGGCTGACCGTGCGGCGGATCCAAACACTACGCAACGCTGGGAAAATCGCCCCGCTACCCGGGCCATGGGCACCCGGCTGGCCGGAGTTGTACACCGTGGGTGAGGTATTGGACGAACACCTGGCGCATCCGATGCGCCGCCGCGCACCGGCCGCCGTGAATGACTCGAATTGAGTTGCTTCAAAACGTAATTCGGTGCGCGCTCGGCGAAAGAGCGCGAAAAGTTACGGCCATTGCTTATGAAATGAATCACAACATAACTCTCGAATTGCTGGGTACCTGTGACCGGGTGCGCTATTCGCAACGCTCGCGCTCTGCAGTAGCTGGGTCAGCGGCAGGGCATCGGCTGCGGACTCGGCCGAGTGCCGACGAGTGGGGCGTCGAGATGCCGGTATGTGAACGAAGTTCCCGGAGCGGCTGGGAAACCGTAGAAGTAGCGGTCCTGCACCGAAATTGCAGGCATTGTTCCGAAACCCTCGCCGTGCATGACCCGTTATCGATCGGCAATTGACGTCATGCGTCGCGCGTGGCTGACGGGTCGCTAGCCGGGTAAACCCTGTGCTAGAAAACTCTCGATCGATAACCAGCAGGTTGTCGATTCGAGGGACAATTTTTTCAAGGGGAAGATTCTCAGATGAGCAAGATTCGCGTGTTCGGCGTTGTGTTCGCGGCTACCGCAGGCATCATCCTGGCCGGTTCGGGCCTGGCCTCGGCCGGCACCGACTCGGGCTCGGGCACCGGTTCCGCCAAGACCGACACCGCGACCGAGAGCGGTTCGGCCACGATCCTCGGTGACCTCCTCAAGCTGCTGAGCACGGGCTCGGCGGAGGCGTCGTAATACAAGACTCCGATAGGTCCTCGACTCTCATCGAGTGATGGACCTGTTCGCCGGGCAGAGACGATTGCCCCACCTCGCATGAGGTGGGGCAATCGTCGTTTCCGGGTCCTGCGGCCCTCGGTCATCGCTCCGAAATAGCTATCTACCTGCGAAGTTCATTGAATTTTGTATTCAGGGGTTGACATCCTCGGCGCTTTAGGTGAAGCTTTGTGCAGCGCCACAGCTGCGCCTTCTTCCCGAAGTTCGCCGGGAAACTCTGGTACTACCAATCACTTTCACGTTCCGCTATTCCGGCCGCCTGCGTGGCCGGCGTAGCGAATGCATGTGGCATGCCCCCGAAACCTCTTCGAGATCGATGACAAGCGGGCGCGAGCCTGCCACATACCCGCCCTGGTTTCCGCTCCCGTCTCCCGCTGACCCCTTTCTCGCGGTTGCAGACGTGAAGATGCGACCGGGGCGTTTCGCCCCACCCCTGGTACACCCCCTGATCGGGGGTGGGGCTCAAACGTCATACATGGCACGGTGAACCCGCCGGAGCCCGAACCTTTTCGACAACCGAGGTCTGACATGGACAACACCGTCCTGGAGCTGCTCGAACTGGCCGACCACGCCACCCCGGCGGCCCCGCTCACCATCGCCCGGGCCCACGAGTCGATGCGCGTCCACCGCGCCTGCTCCGTCGACCACTGCCGCCGAAAAGCGTTGGCCTTCAACACATTGATTGAAGCAGGTCGCATCGTGCCGGACTCGTCCCGGCGTTATTGACCGACCGGGAGGAGGTGAATCCATGCTCACCATCATCCTCGACCTGCTCGACTTGGCCTGCCGTTTGGCGCCGGTGGTCCTGCCACTCCTGTTGCCGCTCCTCGGCTTGTGACTTCTTCGACTGCGGCCGAGTCGAAAGCGGCGTCATGGCAATACTCCACGGCCAGACCGTCCACTGATACAAGCAGGTGAACCTGCAATAACTCCGTCCCGCTGCCCGACTGCCCGGGAGCGCGAACGGAGTTCGCTAGCATGCGCCGCAGCCTGCTGGTCAAGGCATGCGGCAGCCGTCCTGGTTCGGGATTCTCATCGCGCTGCCTCCGCCCGCTGCGAAATCTCCGCGACCAGTCCGGTCCGACGCTGCCTCAGCAGAATCCTGTCCCATTCACCTTGTGGGGGAGGGGAGTTCGTGATCAGTACGTACGGCGCGAGTTTCCCTGATCTCCCGATTGTCTGAGGTATTTGGTATGGCGGGCCCAATTGTGGAAGCCAATGCGCCGGTGCTCGCACTGACTCGGTTGTTCACCTCCCGAATCGAGTCGATACTGCCCGTCCAGCCGGCCGTCGCTTGGGTCGGTGACCGTGCCGCGACGTTGACGGCAATGGCAGATAAAGCTGGTGCACAACATGATTCGGTGCCGACGCTCGGCCAGCGGACCTACACCTTCGCGGGTATGACACCGACCAGCGCCGCTCAGCTGGTCGGCCGCATCAAGACTCGCGGCGATCTGACGCTCTCGGCGGAGGGCGCCGCACCTTCACCGCGTTCGGCTGCGATTGCGGGTGTGCTGCCGCCGATCTCGCCGCGGCCGAACAGCGAAGGTGGTCGTGGGTCAGGCAATTTCGGCGACACTCCCGCCCCGGCCCCGGCGGAAGAACTCAAACCTGCCGAACAGAATCCGCCAAGGTCGGTATCGCCGCCGCCACCTCGCGATGTGCCGAGCGCACCTGTACCACCGCCCGTGACGCTGGAAGCACCAGCTGCTCCGGAGCTCCCAGAGTCGCCGGAGACGGAGCCGGAACCCGGCGTCGATCCGCCCCGAGCCGATTCGGGCGCTCGGCCGGTAATACCGGACTACCTCGAAGCGCCGACGCCAGGAATCCAATTGGCTCGCGACCCGGACACCATTCCTGGCCCGGTCATCGTCATTCCACAGGTACCGCCACCATTGCCACCGAGCCTGGAGGAGATCATCAAAGACGCGCTCGACGGCATCGGAAAGATGCTGGAGGAGATCGGCAAGCTGCCGAAGAAGCTCCTACTTCGGGCCGTCATCGAGCTGCTGCGCTTGCTCGAAATGCTGCGCGAGCTATTCGGTCCGGCCGAACCGAACGACAACTCCATCGCGCCGCCGAACCCGATGCGGCAGCCGCCTCCCCTCACCATCCCCACACCCCCGCGCACAGCAACCCCGGCGCCGCCAACTCCCACCCCCACCCCGACTCCGACCAGGCCATTGGAGATCGAGCCGACGCTGCCGTCGAAGCCGCCGGCCCAACCGGAGCCATCCCCTGCCCCGACGCCGTTGCCAGAACCGACTCCACCGCCGCAGATAGAACCGACTCTGCCGCCCGAGCCGATCCATCCGCCCGACGTCGAACCGGAACCGCAGGTTGCCCCCGGCCCCCTGCCGGACACGTTGCCCGCACTGCCTCCCGAGGTGCAACCGAATCTTCCGCCCGAAGTTGTGCCTGCCCGGCCGCCGGAGATTTCGCCACCGGACCCGGACGTTTCCGCCGAGCCGGACCCACAGCCGCATCCCGATGTCGCTGCTCCGCCGGATGGGCCTTCATTGCCAGCGGAACCTGATGCGCCATATGTATTCCCACCCCGGGCCGAGCAGTCGGAACCGCCTGCGGCCGAAGGGAACGACGCCGAGTCGCCCAGCGAACCTGCTGGTGGTTTGGATGCCATGCCCACGGTGCGTGAGCTACTGGATACGAACGAGGACGAGCTTCTCGAGATCTTGCGGCGCGGGATGCAGGGCGAATACGGCCGCCCCGACAAGGAGACAGGGAAACGGCTACGCCTCCAGATCGACTATGTGGAGGTGGTGACCGACGAACAGACCGGCAAGCCGATGATCATCGTCTATGCCACGGTCCGCGACCGTAACGGTACCGAGGTCGGCCAAGTTACTCGCGTCTTCACCGAGGACAAGTGGGGCGATTTGGTCGTGACGAACTCCTGGTTCCACCTGGACGAAAATATGCGCGGGGGTGGCTTCTCAACCGACCTTTCCCCGAAGCTCGAGGCATACTATCGTCGGTCGGGGGTTACCGAGATCATCGTGGAAGCCTCCATGAAGGACGGCGGCTGGGCTTGGGCGAAAGCAGGTTTCGACTGGGATAACACCGGCCCGGACAAAGAGCAGCAGAACCGCGCGTCGATGCTGAACCAGATCCGTGCCGTTAGAGATGATCCTGATCTGTCTGCGTCAGACCAGGCTCTGCTCGACGAGCTAGCCGCCAGCTTTACTGGTCCCAGCGACGGGTGGCCGTCCCCCATGTCGGTGAAGGATATGCAAAGTGAGAATTCCGCCCTCAGCGAGAGAATCCTGCGAGGGTCGCACTGGTATGGGGTGAAGTGGTTGTGAGAATGAAGATGCGGTGCAGCAAGGCGATGCAGGAGTTGATCAAGGGGCGTGGCCGTGCGTCCGCCAGGCTGTTCGATGACTTCATTCAGTCTCGCGACCTGGACTGGGCGGATGACTTCTGGTCGGAGCGGGACAAAGCCGACTTCAACGAGCAAGTCCGCGCCCACCTCGACGTGTGGGAGCCCAAGCAGGCCGAACTGCTGGCTGCCGAAGCAGCTTTTCGGGCCGAGCTGTCTGCGACGATCAACGAGGCAGGCCGCAGTCGGGGATTCGAAGCCGTCGGTATCGAGCACCCGGATGATGCTGAGGCGGTGACGATTCCGGACAGCTGGGATGACGCCGTGATCCTGCTGGGTCCGGATGGGATCGAGCGGATGCTGTCGGAGTGGGACGCCGTGCTCGGGGCGGATAGCTTTCCCGCGACCCGTGCGTGGATGCTCGAGCATGGTCTCGGCTGTCGATTGGCCCGAGATGCCGACGGCAATCTCGCCTTGGCGTATGTGTTCGCAGGTAAGTCGGATGATGATCCGCGTGTCGTGTGGTTCGGCTACCTTCCCCGGAACGCCCAACCGGCTCCCGAGCCATTGCCGTCGTACTGGGATGACCTGCCCGACCTGCTCCGCAGGTTCAAAGCAGAGTTGCATTCTGGATTCGTCGGCGGTGGAAACGCGGACGGGCTCACGCGTGAGCTCGAGGGCACTCCAGGCAACTGGATATCTCAACTGTTCGACTGAATTCTCTGGGTCCGGCATCGAGATATGTTGTGCTGGTTGACAATTGACCCAGATTAAGTGAAGATAGTGGCAGCGCCACAGCTGCGCCTTCATCCCGTTTGTCGGGAACTTCTTCCCTCCCCATTGTTTCCGAAGGTCGCTCGACAGCGGCCCCGTCCACCTCGGTGAGCGGGGCCGCCGTCGTTCCGGCAACCGGGATGGGTATTCGTGCAAACCTCCGGAGGATCCCGCACACCATGCAAAACAAGGAAATCGTCGAGTCCGTGACATTCGGCAATCATCAGCCGCCGCCGGAGTACGTGAAAACCGATACCGGGCAGCTGGTCACCCCCGAATTCCTGGCCTTCATCGAACACGCGCTCAGCGGGAAGCTCACCGAATCACGCGAGACCGACGAGCTGGAACCGCAGGTGCGGGAGCTGGCCGAGGAACTGACGGTCATCCACCTGCCCGAATGGCACGATTCGTCCGGCCGCAAACGCGCCGAACCGACGGTGACCAACATCAAGCAGGCGAGCCGAGTTGCCGAGTACCTCGTAAAACGCGGTGTGCGAGTGCATTCCGAGCTCGAGCAGATCCGCTGGGTCGCTACTCCGGGCGGCCCACCGGGCGCCTTCGACATCGGGATGCACATCACCAAGGACGAGCACGGGCAGTGGCCCGCGCCCGATCCGGAGGAGTTCTACGACCTCGACGATATCGAGGTCAAGCAGACCGACGACGGAATGTGGTGTGCCACCCATCCTCGTGGCCTCGCCTTCGAGGGCGCGACCAAGACCGAAGCCTACGCGGGCGTCGTCGAGCAGCTGCGACAGCGCATCGCACAATCCCGCGACCCGCAATAGCCACGAAAGGTGGTAGTGCGATGACCGAACGAATCGTGTACCCCGACATCGAGAAGACACTGGTCGACTATCTCACCACGCAACTCACCGCCGCGTCCGACACCGCGAAAGCCGTTACCCGAGTACCGGATCCGCGACCGACGCGCATGGTACGGGTCACCCGCAACGACCGCAGGCTGCGCCGGGATCGCGAGGATCGCGAGGGGCAGCGTGGCCCGAACCTCATCCTGGACCGTCCGCGCGTCGTCTTGGAATGCACTGACGACGCCGGCACCGCAGCGGGATTGGCCGGCCTGGTCCGCGCCATCCTCGCGAGCGCGGCGCCAGGTTATCTCGGCACTGTTTGGTGCGATCACATCGAAGACGTCGGTGTGGAGAACGACACCGATCCGGAAACCGCCGCCCCGCGGCAGGTGATCGTCGCCGACTTGTTCGTGCGAGGCACCGTCCTCGCCTGACTCCCACTGGGAGCCACAACTGAATAGTCATCCCTGGGCCTGCGCAAATCCCAAGGGAGAAAACAATAATGGCTCTGCCTTCCAGCAAGTACATCGGCGCGGGCACCCCGATCTCCGTCACCGGCGGCGTCCTGGTCGCCGCGCCCAATGCCACGCTGCCCGCCAACGCGTCGGATCCCATCGACCTCGCAGTCTTCAAGGCGCTCGGGTACGTGTCGGAGGACGGCATCGAATCCAAGGGTGAGCGCAAGATCGAGCAGGTCAAGGACTGGAACGCCGACATCATCGCGAATCTGCAGACCGAGCACTCGGTCCGCTTCGGCTTCACCCTGTACGCGGTGTGGGACCGTGACGTGCTGAACGAGGTATTCGGTTCGGGCAACGTCAGCGTCCTCACCGAGGCCGGCCCGACGGCGGGCACCACCTACAAGGTGACCGAGACCGGCACGGTGCTGCCGCGCCGCGCATGGGTGTTCGACATGAAGAACGAGAACAAGAAGCTGCGGATCGTGTTGCCGAACGCCTCGATCTCGCAGGTCACCGAGCGGAAGTTCGTCTCGAAGGAACTTGCCGGTTTCACCCTGACCGTCGAAGCGTTCAAGGACGACACCGGCGTGAAGGCATACCGCTACCTCGACGACGGCGTGCGTACCGCCTGATAAGCCCCCAGTGGCGGCGGGATTCAAACCTATGCGCAGGCCCGCCCGCCGCCGCTGGGCCCTTCGGAACGCCTGCGCACGCCAGTATTGATGAAAGGGTCTGCGAACCAAATGACTACTACGCCAAGCACTGATAGCACCAGCAGGGTCAAGGACGATTTCGTCCGAACAGTGGGTGATGTCGAGGTTCGACTGCCCTCGTTGTCGTACCTGAAGCCGGGCCTGATCCGTCGGATCCGTCGCATGCACGACATCGACGCTATGTACACCCTGATCGAATTGACCGTTTCCGCGGAAGCTTTGGTCGCACTGGACAACATGAATCAGGACGAATACCAGGCACTGCTCGATGAGTGGCGGATCCATTCGGGGGTCGGCCTGGGGGAATCCTGAGCCTCGACGCTCTGCTCGAAGAGCACACCGAGGCTATCGAATACGACCTGATCGCCCTCGGCCTGCGGCTACGCATGCTGGCCACGGACGCCCTCAGCTGGGCCGATCTGAAGGCGATCGTCAAATACGCGCCCCTGGACTCGGCTTTGGCTCGGTCGACCCACGGCCCGGACCATCAATGGCAGCTGACCCAGCACCTGCTCGCCGACGTCGCGGACTCGCTGCGCTGGCTGGTCTGGTCGAAAACCAAAGCGGCACAGGATGGTCGAGACCGCCCCGACCCGATACCCCGCCCCGGCGTGAAACGCGCCGAGCGCATCGGCACCGCTACGAGCATCGCCGAGATGAATGGCTTCCTCACCTGGTAGCGCTGCACGAACTGCGCCGTCATGACCGGCGGCGCGGCTCCCGGCGCACCGACCGGTGTGGTCGGTTTCATCCCTAGCTGTGGGCCGAAAGTATCACCAGCGCAGGATAACGTCGCTGCATCTCGGTGATGACATAGTCCAAGGTGGCTGGCCGGATCTGTAGCGCGGAGATCACGGCTGGACTGTTGCCATAGAACCTGCTCAATGCGGCGAACATCCGGACCGGCAGCGTCGTTCGGGAGCTGACCGCGCCTGGATTGTTCAGCAGAATCGCCAGATGCGGTATGTGACCGATAGTGACGATGTTGACTGCGGAAATTTCCGAAAACGCTATGTGGCCCATCAATCTGTGCTGGATACCGCACGCGTCGATTACCAGCTCTGGTGTGCTCTTCAGCAGATAGACGACTCCCCATGCGGCAGTCGCGGCCCCGGCCAGTAGCGCCATGGGGCCGAGGACGGCTTGCGCGAAGAGTCCGAAGGCATCCGAAGACACCAGCGATAGGCCGACGGCCATCACCACGAGGCCTGCGAGTACGGCAGACAACCTCCGACACCGTGGGGCCGCAGCGAAAACAGTAGGAGGACTGCCGAATTCGCCATCCAGCACGCGCACAGTATATGCAGCCGGTGGCCGCCCATAGTTGTGGTTCGCTGTCAGGATTGGCCGCGCAGCTGGTCGCGTACCGACCAGGGCGGTGGTGTGAGCATCGCGGTGAGTTGCTCTTTGGTGAGTTGGTCGCGGTGTTCGGGGTGGGCTTGCAGGTGGCGGATGGTCGACAGCAGTGAGTTGCCGTTGACTCCCCACATCGGCGAGATGATCTGCCACGGCCCGTTTATCGCGTTGTCCGGTGGTATCCAGCGTGACAGCGGTTTGCTCGAGGTAGGTCGATCGATCATCTCGGCGCGGGGGCAGTGTATCGCGATGGCGGCGTCGGGTGCGTCGAGAACGGCTTCTGCCGCCACGATCGCGTCCCACGGGAATTCCCAGTCGCAGCGATATGTGGATACGCGAAGGGTTTTCGGCCCGAAAGCCAGTCGCCCATGGAGTGCGTATCGGAATGCGGGTAGCACTGCGCCGATGGCCGTGATCGGGAAGAGCACCGATCCCGCAACGATCATCCATGGCTGATGATCGGTGATGCCGATCCACACCATGGTGGAAAACAGTGCTACCAGACAGGCTGTCGCGAACCCGTGTCTAACGGTGAAGAACGGATAGCGGAGTGCGAAAACCCTTGTGTCATCGCCCGACTCGACGATCGGCTGATCCTGAGCCTTCGTGCCGGCGATCACCACGATGCCGAAGCCGGCGATGATGGCGGAAAACAATGCGAAGGTCAGCAATTCCGTGTCCCCGGTCGTCACTATATAGATGAGGGAACCGATGCCCAGCAATATCAATGGCGCCGCTATGAGCAGTGGGCCCATTCCGCGCGTCTCCGGCCAAACGTAGAACCAGCGGTAGCCCGGGGGTGAACCATCCACCCCCGGGGTAGAGGTGTTGCTCATCTCTACTCCATGTTACGCAGTGTCGGCCGATAAGCCGCGGAACGGTCATTGTTGCACAATCCGTGCCGAGTGTCGATTTTTCACAGTTCCGATACGCAGTGTCGGCACGTGCCCGATAGGTTGGAATACAAATGGCACCTTCAGACAGAAACGATCCAGCTGAAAAGGCGCGTACGCAAGCGCTGATAGGAATGCTTACGGGGACTGCCCCTGTGCCCCAGAACAATCCGGCACCCGACCCGAGCGCCGATCTTCCTTATCTCATCATGGGCACGCCTTCGGTTGGGCCGGGAAAATCGGCTACCTTGCCGGGTGGGACCACCGTGGAAAAAGGAAAACCAGGTGATCTGACGCAGACATGGTCGATGCCGGGTAAAGACCCCATCGTAACGAGTAGGCCGCCGACTGCGGTCGACACCATTATTTCACCGCAGACGCCGCAGGAGTCGCCGAGTTTTCTCGGGCTGCCGGATGTCGTCGCGATTGTCAAGAATCCGGAATCGTCCGCACCGAATTCGACCTTGACGCTCCCGTCCGGTGTAACAATGGAAAATCAATCGTATACCGAGGGTAATATTTCGGAGCGGAATACCAAGTTCACCGGCCCCGGAATATCTCCGCTGGAGTACTCTACTTTTTCGATCAAGAACGAGCCGGGCAATGTTCTGGGCTTCGGCACTTCTTATGACTTGGAGATCGGTGCCGATGGTCTGCCGCAACGAGCGACGATCCACGGCTCGGATTCCGCAAAGGAAGTGTTGTTCGGGTCCGATGGTGTCGCAACCGTGGTTCCGCTGGATTCCACCAAGAAGCCTTATGCCGTTACGCTGGTGCCGAACCTCACCGATGTCAAGGTCAACGCCGGAAACGGCGCGATCGTCATGACGGGCGAGGGTCTGCGCACCGGGTACAACCAGGTCTTCACGGGCATGCAGAACGGTGCGACGTGGGCAGATCGCTTGGCGTACCGCCATTTTCCGAATGCGATCGATACTGGTGCGCGGATAACCTCCGACTACACCGTGCCGCGCGCCAATGGGACAAAGTTGCCGCTCGGTGTGGGGCGCCTCAGCGGTCCGATCGCTCTGCTGACTCTACCGCTCGCGATCTGGGGTGATATGAGCTCCGGTGACTCGGCCGAACGTGCTGTTATCCGTGAGTCCACCGGCTTGCTCACCGGCATCGCTGCCTCTGCGGCGGCCGGCGCGGCCATGGGGACGGTGTTCCCTGGAGCCGGTAACCTCGCGGGGCTCGCGGTCGGGGTCACTGCCGGACTGGTGGGTTCGTATCTCGGCTCGAAGGGTGCGGACGCTGTACTCTCACCCGAATTCGGGAAGGAGCCCGACTCTCCGCCACCGTCCTGGTTGTTGCCGGACGACCCGGCCTATCTTCGCCAGTACATCGCCGACATGGAGGCGCAGAGCCCTACCTGGGCCAACGGGTTCCGCCCCTCCCCGAAGACCGACAGCAAGGCCTACGCGCGGTGGAAGGAGTGGGACGATCAGCGGCGAGCCGCCCAGGACAAGCTTGCCGAGATCGAGAAGAACATTCCACGCAAAGCAAATGGTGGATTGGTGCTCGGTCCGGGCACTTCGAAGAGCGACTCGATCCTGTCGTACATCTCCAACGGTGAATTTGTCGTCAACTCGGATGCGACGGCTGAGTTCTTGCCGCTATTGGAGATGCTCAACGCGGGCTGGGTTCCGTCGGCGGAGTCGATGGCCCTGATGTTTCCAGACCTCCTACCTGACTTGAATTCCATGATCGCACCGATGCGGACACCCCCGGTGAAAACGCTGGAGGCGCCGAGGTTTTCGGCCCCGTTGAAGACATTGGAACTGCCAGGCCCCGCCATCGCGCAACCGGGAGATTCCTCCGCTCCTCAATTCAAGCCGTTGCAGATCGATCCGGATGCGGTGCTTGGATCGGGAGTCAAGGGGGCGCTGTCCGGCGCTCAGTCCGGTGCCGCACAGCACGGCCTGGTCGGTGCGCTGACCGGTGGAATCTCCGGCGCTGCTTCGTCTATCGGCGGGACCATCGGGTCGGCTGTCGGCACCGCTATCGGTGCGGGGCTCGGACCGGTCGGCGTGGTGCTCGGTCCGGTGATCGGCCAATTCCTCGGGTCGATGGCTGGTTCGAAGGTGTCGGAGATAGTGACGAAACCGATTGAGTACGTGGCGAATACGGCGAAAGAAGTGATCGGTTCCGGCTTCGGTCTGGTCGATTTGGCCAAAGGTCCCGGCGGTCATACCGCGCGGGGCGATATCTACAACTTCAACGGTATGGACCCGAAGAGCGCCGCCATCGCGGTGGAACGGGTGCACCGGCGGCGGACCCTCGCGCAGCAGCGCGGTGGCGGCCTCGGTCGATGAGAAGAGTGATAGCCCGATATCTGCACATTCAGCGCCGCTACTCCCGCAGCGGATTGTATATCGCGCTGTCAGTTGACCGGCTCCGCATTCCGTTGTGGGGCGGGGAAGGTTACCGGCGCCCACGTGCGTCCGGCATCGTAAGTCGCCGGCAGCGTAGATACTCGCGGGTGGTGCGGGCGCACGGGGTCGCTGATCCATCCCTTCTCTTCAATGATGAATCCGGTTGTTGCCGTGATGAACCCGGGAGCAGGCCGGTAAAGATAGAAGGAGTCTTCGCGGCGTTCGCGAGAAGGCTGGTATGTCTGCATCCAGCTGTGCCCACCGTCGAGTGAGGTGAGCAGGTTCGGCGGGTCTTCGGCGACTAGATCGGTGGTCGTTGCCGCCGACAGGATCGACACTCGCGAAGAGTCGGGCCCATCGAGGTCGGCGAATGTGGCCCCGCCGTCCCGGGAGACCAGCTGGCGATAGCGGTTATGGTCCGGGCCGGACGCACACGTGAGGAATATCTGAGTCTCGGACGGTGCTTGGGCCCTGACCGGGTGCTCATCAGGGCCCGAACACGGCGGCGTCCAGAGTCGGAGTCGGCCATCCACGAGTTCCGCGCCACTCACGGCCCTGATAGGTCGGGGGAACGTGGTTGTACCGGGCGGGACGGGCGCAGGCTGCTCACCGCTGACCCAGAACCATGCGCTGTTTGCGTGGTGTGCCGCCGCGATTTGTGGCGCATCGATATAGTCGTTGATCTCGACGGTCGCGGATTTCGTCCATGCGTCGCGCTCCGCGGAGCCGGTGAAGAGAGCGAGTTCGCCGTCGGCCGTGCCCTCGATGAATCGAGCTGTGCCGCCGGGCAATTCGATACCTGAAATGTCAACGGTATTGGTGCTGCTCCGAGGGCCGCGCCCAACACTGTTGTCTACCGGGCGCCACGTTGCGCCACCGTCCTGTGTGGACCAGAGTGCATCCGGCGTCAATGCCCATCCATGACGAGAGTTCGCGAAGCGCAGGATCTGCGTCTGCTGAGGAATGGTCATCGCAGTAGCGGTACGCCAGGTACGGCCGCCATCGGTTGTGTGCTGTACCGACGCGCAGTGCTGTGTGGACTCACATGGCTCGAGTCGGCCGAGTGTCCATCCTTCGTTCGCGGAGCTGAAGGTGGCCGAAAGCGGATCGAACCGCACAAATCCGGAGGGAGCCCGAATGACAGGGACGACAATCGCCGAAACGCCGAGTACCGCGGTACAGGCAGCGGCTATACCGGCAAAGCGCCAGTGCTTCATGCTTCCTGCTTAATTCTATTTGGCCACAACAGGTTTCATCCTAGCAGCGGCGCCGCGTGCAGGCCGACTGCCACTGCACGGCCGACCGAAATCGCGGGTCGTTCGAGGGGCAATTTCCGACGCCTGAGGCGGCGCCTGCGGTCGCATGACCGATCGGGTATCCGCCGCATGGCGGCATTCATCAACTCAATTCATCAGATCCGAGTAGCGCCGACACCGCGCTGGGCCGGAATCGATCGGCGCCGCACTTCGGCGCAGCGAACGGAGGAGGGGCTACACGTGACCCATCATCTACTCGAAGACCACGACACCAAGATCGTCGTTTGGGACATCAACGGCAGGGTGTGGCACTTGGCCGGCACTAATGCGGGACGTGAGGGGGTCCGGCTGTCGAAGCAGACCGGATTCATGTTCGCACCAGTGCAATTGCTTGTTTCGGAGGGTGCGCGCCAGGATGGCGCGACCTTCCACCGGTCGGTCCGTTCGAAGAAGGAATGGGACTTCCTGGTGGTGATTTCGGGGGCCTCGAACAAGACTGCGGTGAACCCGGTGCGCGACTTCCTCGCCGTGCACGATGCCTGGTTCCGTGGCTGGTCCACCGACAAGCCGGTGACTGTCGGGTATTTCACCAAGCACCAGGGTTGGCGGTTCCAGCAGGCACAGCTCGACGGCGCGCCCGAGCCGGTCGGTGACGTCGACCCGGCGCGTAACGCGTTCGCGGCGTACAAGATTTCGGCGACCGCTATGGATCCGCTGGAACGCCATTTCGAGGAGACCGCGGTGTGGACCAACACCGCGGGCCTCAATCAAGGCACAGTGCGAGTCCGCAACGCTGCTGACCAACCCGGCTGGGTGCGTTACACGATGAACGGCCCGGGCCGCTGGTCGATCCTGGACCCGGCGGGCGGTGATCTCTTGCGAATGGTCGAGACGCCCACGTTGACAGCGTTCGAAACCTTGCGCATCGACACACATCCGCGACATCGCACCGCCCGCGTTTACGTGGAGGGGCAAACCAAGGTCAGAAATGTGTGGGGTCAGCTGGCCGGCCGCCGGTGGCTCGCATCGATGGCACCGTGGAGTGCCACCGACCTGACGGTGCGGATCGACGGCGGCACCACGCAGTCGACGGTGATCGCCGCGATCACGCCGCGCTCCTCGAGGCCGTTCTGATGACGGCCGCATGGGACCCGCACTCCGAAGCACTGCGGATGGACAAGATCGATCGGGCCGAGCAGCAGGAAGTCAACAATCCTGAAGTGCTCGTCCGGTATTGGGACAAGTTTTTGCAGGAGGTGGGCGAGGAGCACAGCTATCTCTCCCTGGAGTTCACCTACCCCCGCAACAGCGCGGGAGGCCTGAAGATGACCTGCCCGCGGGACATGGTCCACTTCGATCATCTCTTCAACAACGACGACGGTGAAGACGCCACCATTCCGATCACCGTGAATACACCCGGTTTCCGGTGGGACGGCTACATCACCAAGGCCTCGATCATGCGCGATGAGCACGGTGTCGAAACGGTCGACATCGAGGCCATCCACTGCTGGAATCACATTGCCACGATCTGTTGCTGGGCAAGCCCTTTCGCGCCGATCCTGGCGCAGTTCCCGCGCCATATGATTCTGTTCGGCCCGGTCCGTTCGATGATCACCACGTACCTGACGACGAATCTCATGCGGTTGCAAGCGCCGGGCTGGGTTCCGAAAGAGCATGCAGGCAAGCCGGAATGGGGCGGCATCGGCAACTCGTTGTTCCCGATAGCGGTCGTTCCGGTCAACCCGATGACCGACACCAGTCGATGGAGCGCGGCATCGGCGCGATTCGACATGGCGGACAAGCTGTTCGCGCCGATGCTCGAGGATTCCGGCGTCATGCTCACGGCCCGGTTCTATCTCCCCGGTGAGGATGAGCAACCTGCGCCGGAGTGGTTCTACTTGGACAAGCCGACCGTGGTGTTGGACACGGTCGACAAATCCGGCGTCACCGGCAATTCCGGAACGCTGCTCGCGGGGATCCAGACGTGGCTGGAGGAGTTTGCCGACGACGGCACCACTCCGGTTCGCTACCCGAACTTCAACTCCACCACCGAGTACGAGGCGGTGTACGGCGAGGCCGGAAAGTACGGCACCTTCAAGAATTTCCCTTGGGTCTGGTACTTCGAGGGCGAGTACTCCGGCATCGGCAAGTCCGAGATCGCTTTGCACAAGCCGACCGCCACCGACATCATCATCGGCGGCCGGTCACCCGGCTGGGTGAACGCGGGCATCGAGCTCGCGATCAAAGGCCTGCTGTCGCTCATCGGGTTGGATTGGCTGTATCGCGGTCAGCTCGACGATGTCTTCCTGGCCTGGATGGTGTACCGGGACATGGGCCGGGTGAACCGGGCGGGGCCGTACGCGTTCCGCGAGCTCTACATCACCGGCAGCGACAAGGCGTTCACCCTCGACGGTCTCGTCGCCGCGCGCCAGGGCTTGCACCTCACCCGTGGCTATACCAGCAAGCGGGTGACGGTCGAAGACAACGCACCCTACATCCTCGGTAAGGACTACGGCCTGGGCGACCAGATCGGATTCGTGCTCGACCAGCATATTTTCACCGATTACGTGACGGAACTGACCTTCACCGACGACCGCGAGTCGTCGGCGAAATGGCACATCGTCGTCGGTGACGGGTCCGACGAAGAGGACTCGGTCGTCAAGGCCTGGCAGCGCCTGGGCCGGGTGGCGAGCGCGATCAAGGATCTGGCCACCGACGTCGGCGCCGATCTCGACCTGCTCATCTTCTGACCTCCGTGTGGAGAGGAGAAACCATGGCGGACATCAGTTTTCCCGCCCGCATAACGGTGGATCGACAGCAGGACCTCGATGGCCTGCCGATCCTTAACGCGAACGTCACTGTGTCGGAGGAGGCCGCCAAGCTCGCCCTGCCCGCAGGACCGGTAGGAACGCCGGGCAGAAAGGGTAGGCCGCGGACCACGTTCCAGAAGATGGGCGAAATCCCTGACGCGGAAGCACGTCCGGTCGGCCTGGGCCCGGATGACCGCGGAAAGTGGTGGCATCGCCTTGACGACGACGGCATGGATACCTGGACCGGAACCACTTGGCGGCATTCGCCGAATGCTGTTGGTGGGCAAGGCGAGGTGGCAACCGCCAATATGATCACCGATGTCGAGACGGTGCACAAACCCGAACTGGTGAACGCGGCCGTCGAATTCGTCGGCACCGGCGCCGAGCAGCAACTGAAAGTCACTGTACCGGCTGGTTTACCGGGCGCACGGGGATCCGCGGGAGCGTCGGGCGAGATTTCCGGTTCGCCGGACTTCGACCAGACGACCGCGCCGATGCACGGCGGAGTGTTCGCGTTCAACCGCGCGAGCCAGAAGTTCCGCCCGCTCCCGGCGCCCATGGGAGTCGGCCCCTGGTCCTGGTACCAGGAGGATTTCGCCGCCGATCAGCAGATCGCCGCCGCTCAGCTGATCGCAGGCACGTTCACTGTTCCGGCCCAGCCGTTTGCCTGGCGTCCGATCGTCTACGGGCACATTTCCAGCTTCTCCGAAAACAACAACTCGCAAAGCGCAAAGCCGACGGTGCGGCTGCACCATGCGCAGGGCGCCAGTGTTGCCATCGGACCCGGCTCGTCAGGTACCTACTTCTTCACCTCGCTCTTGCCTGCCTATCGCGACGGACAGGTGACCAAGACCTTGTCGCCCAGCTCGACGTTCGCGACGGTGCCAGCCGGTCAGGCAGCGAATCTCGTCGTGACCATCGACCGCAGCGGCGACGGCAACCTGACCATCGGATACAAACGTGCACGCGCCTCGCTGGTCGTGTACGCCCAGCCCATCTGAATGAGGTGACATGTCCACCGTTGGTGAATACTTCCAATCCACCGTCATCCGCGGCATCGATGAGGGAGTCGGCGGGCCCGGACTCGTCCAGTCCTTGCACGGCACCCCACGTGACGGTTCGCTCGAGCTGACGACCGGGACGCCGGGCGATCGTGGTCCAGCAGGCGAGCCTGCCCGAGAATTTCGCTGGGAAGGCGATATCGACGGTCAGACCGCGCTCGACGCGATCGCCACCAAACTCGGCCCCGCACAGGCCGGTAAGGCGTGGCGAGTGCTGCCTTCCGGCAACGCGCCGGACACCTTGGTGTACTGGAACGGCACCGGTTTCGACACTTTCGTCGACGCGTTCGGTGCCGCGGGACCGGATGGTCAACCGTGCACGGTGACTATCGGCATGGTCGAGACCGGGCCGATCGGGTCGAAATTGCAGGCGACGATCACCGGGACGCCGCCGAGCCTGACACTCGATCTCACGGTTCCGCGAGGTGTGCAAGGCCGCAAGGGCGACCCTGGCCCGCCCGGTCCGATCCGGCAGGCGCCGGACTACGCCGACGGGCCGCACGTCGAACGGACCGTGCCGATGTGGGACACGACTATCGGCAAGTGGGTACCACGACCGTATCCGGGGCTCCGTGGCCCGTGGTCGATCGTCGAGAATTTGGCGTGGGATAGCGGTGCGGGCTTCTCCGCATCGCAGAGCAACATCGGCACGACTCCGAATACTGTTGCGGTTCTGAATATTCCGGCCCAAGACACAGACTGGCGTCCGTACATTACCGGCGGTGTCATGGTGGCGAGTGGGGATCAGCTCGAAACGCGTATCGATGCCGAAGTACGGCTCGGCTCGGCTGCGGGCCAGATCGTCGCACTCGGCTCCGGCTGGCCGTCGGGAGTCCTCGGGCACAACCGTTTCCAGCCGTACTACGGCGCTCGGATGACGCCGGAAAGCACGGTGGGGGTGGTACTCGCCGGCCAACCAGCGGCGTTGTATGTCGTCCTGCGACGCAATAGCGGCAACGCGAACTACAGCTACGCCCAGGCGGGCGCGCAAATCGTGTGCTGGGCCCGTCCTGTCGGCAAGACGCAGTGATCAGCGCTGCGAGTATGGAGTCAGAACAGTGACAAACGACCCTATCGTCTACGCGGACGATGTCATGATCACCATGCGCGGCGTCAGTGACTCGATCGGTTTGCCCAACACGGTGAATCCGCTCGAGCTCGTCGACCGGGAGGCGCTGATCGAATTGCGGGAGGGTCCGGTCGGTCCGGTCGGTCCGGACGGTGCGCCCGCGTGGCCGTGGGAATGGCAGGGAGATATCGCCGATACCGCTGCGCTGCGCGCACTTCAACTCACTACCGCAGATGCGCGCAAGGCGTGGCGGGTGCTCTCGGAGAATGCCGTCTACTTTTGGACCGGACTCGAATTCATCGCCTTCGCCAATGCGTTCGGTAGGTCAGGTCGGCCGGGAAAGCCGAACCGGTTGACGGGATCCGGTGTGGCGGGTGCGGCGGGAAGCAGCGCATCGGCCCAGATCAGCGGGCCCTCCCCGGGGCAGAAGGTGACGATCACCTTCCCTCGGGGCCAAACCGGTCCGGTCGGTGATCCCGGCGCGGCCGGTCGGATCCAGGACGCGGTGGACGTGCTGGTCGACCGGGACCATCCGCTCGCCCAGGATCATGTACTCGCCTGGAACGTCGCGGCAGGCAAATTCGTGCCCATCGCGCACCCCCGCCGCACCGGTCCGTGGGCGATCGCGCAAGCACAGTTCAACGGCGGGGCCAATCTGGTCGAGAACGAGAAGACTTTGGCCGCCATCACCATCCCCAGCCAGCCGGTGCCGTGGCGCCCGATGGTCGAAGGATGGGTCAACGCCGGCAACCGCGGGCCGCGCGGTCGCACCCAATGCGACATCGAGGTCCGCATCGGCGCGGACGGCGACGTGGTCGGTCGTGGGCACGGATTCTCCGATCCCAACTTCGGCGGTGTGATGATCTCGCCCGAGTTCCAGTACCCGCTGTCTGCGGGTTCACAGCTGGGTGTCGTCGCGGCGAACCAGACCATTACCCTGCACGTCATCATCAAGCGCATTCGAGGCAACGACCCGTACGAGGTCAAGACCGAAGACGCACATCTCATCGTCTACGCGCAGCCGGTCTGATCCTGCTGTGGCGCTGTAACCGACTCGCTCACCTGACTTTTCACCCGACCGGGATGCCAGCTCCGGTCGATCCGATCCCGCATGCCGTATCCGGCTGCTTGCTGTTCGAAAGGCATTGATCCATGGCCGAGCTGCCCCCGTTGAAGTACGGAAAAGTCGTCGGGCGATTTCTCGCCAACGTCATCGACGGCGCCGATGTCGAGGACCTGCCCGAATTTCTGCCCCTCAGCGGTACGGTCACCTTCAGTGCCGACGCGCCGAAGGTGCTCGTGGCGGGCGCGCAACCCCCTGCCACCTACGTCCAACTGCCCAAACACTATGAGTGCCAGCTGAATAAGTTCGGCTACCTCACCTGGCGCGGTAAGCCGGGTGTCCGGTTGGTCGCGCCGAACGCCGCGACGAACCCGTCGCAATGGACGTGGCGGGTGTCGTTCGATCTGTCCTACGACGGTGACCGCGTGCCGATGGATTCGTTCAGCTTCGTTGTGCCCGAATATGTTCCGGGCCCGGATCCGGCGAACCCGGATGCCGGGTCGATTGGCCTCGTCGACCTGACGCTCGCCGCGCCGGTACCCGCGTCACCGGGTAACGCGGTGGTCGCAGGCCCCCGGGGTGAGGGACTCAAGATCGACGGTCAGGTCGCCACCTACGCTCAGTTGCCGCCCACCCCGGCCGAGGGCGCCCAGTACGTGGTGAAGGCGGACGGTCTGCTCTATGTTTTCCACGCGGCGGCGGGTGGCTGGTTGCCGAATGGGCAGGGTGTCGTCATTCGCGGACCGGCAGGCGCCAGCGATTGGGCCGGAATCACCGGCAAGCCTGCTACTTTCGCGCCGACCATCGGCGCGACGGCGACGACCGCCGTGGCGGGCGACGATCCGCGGCTGACCAACCCGCGCACACCGACCGCGCATACGCATACCGCGAGCCAGATCGCCGACGCGAGCACGCTCGGCCGGTCGCTGCTCACCGTGGCCGACGCCGCGACGGCGCGTACCGCCATCGGCACCATCGCTGACACCGACACCCGCCTCACGAATACGCGCACACCCACCGCCGCGGGACAGGTCTATGACATCGCGTTCAAGTCGCACAACGGAACTCGGGCACTGGGCTCCGGTAATGTGATGCCGGAGGGCCTCCGGATCGAACGCAAGATCGCCCTCAGCTCGGTGACCTACCGTGGCGAGACCGCAGGCACCGGCAATCTGGTCGTGGAGATCCGGAAGAACAACCAACCCGTCGCCCCGAGTTCGTCGGCGACCATCACACCGGCCAATCAGACCGGAGACACGACGATCACGCCTGCCACGCCCTGGGTGTTCGACCCCAGCGATCGGCTCACCGTGCACGTCACTACGCTCGACCCGACCGCAGGTAAAGGGTTGCAGGCGAGTCTGAAAGGCATGACCGCGTGACCCTGCATATCGTCGCCGGTGGATCGATACCGAGCGTGGCGATGGGGATGAACAAGAACGGCAGTAGCCAGGCCGTTCCATCGGAGGTGACCACCGCGGTGACCGGCTGGGTGGCTCGTCCCGGCTATCCCGATACGGTGATCACCAACAATGCCTTGGTGCCGGGGGGCGCAGGCAGCGTGGTCGTTCGTGCCCAGGTCACGTTGACCGGCGGATGGCAGAGCACCGGTGGCCTGTGGGTCCAGCTCGTACGCAACGGTACCGAGATAGCGAGCGCGGAATACGCGGCAGGACAACTCGTCGGCGTGATCAATCCGTTGACGATCGCCGTCGCGGAGGGGGACCAACTCGCTGTGAACATGGTCAACTCCCATTTCCTGTACAACGCCACGGTGCAAGCAGGCGCGGGCACTTATCTTTCCTTCGAACCGGCACCCTGAGACCGCTTGGCGGGCGGCACGGGGCGACCTGTTTTTCTCGCTCCAGCGACGACGTTCCGCGGCAATCGGCACAGAATGGTGCCGCTGAGAAAGTGAATTGCTATGCCGTTTCACATTGTTGATGGGGTTGCGCCGATTACCGCGGTGCCGATGGGCATGAACCTCAACGTCAACCGGCTGGTCGTCAGCGAAGACGGCATACTCGCGCCGACGGATCTCGGCGGCTGGTCCGTGCGCGCCGGGTTCTCGAACACCGTGATCAGCGGCAACGTATGCGTTGCCAGTGGTGCGGGCAGCGCCGTCTTGCGCTGCCGGGTGCAATTGACCGCGAATTGGACAAACGCCAATCGAGTGCTGCGCGTCATCGTGCTGCAGAACAGCACCCAGGTCAAAAGCGCCGACTTCGTGGTGGGCACCAACTCGCTGGATCTCGGTGAGACCTCGATCAACGTGGCCTCCGGCGACCGGATCGGCGTGCGGATGGCCACCACCGACGAACTCGGCGTCACCGTGCAGTCGGGTTCGAATACCTACGTGTACTACGACGCCTGACTTTCAGTTTCCATAGAAGGGCAGGACAACCATGTCTTGGACCGGTGATCCGGTATGGCTTGCGGACGTGCTCCGCGCCGCGGGGCTGCGGGTGGTCGAATTTCCTGGCTGGCGCGAACGCGGTCACGGTGACTTCGGGCAAATCTGGGGCATCGTCGCCCATCACACCGGCGGCTCGACCACGCCACCAACCGAAATCGCTTACGGTTTCTCGTCGTTGGCGGGCCCCCTGTCGCAGTTACATCTCGCGCAGGACGGCACAGTCACCGTCGTAGCCGCCGGCGTCGCATGGCACGCCGGGGCCGGCTCATGGCCAGGCCTGCCCGAGGACAACGCGAACTATCACACGATCGGCATCGAGGCCGCCAACACCGGCACCGAGGGCTGGTCGGACGAACAATACGACGCCTACGTCGGTATCTGCGCGGCGATCCTACGCAAGCTCGGCCACGGAGCCGACCGGGTGATCGGCCACAAGGAATGGGCCGGACCCAAACAGGGCAAGTGGGATCCCGGCGCCATGGACATGAACCTCTTCCGCGCCGACGTCGCGGAACGTATGAAAGGCAGTGCACTGATGGCACTTTCGGATATGGAGCAGCGTGAGCTGCTCGACAAACTGCGCCGGGTGCACTTCGAGTTGACCTATGGCTTCCAGTCACGGGTAGCCGACTCGGAATACCGCGACACCGTGGCGGGCTACGTGCTCAATTCCGATGCCGCCGACTACCGCAATGAGCAGCGGCTGAAGGCGCTCGAACTGAAGCTGGACCGGTTACTCGCAGCGGCAGAGGGGCGGATCTGATGTCCGCCAGAAGAATTCCGGAGCCCGCACTGATCCGGTCGGTGCTCGTCGCGGTCACCGGCGTGGTCGCGTTCGTCCTCGGCCGCGAGCTGGACACAGCGTGGATCGAGGCGGTGCTCGCGGGGTACGGACTGCTCACCCCGGTGTTGGCCGGCCTACTCATTCGGCCGGTGGTGACACCGGTCGACCGGCGGGAAGGCAGGCCATGAATGGCCGAGCATTGGCTGAATCCCGAACTCGTGCAGGCCTTCGGGATCGCGATCGCCACGGTGATCGGCGCGATCACCGCCTGGCAGGCGCGTGCGGTCGGCAAGCTCCGCACTCGTGTCGAGGTGCTGGAAACCCAAGCGGCAGACGATAAGAAGCGCTTCCGTGAGGCGATCCGCCTCATCCGCGCACTGCAGCAGCACATCGACGAGTTGCGGGGCTTCCTCCGCCTGCACGTACCCGGCCAAGAGCCACCGAAGGCCCGCTACAAGATCCCTTCCTCGCTCCAAGAGGAAATCTGAATCAGGGCGGCCCCGCATCGCGGGACGTCACCACGCCGACAAGAATGCGTATCACCAATGGCTATCAAGACCTTTGTACTGACTCAAAGTAGTTGGGGCGGAGAATATTTCATCGCAGGCTTCCGCGGTATCGATGAGATCCGGCAGTCGGACCACGCCCCGGATGTCGAGTTGTACGTTCAGTACGACGAGACACAACTGAACCAGATCTCCCGGGTCCAGCTCTTCACGACCGGCCACCTCGTCGCCGATCGGCCGGACAACGGCAGGGTGCTCGGCAAGGTTCGCGCGCAGGGTGATTGGGCTTACCTGTATTACCAGGCATCCCCCGCGTCGACCGGTTATGTCGAGAAGGCCCTGGTCGTCACCGGAAGCGTCTGGACGCTCGACGTCTACGTCCCCGGCTTCGTCGGCGTCGATGAAATGCGACAGGTGGATGAATGGGGCGGCGTCGAACTGCATATCAGGCAGGACCTGCAACGCCTCGCCGAAGTCGACCACATCAAACTGAACGGCTACACCCAGGATCCGCCGACCATCGACCGAGTGGAGCTGGGCGTAGTCCGCTCCCCGTTCTGGGGTAACAGAAACGTCTACTACACCAAAGAACGCGTCGCCCCGCCGTCACCCACCACCTAGTCCGCGAAAGACCATGTAGCCGAGGCGATCTGGGCGGCCTGTCGCAGATCCGGTAACTCACCCCGGCTAACTGCTGATTACGGCTGACGAATAGCGGTAGGTGTGAGGCGGTCGGGTCGATCCGGGCCGCTTTGTCATATCCGGCACGAGGGTGCGGAGAAATCACTCGTTCGCACCTTCTCCACGTCGGAGATCGGTCCGCTCACTTGATAGTACAAATCGAGGAGTAGCAAAAATGGCAAGAATTCCATTTGATTCGTTGTGGCGACCGAGCGGTGTCGCGGTCGATTCGAAGCGCAATATCTATGTTACGGACAACGGGCACAGCAGGGTGCTCGAGATGACCCCGGAAGGGCGGCAGCGCACCCTCGCGATCACGTGGGCGCGCAGCCCGAGTGCGGTGGCGGTCGATGTGGCCGGCAATGTTTACGTCGCTGACAGTGCGCGCGGATCCGAGAAGATTGTCCGCCTCGGCACCGATGGGGTGCAGAGCATCATTCGAATCGCCGAACTCAGGAACCCGACTGACCTGCGTTTCGATGCGGCCGGGAACCTGTATGTGGTGGACAGCTGGGCCGAGCGAATCGTTCGCATCGCACCGAACGGGACGGAAGAAACCATCCCGCCGGGCGATCTCGATCATCCCTTCGCCGTCCATGTGGACCAGGCCGGCACGATCACCGTCTCGAATCGCGCGGAGTCGGTTGGGATCATTCGGCTCGACGCCAATGGCAGCCGAACCACCTTGCCGTTCACCGGACTCGACCAACCCACGGGTCTCGACATCGATGCGGCGGGCAATGTCTATGTTGCCCAGTCCGGGCAGTCGGGTACCTACGGTGCACGCATCCTGAAACTCACTCCCAGCGGCGAACAATCGGTCGTGCCGTTTGCGCGCGACGCGCTGTATCGGCCGATGGGCATCGTCGTTCGAGATGGGTTCATCACGGTGGCCGACCAACTCGGCTTCGTGGAACAACTGGCACTTTGACCGTAGTGCGCCGCGACAGCGCTCGCCGGCCGAGCCTGCACTGATTCAAAGGAACACCTGGTGTACACGTTCTTCTTTTCTCCGATGCAACTCTGTGTCGTAAAATCCATCATTGGCGAATTCCCGCGTGCCACCGCGCTCGGCATTGTCTTCGAAGACGACAAGCCGATGAGCAATCCCGACTACAGCACACTCGTCGCGTACGAGGCCTTCACCGAGTTGGTCGGTGGCGACAACATCGCATCTATTCGGGCGCGGCTCGTGGCCGACTTCGTCGAATGGTTCGAGCGCAGTGGTCATACCGGCCCTTACCGTGAAGTCTGGTTGGGCGACCCGGTGAAATCGGAGTAAGGTCAGGGCACGCCTGCTCTGCAATTCGCCCTGCTACCCTGCACGTCGTGGAGATGACTCCCTGAGGGTGTGCGGTCGGCGGCGCCGTTCGGGGCCGGGGGCGCTGCACACCTGAGGGCATAGCAGTACCGACAAAGTGATCTTTGGTAGCCGACTCATATGAATCGCAAACAGTTGGACCCCTGGCACCGCCGTCGGTGGGACGCCGGGCACTATTCGGTGGATCTTCCCCTGGCGTTACGTTAATTCCGCATGCAATGAATCACAGCATAGCCGCTTGCTTGCTGGATTAAGCAAATGTGGTCAGTTGATGAATGATCAATTATTTCTGAGTGCGCTAGAGGTTTGCTACAAGTTGGTAGGCCATCGGTGCGATGTGATGCCGAACGGCTATTTCGCCACGAATAGCCCGGTGTCGACTGTTGTTCGAGCATGCCCCGAAACTGGATGCCAGTAGAAATATGGGCGCGAACTGGCAATATATCAGCTTACAGTTTGCAAGTTGTGCACCCAGCGATGTGCAACCCGCCCGCAATCATTGGCCGAAATCCGCGATCACTGAACAGTCGCTGACCTCCGAATTACCGTGATAGAACTGGCTGCGGTCGATGCCAAAGGGTTTCGACCTGGATATTCGGTAAAGGAAGCAACTGAATGAAGAAAACGCGTGTATTCGGGATCGTGCTGGCGGCGGCCGCCGGCGTCCTCATCGCCGGGTCGGGTATGGCGACCGCCGACGCGGCGCCGGGGCTGAAGCTGGAGCCGGGCACCGTGGAGCCGGTGGTCGCCCCCGGTGAGCCGGACCCGACCGGGACGGGCTCGAGCAAGGCCATCGCCGATATCGTCAAGGCGCTGTCCAGCGGCTCGGGCAACAAGCCCGCCCCGTAATTCACCGACGAGGTACCGCCCCGCGATGCTGGGCGGGGACGGCGGGGCGTCCTGAATGTCACGAAGCGGCCCGGAGCGATCCGGGCCGCTTTGTCGTGTCCGCAGCCAGGGATCCAACAAGATAGCTGTGTGGTCACTGTGTCGAGGTAATAGTCCGGCAGCGCCGCACTCGAATCAGAATCTCCGCAGCTCAAAACGCTGTGCGCACCAACACAACCACCCCAACGGCACGCCGGCAATACACTTGATCAGTTAGCTGGTGAGATTCAACGGGGAGTCTCGCGCTCGGCGTATATGCGATGGAACCGATCCTTCTGCGCTTGGTGGTAGCTGTGGCCAATGGTCGCGTGATGCTCGAGGCTTGGTGGCACGATCCGGCCGATTACAACTGGCTGGCGCGCGCCCTGGACTCCCACGCGGCGGTGCGCTGGACGAAGGTGGTCGTCGGCATGGGTGGCGCGGTGCTGGCCGGCATCGCCATCCTGGTGCTGTCGTCCGAGACGGGTCCGCCCAGCAGGTTCGGCCAGGCGCTCGACTGGGTTGTTGTCGCGTTCGCGCTGTTCTGGGCCTTGCGCTGGTGGCTGCGGCCGTGGCCGAGCCGCACCGAATCCCTGGCCCTGTTCGCCGCCGCGGATGTCGCGATCACGCTGGCCTGCCTGCAGGAATCGAACCGGGTGTATGGCGCGCTCGGCCTGGTCCTGCTCGTGGTCACCGGTGGCTATCTGGCGGTGATGCACAACGCGAAAGTGCTGGCGGTACATGCGGCCTGGACGATGGTGTCGGTGGTGGCGCTGACCAGCCGGATGGTCGCGGTGGGTGGCGATCCGATGGTCGGCTTGGCGATCGCGCTGATCTCGGGGGTGGTGGGCGTCCTGCTGCTGCCCTCGATGCAGTTCTGCTACTGGGTGCTGCGCCAGGACGCGGTAACCGATCCGTTGACCGCGCTGTTGAACCGTCGCGGGCTCGAATTGCATCTGTCCACGTTGCCGGGTCGGCCGGCTCCGGCCTGCGCGATCGCTATCGACCTCGACCGGTTCAAGGACATCAACGACCGCTTCGGGCACGCCATGGGTGACGTGGTGCTGAGCCGGACGGCCAAACGATTGCGCCGCGCGGTGGGCTCCCGACTGCTGTTGGCGCGCACGGGTGGTGAGGAGTTCGTGATGTTCGGGCTCCTCGACACGCTGTCGGCGCGCTCGGTCGCGGAACTGGTTCGGCGGGCAGTCGCCGAACCGGAGGATGTGGCCGCAGCGGAGGGGCAGGACCCGGAATCGGTGGTCGTGACGGCGAGTGTCGGAGTGGCGGTTTTCGACGGCGTCGGTGCCGCGCCGACGCCCGCCTACCTACTCACGCGCGCCGACACCGCGATGTATCAAGCCAAACAGCTGGGCGGCGACATGGTCGTCGTCGATGATCTGGTCGGTTCCAGCGCAGCCTGACCACGAAAAACGGCCCGGAGCGATCCGGGCCGTTTTCGTCGTTATCGGGATCAGAACGCTGCTTCGTCCAGCTCCATGATGTCGTTGTCCAGGTTCGACAGGATGGTGCGGACCGCGGTCAGCTCCGGCAGCATGTTGCGCGCGAAGAACTGCGCGACCGCGACCTTGCCCTGGTAGAACGACTCGTCGGCACCGGTGGCGCCGTTGTCGAGCGCCTTGATGGCGATCTCGGCCTGACGCAGCAGCTGCCAGCCGATGAGCAGGTCGCCGACGGCGAGCAGGAAGCGCACCGAACCGAGGCCGACCTTGTACAGCTCGGACGGGTTCTCCTGGGCGCCCATCAGGTGCCCGGTGAGGGTGGCGGCCATGGCCTGCACGTCCTCGAGCGCGGTGGCGAGCAACTTGCGCTCACCCTTCAGGCGGCCGTTGCCCGCCTCCGAGTCGATGAACTTCTGCACCTGGCCGGCCACGTGCGCCAGCGCGACGCCGCGGTCCCGCGCGATCTTGCGGAAGAAGAAGTCCTGCGCCTGGATCGCGGTGGTGCCCTCGTAGAGCGAGTCGATCTTCGCGTCGCGGATGTACTGCTCGATCGGGTAGTCCTGCAGGAAGCCGGAGCCACCCAAGGTCTGCAGCGATTCGGTCAGGTACTGATAGGCCCGCTCGGAACCGACACCCTTGACGATCGGCAGCAGCAGGTCGTTGACGCGGTCCGCGAGATCGGCGTCGGCACCGGAAACCTGCTGGGCGACATCGGGATCCTGGTGCGCGGCGGTGTAGAGGTAGATGGCGCGCAGGCCCTCGGCGTAGGCCTTCTGGCTGGCCAGCGAGCGCCGGACGTCGGGGTGATGGGTGATGGTCACGCGGGGCGCGGCCTTGTCGGTCATCTTGGTCAGGTCGGCACCCTGGACGCGCTCCTTGGCGTAGTCGAGAGCGTTGAGGTAACCGGTCGACAGGGTGGCGATGGCCTTGGTGCCCACCATCATCCGGGCGTTCTCGATGACGTCGAACATCTGCGCGATGCCGTTGTGCACCTCGCCGACGAGCCAGCCCTTGGCCGGAATGCCGTTGCCGCCGAAGGTGACCTCACAGGTGGCCGAGACCTTCAGGCCCATCTTGTGCTCGACGCCGGTGACGAAGACGCCGTTGCGGTCACCGAGTTCGCCGGTCTCGTGGTCGAAGTGGAACTTCGGCACGAAGAACAGCGACAGACCCTTGGTGCCGGGGCCTGCGCCCTCAGGGCGGGCCAGCACCAGGTGGACGGTGTTCTCGAACATGTCGTCGGCGTCGGCGGAGGTGATGAAGCGCTTCACGCCTTCGATGTGCCAGGTGCCGTCTTCCTGCTTGATCGCCTTGGTGCGACCCGCGCCGACATCGGAGCCCGCGTCGGGCTCGGTGAGCACCATGGTGGCGCCCCAGTCGCGGTCGATCGCGATCTTGGCCCACTTCTTCTGCTCGTCGGTGCCGTTGTTGTGGAAGATGGTGTTGAAGCCGGGGCCTGCGGCGTACATGTACGCGGCGGGCTGTGCGCCGAGGATCAGCTCGCTGATGGCCCAGTGCACGGTGCGCGGGACGCCGAGTCCGCCGAGCTCCTCGGGGATGCCGAGCTTCTCCCAGCCGCCTTCCTGCAGCGCGCGGAAGGACTTCTTGAACGATTCGGGGATCGCGACGGTGTGCGTCTGCGGGTCGAAGACCGGCGGGTTGCGGTCGGCGTCGGCGAACGACTCCGCGAGCGGGCCCTCGGCCAGGCGACGCACCTCGTTGAGCATCTCCTTGACGGTGTCCGTGTCGAGGTCGCCGTAGGCGCCGCTGTCGAGGATCGAACCCAGCCCGAGGACCTCGAAGAGGTTGAACTCCAGGTCGCGGACGTTGCTCTTGTAGTGACCCATGTCAGTACTCACTCTCCGTTGAGTTGGTGCGGTCGGTTGGTTGACCGTTCCCGCCCGTGTTTCGCTCTACCGGTAGCCGGTGTTCCGCATGCTACTCGCGGGTAACTTACGCTCCATATTACCGACCGGTAATGGGCTGGCAAAGGCTCGAGCGGGAATGTGACGCGAAAAACAGCGCCGCGCGGGGCGTCGCGAGTTGACGCGCCGACGCGGTTACCGTGAGGTGTGCGCATCGAGACGAGTGCCGGACCGGCCGAAATCGAGCTCGACCAGCCACGCAAGCCCGCGTTTCTCCTGGTGCTCACGCACGGTTCGGGCGGCGGGGTCGACGCGAAGGACATCCTGACCGTGCGCGACGCGGCGGTGGCGCTGGGTGGCGCGGTAGCCAGGGTTGTGCAGCCTTATCGGCTCGCGGGCCGGCGGGCGCCCGGGTCGGCGGTGCAGCAGGACGAGGCCTGGCTGGAGATCGTGGCGGCGCTGCGGGCCCGGGTGAAGAAGGTTCCGCTGATCCAAGGTGGGCGAAGCAACGGGGCACGGGTCGCCTGTCGCACGGCGATCGCCGTCGAGGCGCGCGGTGTGATCGCGCTGTCGTTTCCGCTGCATCCGCCGGGGAAGCCGGAGAAGTCGCGGCGCGCGGAGCTGCTCGAAGCGGGTGATATCGAGGTGGTCGTCATCAACGGGGGGAGCGATCCGTTCGGCATTCCGGATGCTGCCGATGCGGCGGAGGTGCGGGTGATACCTGGTCAGCCGCACTCGTTCCGCACGGGGTTCGACGTCATCGCCGACACGGTCACGCCCTGGTTGCAGCGCTGGAGTACCTAGTCGGCCGGGATGGTCTACAGGCAGTACCTGGCCCCATAGGAGATCGACTGCACGAGGCAGGCCAGGGACGCGGCGTCGCTCGACCCGGGCGAGACGCCGATCGGAGTCGCTTCCGTGCCAACGGGATCCGCTTGGCTGTTCGTCGCGGGCTCCAGCGGAATTCCGCCCGGGCTCCCGGCCGCGTTCGCCACCCCCGCACCGGCGGTCAGGGTGATCGCCATGGCGGCAACGATTTTCAGCACAGCACGGTTCATCAGGCAACTCCTCGGTGGTGGGTGAATCACCGAGCACGGTAGCCAAGACCGATGCCGCGGGCACGCCCCTAATGTCGTTGACCGCAGCTTCGGTGGCGTTGCGGGTCGACACCGCAGCGCTACACCGATTGGATCTCGTCCGATCCCGCCGCCGGCCGGGTGGCGATGACCAGCGCATCGATGGCATCGCGCCCCTCGGTGGGGCGGTAGACGCGTTCGGCCAGCCGGACCTTGATTCGGTCGTCCGCGATAGCCTCGCCCAGGTCGGCGACGATGTCGTCCGGGGTGAAGAGGACGGACGGGTCCTGCGGGCCGCCGTAACCCTCGGTGATGTTGGTGGAGTCATGGCCGAGGACGAGCAGAGTGCCCTCGGGAACCAGCAGGTCAGCAGCCTGACGGACCACCTTGCGCCGCTGGTCGGCGGGTAGGTGCAGGAAGACCATCAGGACCAGTTCGAACGGACCGGTGAGTTCGGCGGTGGCGAAATCGGTGACGTCGGCGCACTGCCAGGTGATCCGGCTGCGCACCGAGCGAGACAGCCGGGTGGCGATGGTCCGGCCCTTGTCCACGCCGACCTGTGAATAGTCGACGGCGTGCACCTGCCAGCCGTGCGTGGCCAGCCAGAGTGCGTTGCGACCTTCGCCGCAGGCCAGGTCGAGGGCGCGGGGGAGTTCGGGCGGGTCGCCGTCGGGATGGTCGGGCTGCAGCGGTGTCCGCCGCTCGAGCCCGAAGACGTGCTCCACCACGGTGTTGTTCGGCGGTGCACCCCAGACCAATTCAGTGTGCGCGTAGCGCTCGTCCCAATCGGTCGCATCCATGCCCGCGAGTCTATTGACCCTCGATCGGCAGCCAGTGCACCGGCGAGGTTTCCCGGATGTGCACCAGCACGTCGAAGGCGTCGGACAGCGAGTCGAGGCGGAGGTTGGCGGTGGCGTCCTCGGCCGGGTCGTAGATGCCGCTGATGACGCGGACCTTCGCCGGGCCGCGGAACCAGTCACGCACCGCGTCCGGTGTGTCGTCGCGAAGGTCGACGTAGTAGGCAGGCAGATCGACCGAGCCGAGCGTCGCGTCCAGCAACTCGGGGCGGGGGTCGGGCGCTATAGCCACACCGAGGTCGCCGTGGTGGAAGCCGAGGGCCACCGACACGTAATCGGGACCGAACTCGTTGTGCAGATAAGTGCCGACACCCTGGAATTCCGCTGTCCCCATTCGTATCCCGAGATTCGTGGTGTGCGCGATGCCGTCCCAGTAGACGATCTTCGCTCCGCTGCGGCGTTGCCAATCGATGACCCGCTCGCCCGCGAGCCGCTCATCGCCGGCGAATCCACCCTGCCCGGCGACGCTGTTCTCATGGAAGTCGAGTACCAACCGGGCATGCGCACGAACGGACTCCGTTGTAGTCGGCAAGTTTTCGAGCAACGCGACCGCCTCTCGCGCGTGCTCCGCGAACGGGCGACCCGGGTGAATGCCCTGATGGCGCTGGACGTGTTCGTCCACCTGATGCGCGGTACGAATCGGCGTGAGGTGTACCTCGATGTCGGCCAGTCGATCCGGCGCGACGCGGCGCACGTGATCGAGCACGACGTCGTAGTCCGCAGGCTCCGCACTCGGCGGCTGGACGCCGAATATCCGCACCGGATCGTCGGGGTGATCCTGGTTGAACGCGCGGACCCACTCCAGTGCCGCAATGGTTTCCGTCGTCCGCCACGGCCGCCACGAGCCGGCCAGCACCGATTCGGGATCGCCTGCACCGGTGCGCACATACTGATCCCACCGCTCGCCGGACCGCGCGCTGTCCTGAATGGCCAAGCCGCGGAAGCCGTATCGCTCGACCAGTGCACGGAACACGCGCTCCTGCACCCCGTAGATCTGCCGGGAGAAACGCGTCGACTCACCCAAGCCGACCACAGTCGCCGAACCGAGCCGATCGATCAGCGGATCGAGGTCCGGACCGGTATAGGCAGGATCGGTATCGATGACCGGATGTGCGTTGGCGCTGAGCCATTCACGCACGGGTGCGACGGTTCCCATGGTTCCTCCTGAAGACGACGATCCGACACCACCGAGCCTCATACGTGAAGTCGTGTTGAGGTCAAGGTGGTGCCGGATCGCCTGGAACCAGGTGCGGGAAACCCGCTACAGCGTGGTGCGCATGAGCAGCACGTTGTACTGACTGTGCACGGTGGTGAGGTAGTACAGATCACGTCCGGTCTGGTACGGGAAGATCGACGGCGCGTACGCGCTCGGCAGCTCCCTGGTGTCGATCAACACCTCGGGCTCACTCCACGGACCGGCCGGCGCGGGCGCGCGCCGCATCACCACCGAGTTGAACGGGTCGGTGGTGAGCGAGATGTACTGGCCCAGATACGCGTTGTACATCACCGACAGTTCGCCGACGCCCCACATGATCGGCGCCGCGGCGTTGACGTCGCCGCGTCGCCATCCTTCGCCGTCCCAGTATTCGTACGCACCGAGGTCGGTGATCTCGGCTTCCGGCACCCGGGCCACGAACGCGGCCTGGTTGCGACCGGAAGGGGTGCCGTACTGGTAGACGAAGCCGCCGTCCTTGAGGAAGGCGCTCATCTGGAAGTTGCTGTTGCCGCCCTCGTCCGGGCGCCGGGTGGCGGGCAACTCACCCCAGGTTTCGCCGTTGTCGCCGGACGCGGCGAGCCCGGAGAAATTGGTGCTCCATTGCCCGACATCGTCCCAGCTCCGCACGGACATGAGGCTCATGAATTGCACCCCGCCGACCGAGATACCCGCGGTGGGGATGCGGCTGATCTCCAGGAACGGGATTTTCGGGCTGGGGATCAGATCGCGCGCCTGCCCGAAGACATCCCGGACGACACTGTCGAAATAGATCCCGCCCGCCGGGTTCTGGGTGTGGCTGCGCATCAGAATATTGGACCGCCACGACCACATACTGCCCGCCAGCAGATTCGGAAATCCGAGGCCGGCGGTGTCGCCGAACGCCGTCAGCAACTCGCCGTTGCCGTTGTCCCACATGATGCCGAGGTCGGTGCCGAGCACGTTGTAGGCCTGGGTGTTGTTCGGGCTGGCCATGCCGGTCATCTGGAACACGGCTTTGGTTCGGCCATGCAGGTGGGGCAGGCCGGTGCTGCCATTGAGTACCGGAATGGGATTGATGGTGTTCGGGTTGGCGGTGGCCGGGGTGGCAGCACTGATAAGCAAGGCTGAAGCACCCGCCAGCGCCGATAGCAAGATGGATGCCGTTCTGGTCAAGGTCTGTGAGCCCTCCGTATCACGCCGAGCGCGATGCGACACACAGACTTCCCGCGATACACAGACCCCTCGCGGTGTGTAACGCACCACAATTCGACTGGCTGGCAAATCCTTGGGAAATGCTAGCAGCGCGCTCGTCGAAATTGTGGCGCGTAGCTCAAAAATGAGCTCTGAGCACTACTTTTTCTTGGATTTGCTCCCCGCCGTGGCCAGCCGAATGATCAATGGCAGCTGCGTCGCGCGTTCCAGCGCGAACGTGCGGCGTGTCGAAGCCTCCCAAGCCTTGTCGAACAGCCGCTTGGCGCCGGCGACGGCGTGCGGCGAGCGGGTCGCGATGCGCTCGGCGAGTTTCTCCGCGGCGGCGACCGGGTCCGCGGTGACCCCGGTGACCAGACCGATGCGCTCGGCGTAGGCGGCGTCGACCGTGTCCGCGGTCATGGCGAGCAGCAGCGCCTTGTCGACGCCGATCAGCCGGGACAGGGTGGCCGCGCCGGTCATGTCGGGCACCAGACCGTGCTTGACCTCCATCACGGAGAACTCCGAGTCGGGGGTGGCGAAGCGGAAGTCGGCGGCCAGCGCGAGTTGCAGTCCACCGCCGTAGCAGCGGCCGTGCACCGCGGCGATCACCGGCACCCGCAACCGCCGCCAAGCCCAGCAGGCCTCTTGGAAGGTGTTGGTGCCGCGCCATGGCAGTGGGACGAAGCTGCGCACGATCGACAGTGGGTCACCGGTGGCTTTGGCGATGTCCAGGCCGCTGCTGAAGCTCGGGCCGTTGCCGGACAGGATGACCGCGCGCACGTCGGCACGCCCCGCGATGGTGTGCGCGGTGTCGATCAGGTCCCGGAGCATCTCGATGGTGAGGCCGTTGTGCTTGTCCGGCCGGTCGAGGGTGACGTAGGCGCGGTCGCCGTCGAAGCGCAGCGCGATGTTGGTGCCCATTCCCGGATCTTACCCGCGAGTCAGTTCAGCGGCAGGGGGCCATTGCCCGGCCGTGCGGACTCTGCTCTAATCGAACGCAAGTTACCGTCAATGCTGACGGTATCCGCGCCGACCGGGCCCTGCCGTGGCACGCTCGACGCCCCGCAAGATCATCGGAGGAACAATGCTGCCAGCGGGAATGGATCCCCGGACGCCGGTGCTGGTCGGTGCCGGACAGGTCGTGCACCGGAGCGGCGAGCCGGGACTGCCGGGTCCGGTCGAGCTCGCCGCCGAGTCGCTGCGCCGCGCGGGCGCCGACAGCGGCACCGGCGACCGGCTACTCCGATCCGCCGATCTGATCGCGGCGGCGGCCCCGGTCAGCAGGCCGTACGCGGATCTGGGCGCACTGGTCGCCACGGAACTCGGGGCATCGCCGAAGCGGACGGTGCAGTCGGTGCGTTTCGGCGGCGACGCACCGCAGCGACTGCTCAACACGGTCGCCCAAGCGATCGCCGACGGGCAGTCCGACATCGCGCTGATCACCGGAGCCGAGGCGGTGGCCGCCTGGAATACCGCCACCCGAACGGGTGCCACGCTGGATTGGCCGGAGCAGTCCGACGACGTGCAGCCGACCGAACTCATCGGCTCGGACCGCGCGCCCAACTCCGATATGGAGACCGCGGCCGGGCTGTGGGGACCGGTGTACTTCTACGCCCTGATGGAAACCGCGCTGCGCGGTCGGCTCGGCCTGAGCGAGGACGAGCATCGCGCGCGGATCGGCGGTCTGTGGTCGCGCCTGTCCGAGGTCGCGGCGGGCAATCCCTATGCCTGGCAGCCCACGCCGCAGGCGGCCGCCGATCTGGTGACGCCGACGCCCGCGAATCGCATGGTGTCTACGCCGTATCCGAAGCTGCTCATCGCGAACCTTTCCGTGAATCAAGGTGCGGGGCTGATCGTGTGCAGCGCGGCCGCCGCGACCGCGGCCGGAGTGCCGCGAGACCGGTGGGTGTTCCCGCACGGCGGCGCCACCGCCACCGACGAATGGTTCGTCTCCGAACGCGCGGACCTGGCCGCCTCACCCGCCATCGCGGCCGCCGGACAGGCCGCCCTGGGTGCCGCGGGCATCGGCATCGATGACGTCGCGCATATCGACCTGTACTCGTGCTTCCCGGTCGCAGTCCAGGTCGCGGCCGAGGCACTCGGCCTGCCGATCGACGATCCGGCGCGGCCGCTCTCGGTGACCGGCGGGCTCACCTTCGGGGGCGGGCCCGGCAACAATTACGCCACCCATTCGATCGCGACTCTGGTCGGCCTGTTGCGCGAGGACCCGAGTGCGTACGGTCTGGCGACCGCCCTCGGCTGGTACATCACCAAGCACGGTGTCGGCGTGTACTCGGCCCAACCGCCTGCGCGGCTGTTCCGTTCGATCGAGGCGCAGGTTCCTGCCGCCCGGCGGGAGGCCGCGCCCGGCTATGCCGGACCTGCCACGGTCGAGTCGTACACCGTCGCCTACCGCAAAGGCCCCGCGCCGGACCACGCCGACGAGCCCGAGGCGGTCGTGGTCAGCGCTGTGACACCGACCGGCGCCCGCATACTGATCCGGGCATCCGACGCCGAGACCGTCGCCGCGTTCGACGAAGGCGACCCGCTCGGCGTTGCCGCCGACATCACCGCAGCAGACAAGCTGACGCTCATCGAGAGGACCGTCAAATGACCGCAGCATCGCAGGGCGACTCGACACGGGACGCGGGCGGATCCGACCTGATCCTGGTCGAACGGCGCGACGCCATCACCGTGCTGACCGTCAACCGCCCCGCGGCCCGCAACGCGATCAACCTGGCGACCGCGCAGGCCATCGAGAACGCCGTCGACGAGTTCGAGGCCGACGACGCGGCCCGGGTGCTCGTGCTCACCGGCGCGGGTGGCACCTTCAGCGCGGGAATGGATCTCGTCGCCGCGTCGAAGGGTGAGATGCCGATGACGCAGCGGCGTGGCCCGCTGGGCATCGCCGCGAAACCTCCGATCAAGCCGATGATCTCGGCCGTCGAGGGCTTCGCGCTGGCAGGCGGTTTCGAGTTGGCGCTCTCCGGCGACCTCATCGTCGCCGCCAGTAACGCACAGTTCGGCATCCCGGAAGTCAAGCGCGGCTTGGTCGCCGCGGGTGGTGGCGTGCTGCGCCTGACCCAGCGACTGCCGCGCAGCATGGCCGCCGAGCTGGCGCTCACCGGCGGGCGGATCGGCGCCGAGCGGCTCTATCAGCTGGGTCTGGTCAATCGGATCGCCGAGCCCGGCGCCGCACTGGCCGTCGCACTGGAGCTGGCCGCCGAAATCGCCACCGCCGCACCGCTCGCCGTCGCCGCGAGCAAGCGGATCATCGACGAGTCGCCGGACTGGCCGGTGGCCGAGGCGTTCGCCAAGCAGGGCGAGATCGCCTTGCCCGCACTGTTTTCCAAGGACGCCGCCGAGGGCGCGCTCGCCTTCGCGCAGAAGCGCGAACCGCAATGGCAGGGCCGCTGACCACCTCGGGAGAACGCGTCCGGGAGACGCAGGCGCAGCGCCGCGCGCGCATGCGCACGCGGCTCCTGGACGCGGCGGTGGAGAGCCTGATCGAGGTCGGTTACGCGGGTACCACCACGCTGGAGGTGCAGAAGCGGGCCGGCGTGCCGCGCGGCACACTGCAGCATCATTTTCCGACCAAGGCCGATCTGCTCGCCGGTGCCGTCGAGCATCTCGCCGCCCGTCGATTCGACCAGCTGACAAAGGAATTCGAGGATATTCCGGCGACGGCCGATCGGTTGGAGACGGCCGTCGAGCTGACCATGCGGATGCTCAGCGGGCCATCGTTCTGGGCCGCGCTGGAAATGTGGGTGGGTGCGCGCACCGACCCCGAACTGCTCGCCGCTTTTCTGCCCCTGGAACATCGGCTGTTCGAGTTGATGCACACCAGCATTCGCGATGTCTTCCGCGCGGAGTTCCCGGACGACCCTCGGGTGCCGACGATCACCGAGTTCACCATCGAGATCATGACCGGCCTCGCACTACGTGTGCTGCTGACCGGCGAGGTAGATCGGAACCGAATCATCCAGCAGCGCTGGCGGAATGCGGTACGCATCCTGCTCGGCAAGGCGCATCCGGACACGCTGACCGAACCGCGCCGGGAGCGATGAGTGGCGGTTACTTCCTGGCGATGGTGTCGAGCACCGCTCGCGCGCACGCGGTGGGATCGTCATAGAACGGCGTGTGCCCACTGCCGTGCAACGTGACGTGCTCGGCCTCCGGCAGCAGCGCGCGGGCGCGGCGGCTCTGGGTACGGTAGGTCAGCAGAATATCGCGATTGCCCCAGGCGACGGTAACGGGAATCTCTGCGAGACAGCCGGTTTCGAGCAGCTTCGCGTCGGTGAACGAAGCGAGCGCTGGTTCGAAACCAGATGCGTCGGCTGCCCCGTTCGCGGTATCAACGGCCACTTGCGCGTCGACGGCCCATGGCTTGCCGAAGACCAAACTGAGGAATGCGGTGCGCCCTGCGGCGGTGCCGAGGATCGTGGGCAGGGCGGGCTTCAGCCGGCCCGCGAGCATGCGCGACTTGCCCAGCGACTGCTGGCACCAGACGCGACCGGCCTTGTCCCAGAACGCAATCGGTGAAAACGCGGTGACGGAGCTGGCGAGCCCGCGAGCGCCGAGGTTCAGCGTGATCAACCCGCCCATCGAATTGCCTGCCAGGTGTGGCCGCTCGATGCCCTGTGCGGCAAGGAATTCGGCGAGTGCGTCGGTGAGAGTGTCCACGGTGGTGGTGGCGAGCGGCGCCGACCCGGCGAACCCGGGCAGATCGACGGCGATCACGTCGAACGACTCGGCGAGCGTGCCGATGATCGGCTCCCACACCTGCCACCGGCTGCCGATGCCGTGCACCAGAACCAGTGGCTCACCCGAGCCGGTCCGATGATGATTCAACATCGTCATGCTGTTCCGCCTCTCCGCGTATTCAGGCGCCCACAGTAACAGCAGTCACCAGCCATCAGTTGTCGGTCCACTGCCTGGAACCGGACAATTTCCGCTGGCAGCGGCGCGAAAAGTCGGTACGATAATTGGTATGGCAACGCGTAAGGTCACCCTTTCGCTGGACGAGGCCGCCTGGTCCTTCGCCGAGCAGGCCGCGGCCCGCGCGGGCATGTCGCCCTCGGCGTGGATTTCCAAGGCCGCGCGGCGTGAGGCCGTGCGCACCGGGTGCGGTCCGGCACCGGATGTGACGGCTCAGGCCGCCGCGGACGCGGCCGAAATGGCCGCCGCCGAGGAGGCGATGCGTGCGGCGGGGTGAACTGTGGATCTACAACCCGCATGGTTCGCCGCGTCGTCGCACTGTCGTGCTCATCAGCAGTGACGGCATCAACGAGTCGCCGAGGCCGTGGCTGATCGCCGCCGAGGTGGTCCAGGACGATCCCCGGGACATCCTCGCGGTGCCGGTGCAGCAGTATGGCTGGGTGCACGCCGGGAACATCGGCCGCATCTTCCGCGGCTGGCTCGCCGAGCGCGTCGACGAGATGGAGTCGGAGACGCTGGAACGCCTGGATACCGCGCTGCGGGCCGCGATGGATCTCTGAGGGCTTGGACATGGTCCCGCAACGCGTTGTGCACGTAGGGTTCTGACCCGATCGGTAGCATCGTGGCCGACGTCCCCGCGGCGTCCATTCCACGACGGTGGCCATTTCGACAGATTGGGATTCAGGTGCGGATCTCCCTGATCGCCGCAGCGCTCATCGCGCTGCCGGTGCTCGCGGCATGCGGCAACGACAAGGCGGCGGCAGCGCCGACGGTGACGCAGGCGGACCTCGCCAAGTCCCTGCAGGCCAAGGGCCTCAAGAGCCAGCAGCTCGCCGACTGCGCCGCGAAACTCTTTGTCGAACAGGGCATCTCGCAGGACGGCCTGCGCGTCCTGATCAGCGACGAGTACGACACGAAGGCCGCCGATCAGGAAACTCTGGGCATGAACAAGGAGGACGCCGAGAAGGCCCGCACCGCGCGGACCCGGATCGCCTCCGAGTGCATGTCCGCGCCGCGCTGAACCACCTCAGATCGCGACGACCAATTCGATCTGCGCCCGCGAGCCGGCGTCGAGATCCTCGGCGCTACGGACCGCCTTCTTCACCGGCAGTATGTAGGTGGCGCGTGACTTGTCCGGGAACAGCGAGGTCGACCAGCGGCTGGCGCCGATGGTGACGTGCACGCGGACCGAGCCGAACCCGCCTGCCCGATGGGCGTACCGCTCCTCGATCTCGTCGGCGATCTCCGCGGGCAGCGAAACGAAATGCCAGGACCCCTGGCCTGCGTGTTCCCACACCTCTGCCATGAACGAGTATTGCGATCCAGCCACGTCGCGACTGTAGCGAGCCGCACCGACAACTACCGCGGTCCGCCATTTCGGATCGTGGTGCGTGCAACCCGTGAGCCCGCCTCCTTGCTGCGCCATCGTGGGGTGATGACATCCATCGAGGCCAAATCCGCCACAGATTCCGAACTGGATGCGGTCTTCGGACCGATCTTCGAGCGCATAGCGCAGGGCGCGGTGGCGCGGGAGATCGATCGTCGGCTGCCGTTCGAGGAGGTCGGCTGGCTGCGCGAGGCGAAGTTCGGGGCGCTGCGAGTGCCGGTGGAGTTCGGCGGGTACGGCGTCAGCGTGCGGCAGCTGTTCCGGCTGCTGATCGAGCTGGCCGCGGCCGAATCGAACCTGCCGCAGGCGCTGCGCGTGCACTTCTCCTTCGTCGAGGATCATCTGCTCGCCGAGCCGGGACCCGGCCGCGAGCAGTGGCTGCGGACGGCGACGAGCACGCTGGTCGGCAATGCCATCACCGAGCCGGGGGTCGGCGCGGTCGACCGCTACCGCACCCGGTTGACCAGGGACGGCGACCGTTGGTTGCTCAACGGCGTGAAGTACTACAGCACCGGCTCCCTGTACGCGGACTACATCCTGGTCGCAGCGGATCGCGACGGTGAGCGGGTGGGTGTGCTTGTCGACGCCAACGCCGACGGCGTGCGGCAGCACGACGACTGGGATGGCTTCGGGCAGCGGCTTACCGCCAGCGGCACCACGGAGTTCACCGATGTCGTGGTGGCCGAGGACCGCATCCTCGGCCCCGGCTACGGCGCTCCCGGCCCGACCTACGCGACCTCCTATCTACAGCTGGTCCAGCTCGCGGTGCTCGCCGGTATCGCACAGCGCGCCGAGCTGGATGCCAGGGAGTGGGTGGCGGGCCGCACCCGCAGCTACTCGCACTCCGCTGCGGGCATTCCGCGCCAGGATCCCCTGGTGCAGCAGGTGATCGGACGCCTGTCGGCCGCCGCGTTCGCCGCCAAGGCAAGTGTGCTCGCCGTAGCCGACGTCCTCGACGAGGTGCTCGCCAGTGGCGCGCAGGACGAGAAGTCTTTGGTGGCAGCCGAACTCGCCGCCGCGCAGGCCCAGCTCGCGGTGATCGATCTGGTATTGCCCGCCACCACCTTGCTCTTCGAAGTCGGCGGTGCCTCGGTGGTCTCGGAGCGGCAGCGGCTGGACCGGCACTGGCGCAACGCGCGCACCATCTCGGTGCACAATCCGGCGATCCAAAAGGCGAGGGCAGTAGGCGATTACCTGCTGAACGGCACCGACCTGCCGTTCGCCTGGAGCGCGGGCGAACACAAGCCCGCGACGGGAGCGGCGCAGTGACCCGCCGAATTCGCTTCAACGCCTTCGACATGAACTGCGTAGCCCACCAATCACCCGGCCTGTGGCGGCATCCGGACGACCAGTCGCACCGATACAAGGAACTGAGCTACTGGACCGACCTGGCGCAGCTCCTGGAGCGGGGCCGCTTCGACGGCATCTTCATCGCCGATGTCCTCGGCACGTACGACGTGTACGGCGGCAACGACATCGCGGCGCTGCGGCAGGGCGCGCAGATCCCGGTCGCCGACCCACTGCTACTGGTCTCCGCCATGGCCGCGGTCACCGAGCACCTCGGGTTCGGCATCACCACCGGCACCGGCTTCGAGCATCCCTTCCCCTTCGCCCGCCGACTGTCCACCCTCGACCACCTGACCAACGGACGCATCGGCTGGAACGTGGTCACCGGCTACTTGCCCTCGGCGGCAAGGAATTTCGGCGCCGCCGATCAACTCGACCACGACGAGCGCTACAACCAGGCCGACGAATACCTGGAGGTGCTGTACAAGCTGTGGGAAGGATCGTGGGAGGACGACGCGGTGGTTCGCGACGCCGCGCAGGGCGTCTACGTCGATCCGGCGAAGGTGCACCACATCGGCCATCAGGGCAAGCACTTCACCGTGCCGGGCATCCACCTCTCGGAGCCGTCACCGCAGCGCACGCCGGTGATCTATCAGGCGGGTGCCTCGACGCGCGGCGTGCGGTTCGCCGCGGAGAACGCCGAGGCCATCTTCATCGCCGCACCGTCGAAACGACTGCTCGCACAGACTGTTTCCCGAATCCGCGCGGCGCTGCGAGAGGCGGGCCGTGATCCGTACTCGGCCCGGATCTACGCGCTGGCGACGATCATCACCGACGCCACCGACGAGGCGGCACAGCGCAAGCACGAGGAATACCTGTCCTACGCCAGCATCGAGGGTGGCCTCGTCTTCATGTCCGGCTGGATGGGCATCGATCTGTCCGGTTATGACCTCGACGATCCCATCGGCCAGGTGCAGAGCAACGCCATCCAGTCCGCCGTCGCCGCCTTCCAGGAGTTCGACGACGACGGTCGCGAGTGGACGGTGCGCGATATCGGACGGTGGGCGGGCATCGGCGGTATGGGGCCGGTGTTCGTCGGTTCCGGTGCCACGGTCGCGGACCGCCTCCAGGAGTGGGTCGAGGACACCGATCTCGACGGCTTCAATCTGGCCTACGCCATCACACCGGGGTCCTTCGAAGACGTTGTCCGCCATGTTGTTCCGGTGCTCACCGAACGCGGCGCGTACACCACCGAGTACATCCCGGGCACCCTGCGCAACGCGTTGTTCGAAGCGGGCGACCGGCTGCCGGACGAGCATCGCGGGGCCCGTTACCGGGTGGGCGCACCGGGCTCCACCGTGCTAACCGACGAAGTCGCACGCCCAGGGGTGGCTGTCGCCGCGCCGAGTTCGTAAACGTTCGCGCCCGGCGAGCACAAAGGTGTTCGCCGGGCGGACAACTACGACGAGAGGGAATCGATAAACGCCTGCGCAATGGATTCCAGTCCGTGCTGGTCGATGTCATCGAACCGCTCCGGCTCCGGACTGTCGAGGTCGAACACCCCGATGAGTTCGCCGTTGTGCACCAGGGGAATAACGACTTCCGACCGCGTCTCGGCATCGCAGGCGATATGCCCAGGGAACACGTGTACATCCGGCACGAGTTGCGTTTCCCTGGACTGTGCCGCGGTACCGCAGACGCCTTTCCCGATAGGGATGCGCACGCACGCGGGTTTGCCCTGGAACGGTCCGACGACGAGTTCATTTCCGTCGTAGAAATAGAACCCGACCCAATTCAGTTCAGGCAGTGTGTGGAATACCAGCGACGCGAGATTGGCGGCGTTGGCGACACGGTCGTGCTCGCCCGCCACCAGCGCTTCGGCCTGCGCGGCGAGCTGGCGGTACTGCTCGGTGCGGTCTCCGGTCAGGTCGGCAACGGTGAACGACATGGCCCGAATGGTACGCCAGGCAAAACTCCTGTCTGCTCATTGATTCTCGCTGATCGCAACACTCACGAGGGGCACGGCGCACCCGGATGATCCGAACATGACAACGCAGAATTCCGTTCCCCGTTCCACCCGTTCGGCCGCGGTAATCGGTGCCGGCCAAACCGGCGTCACTGCGGCACTGGGCTTGCTCGACGCCGGATTCGACGTCACCCTCTACAGCGACCGCGATCAGCGCAGCCTGCGCGACGACGTCCCCGCCACCGGCACCGCGCTCCAATTCGGGGTGGCCCAGCAGTCCGAATCCGCCCTCGGGCTGGACACCTACACCGGCCGGGCGCCGCGGCACACCGGGCTCAGTGTCCGCCTCGCCGGACCGGGCGGCGCCGAACTGATCCAATTCGACGGCAATTTCGACGGTTATGTCGGCATCGCCGTCGACACCCGGTTGAAGGCCGACGAGCGACTGACCGCCTTCCAGGAACGCGGCGGCCGTTTCGTCGTCGAGCAGGTGACCCCGGAAACCCTCGACACGATCGCCGCGGCCAACGCCCTCACCCTCGTCGCCACCGGCCGCGGCGGACTGTCCGACCTGTTCCCGATCGACCAGACCCGAACCCCTTACGACGCACCGCAGCGTTCGCTACTGACCGTCACCGTGACCGGAATCGGCTACGGCAAGGATGTTTTCGCGCACCGAAGCCCGGCGGGCGGCGCGCACAGCGGCTTCTCCATCCTGGCCGATCAGGGCGAAGCCTGGTGGGGCCCTTACCTGCACAAGGACGCGGGCCCGAGCTGGGCGTTCCTCGGCTGGGCCAGGCCGGGCAGCGAATGGGAAACCCGTTTCGCCGCAGCGGATTCCGCCGAAACCGCGCACCGGATCGTGCAGGATATCTACCGGGACTTCATCGATTGGGATCTGCCCGAGGTGCTGGCCACCCAGGTGATCGCCGAGGACCCGCATTCCTGGCTGAAAGGGGCGGTGCGGCCGGTGGTCCGGGCCGGCGTCGGGCACACCGCGGGCGGCCACGTGGTGGCCTCGCTCGGTGACACCTCGGCCGCGTACGACCCGGTCGCGGGCCAGGGTGCGCAGAGCGGGCTCATCCAGGCGCAGCGGCTGGTCGCGGCCGCCGCGGTGCACGACGGCCCGTTCGACGAAGCCTGGATCGCCGAGCAGTACGCGACGTTCCTCGCCGTGCGCGGCGATGCCGCCAACAAGGTCACCCGACTGTTCCTGAGTGATCCGGAGCTCGCCGAGATCGGCAACCAGCTGTTCGCGGCGGCCGCCGTCCACCCGAAGTTCGCCACCGCGCTCGTCGGCCTGCTGCATCACCCGCAGCCGTTCCTCGAGATCGACTCGCTCGACGCGGCCAACGCGTTCATCACCCGCGTCACCGGCGAGGACGCGACGGCCCTGCTCGGGCGCTTCGCACCGGCAGGCAAGTTCGCCAGGTCCACCTTCGCCGACGCCCTCACCAACGCCTGAGACCCCACGCACCCAGCACCGCGATCCGATCGCACAGATTCAAACCCTCGTGCCGGTCGGGTCGCGATGCTGGAGTGGGAGGAGCTCGACGGCTACCCCCCGACCCCCTGGAGCAGCTATGACCACGGAGCAGATCGCCGAACAGATCAAATTCGCCTACTGGGTGCCCAATGTCAGCGGGGGACTGGTCACCAGCGACATCGAACAGCGCACCGGCTGGGACTTCGAATACAACAAGAAGCTGGCCCAGACCGCCGAGAACAACGGTTTCGACTACGCGCTGTCGCAGGTGCGCTACACCGCCTCCTACGGCGCGGAGTTCCAGCACGAGTCGACCTCGTTCAGCCTGGCGCTGCTCGGCGCGACCGAGCGGCTGAAGGTCATCGCGGCCATCCACCCCGGCCTCTGGCATCCGGCGGTACTCGCGAAGTTCGGTGCCACCGCCGACCATCTCTCCAACGGCCGCTTCGCCATCAATGTCGTATCCGGTTGGTTCGCCGGTGAATTCACCGCACTCGGCGAGCCCTGGCTCGAGCACGACGAAAGGTACCGGCGCAGCGCCGAATTCCTCGAGGTGATCCGCAAGATCTGGACCGAGGACAACGTGAACTACGGCGGCGACTTCTACCGGATCCGCGACTTCACGCTGAAGCCGAAGCCGCTCAACACCCCCGAGCGGCCGAATCCCGAACTGTTCCAGGGCGGTAACTCGACCGCGGCTCGCCGCAACGGTGGCCGCTACGCCGACTGGTACTTCTCCAACGGCAAGGACTTCGACGGCGTCACCGAGCAGCTCGACGACCTGCGTGGCATCGCGCGGGCCAACAACCGGGAAGTGAAGTTCGGCCTCAACGGCTTCATCATCGCCCGCGACACCGAGAAGGAGGCGCAGGACACGCTGCGCGAGATCATCGAGAAGGCGAACGAGCCTGCGGTGCAAGGCTTCCGGGACGCGGTGCAGCAGGCGGGCGCGTCCACCAAGGACGGCAAGGGCATGTGGGCCGACTCCTCCTTCGAGGACCTCGTGCAGTACAACGACGGCTTCCGCACGAAGCTGATCGGCACGCCGGAGCAGGTAGCCGAGCGGATCGTCGCCTACCGCGAGCTCGGTGTCGACCTGATCCTGGGTGGCTTCCTGCACTTCCAGGAGGAGGTCGAGTACTTCGGCGCGAAAGTCCTTCCGCTGGTTCGCGAACTGGAGGCCGCGCGGCGTCCGGTCGCGGCGGTGGGCTGATGACTGTCTCCGATGGGCGGCGCTCCCGGACTGCCGCGTGGTCACCTGCCACTGCGGACATCGGGGGCGTCGCTCTCGCGGCCGATCGCATAACGTCGGCCGCGCAGGCCTTTTCGGTCGCCGAACACCTCGCGGCGGACTTCGCCTCCGGGGCCGCCGCGCGCGACCGCGGCCGGATACTGCCGCATCCGGAGGTGCAGCGGCTCGCGGCCAGCGGGCTGCTCGCCGTCACTGTGCCCGCCGAGTACGGCGGCGCGGACCTGCCGCCGAGCGCTGTGGCGGAGGTGGTGCGGATTCTCGCGACCGCCGATCCGAACATCGCGCAGATCCCGCACAGTCACTTCGTCTACGTGAATCTGGTGCGGCTGGCCGGTGCCGCGGCACAGCGGCAGCGCTACTTCGCGCAGGTGCTCGACGGTGCACGGATCGCCAACGCGCAGTCCGAGCGCGGCGGCGCCACCATTGCCGACATCAGCACCACGCTGCGGCCCGCGGGCAGCGGATTCCGGGTCGACGGTCGCAAGTTCTATTGCACGGGTTCGCTTTTCGCGAATCTGCTCGCGGTGCTCACCAAACTCGACGATCCCGAGGGGCGCAGCGGCCTGGAGCCGGGAGAGTACATCGCCTACCTACCGGCCGATACGCCGGGCGTGCGAATCATCGACGACTGGAACGGTATCGGCCAGCGCACCACCGGCAGCGGAACGGTGTCGTTCGAGGAGGTGCTGGTCGAGCGGGACCAGCTCATCCGCCGCTCCGCCGCCGTGCAGGCACCCACCGGCTACGGTGCGTTCGCGCAACTACTGCACGCCGCCATCGATGCGGGAATCGCTCGTGGCGCGCTGACGGCCGCAACGGAATTCGTGCGGACCACGAGTCGTCCCTGGTTCGAGGCCGGTGTCGCCCACGCCGTCGACGATCCGCTGCTGATCCAGCGTTTCGGTGAGCTTTCGGTCGTGGTGACCGCCGCCGAGGCAACCCTCGCCGCTGCGGGCAAGGCTGTCGACGCGGCCACCGCGCAGCGCCGTGCACTACCACCCGATGGGGGGATTGACGGCGTCGGATCGAGTGGCACAGTGGTAGATATCGAGCAAGAGGAGGGCGCCGCTCGCGCCTCGCTGGCGGTTGCCGCAGCGAAGGTGCTGGCCGATCGCGCGGCCAACGAGGTGTCGAGCGCGCTGTTCGAAGTGGGGGGAACCCGAAGTGCCGCTACCGATCTCAATCTGCACCACTTCTGGCGCAACGCGCGCACGCACACCCTGCACGATCCGATCCGCTGGAAGTACCAGCACCTCGGCCGTGCGCTGCTGCACGGTACCGCGCCACCGTTGCACGGCGTGATCTGACCGGCTAGCCGGTCGAACCAGCACGTGATCGAAAAGGATACGAAAGTGACAGTGACGGTCGTAGTCGGCAATCCGAAGCCAGCCTCGCGCACTCTGACGGCCGCCACGCTGGTCGCGAAGGGGCTGCGTCCCGACTCGGAGCCCGCGGTGGTCGACCTGGTCGATTTCGGCGCGGCCCTGCTCGGCTGGGGTGATCCGGGCGTCGCGGCGGCGGTCCGTACGGTCGCCGATTCGGAGCTGGTCGTCTTCGCGAGCCCGACGTTCAAAGCCACCTACACCGGCCTGTTGAAACTGTTCCTCGAGCAGTTCGACGGCGGCACCGGGCTGGCGGGTGTCCTGGCCGTTCCGGTGATGCTCGGAGCCGGTCCCGCCCACGCGCTGGCACCGGATCTGCTGCTCAAGCCCGTGCTCGTCGAACTCGGCGCCACCGCCGCGCTGCCCGGGCTGTACCTGTCGGACCGGACCTTCCTCGAGGACGGCGTGATCGAGGCCTACAGCGAGCGATGGCGGCCGGTCGCCCGGGCGCTGGCCGTCGCCGCGGAGGTGCCCGATCATGCATGAGCTCTTCGAATTTCCCGCCGACGGAGGTGGATTGCGCCGCGCCTTCGCCAACTTCCCCAGCGGCGTGGTCGCGGTGTGCGCCGAAATCGACGGCACCCCACACGGTCTCGCGGTGAGCACGTTCGTTCCGGTCTCGCTCGACCCGCCGCTGGTGTCGTTCTGTGTGCAGAATTCCTCGTCGACCTGGCCGAAACTGGCGGCTGCGGGCCATCTCGGGTTGAGCCTGCTCGGCACCGATCAGCAGGACGCGGCCCGTTCGCTCGGCGCCCGCAACGGCGACCGATTCCGCGGTACCGAACTGCATCGCGGCACCGGTGAGGCGATCTTCATCGACGGTGCGTCCGCGTGGATCGAGGGCGTGCCGGAAGCTCAGGTGCCCGCGGGTGACCACGCGGTCGTCATCCTGCGGATCCACCGCATCGCCACCCGCTCCGACATCGACCCGCTCGTCTTCCACGGCAGCAGATTCCGTCGGTTGCGCGCCGAGGCCAGCTAGGGTGCCGTCGGTGCGTCGATCAGCCCTGGTCACGCCGGTGCCGGGTGCGTATGGGAAAATGAGATGCATCTATTCGGAAGGGTCGATCATGGCCGTGGGCATGGTTCTCGGTGACGTTTCCTCGCGCACTTCGACGCGGTAGGAACGACCGAGCTCGACAACTCCTCGTCGCGGTGCACTCCGTGCCCGTGAATGTTCGACAACGAGGAGCCGCCGATGTCCACGATGACCTGGACCGAAGCCGATACCGAGCGATCCGCCCCCTGGCATTCCGAAAGCGCGACACCGGCCCCGACCCGGATCGTGGTGGCCGACGATCGGATGACCGCCGAGACCGCGTACCGGCTGGCCTGTGAAGGCACGGCGCTGCTGTGGCGCGGCGACTACCACAATGCCCGCCAGCTGCTCCAGGCGATGGGCCGCCGGGTCGACCGAAAAGCTCCCGGGCCTGGCGATAATCCGGCCGAGTCGTTCCGGTTGCAGCGCAGGGCGCGCAACCATCGCGCGCGGGTGCTCGGCAAGCTGATCGTCCAACTCGAACAAGACCACACGCTCGCGCTGCGCCGCGCTCCCGACGTGCGCAAGGCCTGTGACGATGTGTACGGGCCGTCGGAGGGGCCGATGCTCATCGCGCTCACCGAGCTGCTCGGCGTGCTCGGTGCGGCCCAGTGGCGGGAGAAGGGTGTGCGGATCCCCGCGCTGGACGCCACCATCTACCCGCATTACGGCGTGTTCTCGCCGATTCGCGGCGAATACCTCGGGCTGGTCGCGCAGGCCCCGCTCGCCGACGACGTGCGTACCGCGTTCGATCTCGGCACCGGGACCGGAGTGCTGGCCGCGCTGTTGGCTCACCGCGGGGTCGGCCATGTCATGGCGACCGATGACAGCCCGCGGGCGCTGGCCTGTGCCCGCGACAACATCGACCGGCTGGACCTTGCCCGTTCAGTCTCCATCGTCGGTCCCACGCTTTTTCCGGACGGTCGCGCCGACCTCATCGTCTGCAATCCGCCGTGGCTGCCGGCCCGGCCGACCTCCGCGATCGAGCACGGGGTGTACGACCAGGACAGTGCAATGCTGCGCGGCTTTCTGACCGGTTTGGCCGCTCATCTCGAGCCGGGCGGCGAAGGTTGGCTCATTCTGTCCGACCTGGCCGAGCATCTCGGGTTGCGCACCCGGGACGACCTGCTGACCCTGATCGAGGGTGCCGGTCTGCACGTCATCGATAAGACCGACACCACTCCGCAGCACCCGCGCGCCAAGGACACCACCGACCCGTTGTATGCCGCCCGCGCCGCGGAAGTCACCTCGCTCTGGCGGCTGGCTGTCACGCCGTAGTGGTACCTGGCGCTCGATCAGGCTGCGGGACAGCGGGTTTGTGGGATCGTCAAGTCGATGAGGTATCGGTCGGCGGCGCTCGTGGTGCAGGGGGAGCGGTCGTAGACGGTGTGGCCCCAGCCTTCGTAGGTCAGCAGCGTGGAGTCCGGAGTGTTCTTCGCAACGCCCAATGCCCATTCGTGCGGCGTCGACGGGTCGTGCAGTGAGTTCATGACGAGAATCGGTGGGCCGCCCACGATCTGCGGGCGATGCGGCGGGTTCGCCGGTGCGATGGGCCAGCCGGAGCACAAAGCGCCTGCGCCCCAAGCAAAGTGGGCGCGTAGTGGTGCGGCGTTCTGAGTCTGCTCACGCCACAGCTGGTTCCATTGGTCCTGGTCGGCGATGTCGAAACGCCAGTCGGAACAGAAGATGATTTGTGCCATCGGCACCGGCTGACCTTGCTCTTGTGGCGAAGTGGGCGGCAGCGGGATGGCCGCGGGCTGGTCGAGCAACGCCCACAGATCCGTTGCCAGCCTTGCCCATTCGGGACGGTAAAGCCGTTGGATGACCTGTGTGTTCAGGTCGATCGCACCCAGCTGCTTGGTTGTCTCGGCGAGATCGCGTAACTCACCCCGAGCCGACTTGGCGTACACCTCATTGAAGATCTGATCGATGTCCGCACCGTGCAAGGCACACTGCTCATCCCGGGCACACCACGCCGCGAACTCACCATAAGCATCCTTGGCCGCCCGTGCCTCACTGTTCATGAATGCCCGCCCATCCAAACTGTGGTCGTCCACGCTGTCCATCAGCAAGGCGCGCAAGCGTTTCGGAAACAACTCCGCATACGACTGTGCGGGCATCGTCCCGTAAGACCTGCTGTAGATACTGATCTGGTCCACCCCGACCGCCACCCGCAGCGCCTCCACATCCCGCGCGACACTCGCCGCATCGAGATGATCCATCAACGCCCCGGTGTACTGCCGGCAACTCGCCGCGAGATCCCGTGCATACGAATGCACTTCATCGATCCGCCCACCCAGATCCGGCACAAAATTCGGCCGATACCCCGCCAGCCCCGCGTCACACCGCACCGGATGACTCCGCTTCACCCCCCGCGGATCAAGACTCACAATGTCGAACCTCCCCCGCAACTCCGCCGAAAACTTTCCCCCCTTCAAGATTTCATCCACCCCCGACGTCCCCGGCCCGCCGGGCAACGAAACCAACGTCCCCACCTTCTGTGAAGGTTCGTCAGCCCGATCCCGCACCACCGCGACCTCAATCTTCGCCCCCGTCGGCTTCCCCCAATCGACCGGCACAGTGACTGTGCCACAGTCGAACTCGGCATTTTCCGGGCACGGTTCCCAACTCAACTCAGACGCAGGCTCAGCATCCGACGTGCAGGCAGTCACCGCCCCCGAACAAACCCCCACGGCCAGCCCCAAAGCCAATACAGTGCGACGAATCAACATGCCCAGATCGTCGACCTCCCGATCCCCGCCCCACATCCCCCCAACGAGCCACCCCCACTACCCCTCCGGTACTGAGCCTTGACCTCCACAGACAAGAAAATGCCCCGCACCAGAACATCTGGCCAGGGCATTCACCATCGCAGAGCCGATGACGGGAATCGAACCCGCGCTGTCTGCTTGGGAAGCAGAAGTTCTACCATTGAACTACATCGGCGAAGCGGCGAACCGCCTGTCGAGACTTTAGCAGAACCCGCGCGGGGGCGGGAAAAGTCCAGGTAGAAGCCGCTGACCTGCAGGGATGCGCAGTAGTGGTGGTCACGTCTCGCTGGCCTCCGCATCGGTCTCGACCGCGCTCGGCGAGCTGCGAGCCAGTTCAGGCTCGCAACGTGGACGGCTTCGGTCGGCACCGGCCTGCCGGTGCGTCCTAGGATCGTCCCGTGCGGAACTTCTTCGACTCCCCCCATCTCGACTGGCCGCAGTTGCACGGTTCGCTGCACGTCTATGTCCTGCCGGACCCAGAGTTCATCGCGGTGGTACAGCCAGCGGTGGATGCTGTCGAAGCGTTCGAGGGCTGCACTGCGGTGGAACCGCGATGGCAGCATGCGACGGTCACGCGAATCCCGTGGTGGCGCAACGAAGTAGCTGATGAAGCTCTGAGCCGGTATTCCGATGCCTTGGCGGCAGTGGCTGCGAGCACCGCACCGTTCGCGATCCCGATGCAGGGGCCCTGGCTGCACGACTACGGTGTCGGCGTAGCCGCACCCGAGGACGCACAGTGGAAGCAGCTGTACACCGCGACCCGCGACGCCGCCGAGCAGGTCTTCGGAACGGAACGAGCGCTGCCCGCCCCGCCGCCGATGCCGCATGTCACACTCGGTTATGGCACCACTGAAAGAGACTCCGCCCCCTTGGAACTCGCGCTGTCGACCATCAAGACTCCCGCATCACTCGCCGTCGGCAGCCTCCACTTCCTGGCGGTCGACGTGGATCCCGAAGCGGGTATCTTCACCTGGGACGTGATCTCATCGCATGCTGTCACGTCGACATGACGCCGGCACGGCTGCTACGGACTGGGTCGCTGGGCCACGTAGACGTGGAAGGCGCGGTCGGACTCGCCTACTCGCCGATGGTCACTCGTCGTGAAGCCTGCCCCCTCGATGATCGCCTCCACCTCGGCGCGTGATCGCTTGATGAGGCCGTCCCGCCACGGCGTGCTCTCGATATAGGACGAGTCGGCGGCGCCGACGACAAACTTGCCGCCAGGCCGAAGCACGCGGGCGACCTCGGCGAACGATTCCGCTAGTTCCTGGTCCTCGATGTAGTAGATGGTGTTCACGGTGACGACGCCATCGAAGGTGGCGGCCTCGACCGGCAGGTCGCGCATCGGGGCTTCGATCAGACGGAGTCGGTCGTTCGCGAGGTATTCCTCGAATCGCTTGTGCGCCTTGGTGATCATGGTGGTCGAGATGTCGATGCCGTAGACGCGTCCGTGCGGCCCGACCTGTCCGAGCAGGGCTTGCAGTCCGTAGCCACCGCCGAAACCGATATCGGCGACCTGGTCGCCGGGTTGTGCCTCGAGCGCGGCGATGGAGCCCGCCATCACCGCTTTGTTGAAGACGTTGAGCCCGTTGGTGATCAAGCGTCCGAGGGGGCCCGAGGGGTGTCCGAGCTGGCGAGCGAAGGGGCCCATGAGCGGAAGCGAGAGGCGCACGCTCGCCAGCATTCCATACGGCATGACGGCGGCCAGAGTTGAGATGGCATGCAAGGCCGAATGACTCGGCGGTACCGCGCTAGGCGATCGCCTCGTGCAGCGCCGCGGTCCAGGGGAGCCAGCGAGGGTCGGGGCCTGCGACGTCGTCCCAGATCATGTGGGTGCAGGTGTAGGCGAGGGCGATGCCGGATTCGGGGTGGGCGAAGGCGATTCGGCCGCCGGTGCCGTTGTGGCCGAAGGAGCCGGGACCGAGCATGGCGTGGGCGGGCCCGGGAATTTCGTAGCCGTTGGCGAAGCGGTGGGTTACCGGCAGAACATCCAAGGGCGCCGGGCCACGCAGGCCGTCGGTCTGCGGTTGCCGTGCTCGATCGACGGTCGCGGAGGTCAGCAGGCGGACACCGTCGATCTCGCCGATGGTCGCCGCGTACATCCGCGCCAGCGAACGGGCGTTGCCGATCGCGTTGCCCGCGGGTACCTCGGCCGCGTGCCCCGCGCGGGTGTTGAGCAGCGCGACTCCGTCTTCCCTGGTGGCGACGGCGGCGAGGAGTGTCCGGATCAATCGTGCGTCGACGTCGATCCCCATCCCGCTGAGTACCGCGGCGACCTGTGCGGTGTTCGGCTGTTCCTTGCGGGAGAACTGGGGAACGACACGATGCTCCTCGCTTTCGGGCAGCCCGACCCACAGGCTCAATCCGAGCGGTCCGGCGATCTCCGCGGCGAGAAAATCGCCGACGCTCTTGCCGGTGACCCGCCGGATCAGCTCACCGGCCAGGTAACCCCAGGTGATGGAGTGGTAGTAGAACGCGGTTCCGGGCTGCCAGAGCGGCGTCATGGCCGCCAAGGCCGAGGTGCACAGCGACCAGTCCGTCAACTCCTCGGCCCCGATTCCGGACTCCGGGTCGAACCCGGCCAGGCCCGCGCGGTGCGCCAGCAGTTCGGCGACGGTGATGCCGGCCTTCCCGCTGGTCGCGAACTCCGGCCAGTACTCGCCCACGGGCGCCGACAACTCGAGCTGTCCCCGTTCGACGAGCATGTGCACGCAGGTTGCGGTCACCCCCTTCGACACCGACATGAGCACCGACAGCGAATCCTGGTCCCACATCATTCCGGAGATCGGGTCCTGCCCGGCCCAGAGATCGACGACAACGCGGCCGTTCCGGTAGACGCAGAGCTGCGCCGCCCCCTCGTCCTCGGCCTGTGCGAGCGCGAACGCGTCGCGAACCGCCTCGAACCCGTGCTCGACCGTTCCGTCCACCAGCACCACGACGCCTCCTCGACCCGCTCCGGCGGGGGCACGGCACAACGCGAAACCCCCTCGCCGCCAAGACCTTATTCGACCGGCCGGGGCCGTGCACCTGGCTGCGCGGGACGCACGCCCGGCGAACCGTCGTCGGGAAGAGGCGAATCGGCTTGCCGGACTTCGTCTCGCAGCCGTTTCAGCAGCGCTACGTCGGCGCCGTTGGTCGCGGTCTCGACCAGTACGGGGATGTCATGGAGTTGGGGAATGGTGAACAGGGCGCGGAAGACGTCTTCGCCGAGGGTGCCTTTGCCGAGGGTTTCGTGGCGGTCGCGGTGCGAGCCTGCCGGGTCGCGACTGTCGTTGGCGTGGACCAGGTCCAGTCGGTGCGGGCCGATCGCGTCCGTCAGCTTGCTGACTACGGCGTGCAGCCCGGTGGCGGTGGTGATGTCTTCGCCTGCCGCGTGCAGGTGGCAGGTGTCGATGCACAGGCCGATCCGCTCGTCGTCGAGGGCGGCGAAGTACTCCACAGTGCTGTCGACGGTCGAGGCCAGCGCCGCACCGCCGCCGCAGGTGGGCTCGATGAGTAGTCGCACCCCGGGTGGTGCGGCGTCGAGCAGCGGGGCGAAGAGTTGGGGCAGGCGACCCAGTGCGTGCTCGCGCAGTTCCTGGCGCACCGATGAACCGGCATGGACGATGACCGCCGCCGCCCCGACCAGGCCGGCGCGCCGCATGATGGTGGTCAGCGCCTGCGCGGAGTTCTCCAGCACGGCCGGGTCCGGCGAGCCGAAATTCAGCAGATACGGCGCGTGCACGAACACCGGCATGTCCGCGCAGGCGGTGCGGAACGCGGCCGCGTCGTGCGGGTCGACGGACGGCTGCTTCCAGCCCCGCGGGTTGCCCGCGAAGAACTGGATCGCCTCGGCCCCGATCTCCCCCGCCTCGCGCAGGCCCTTCTTGATCAGCCCGCCGCCCACGAGGACATGCGCACCAATGGGTGAAGACAAGCCCTCGATCAACTCCCTCCGATGTCGGCGGCTACGCAACCACGATAGTCAGCGATCCGATGAACATCGGCGTGCCCGACGGTTGGCGCTCGCACCGACACCACGTCAGCCGGTGCGGCTTTCGGAGAGTGGCGGTGCGGCTGCCAGGTTCTGGCGCCGTTCGAGATGCTGGTAACCGGCGAAGCAGAGGGTGACCAAGAGTCCACCGAACACCCAGCCGCCGAGCACATCGGTCGGCCAGTGCACGCCGAGATAGATCCGGGAAAGCCCCACCGCCGCAACGAAGACGACGGCGGCGACACCCGCGACCCACCGCATCGCGGGACGGCGTACCTGCGGGATCAGCAGGACCGAGAGGATCCCGATCACCGCCATCGATCCGAGACTGTGCCCGGAGGGATACGCCAGGTTCGTCTTGACGATGACGTGGTTCACCGTCGGTGGGCGTTCCCGTCCGATGAGGTGCTTACCACCATCCACCAGCACCCATGACCCGAGACCGGTACACACGACCAACCCGGCCTCCCGCCACTGTCCGCGCCGGCCATAAACGATGACGGCAAGCACCACCAGGATGGTCATCGCGACGGTGCCGCCGAGATAGCTGACGGTGATCGCGAGTGGCGTGAGCGTGCCGTTGCGGTGGGCGACGGCCCAGTCCGAGATCGGCGAGTCGATCGCGGTGAGCCCGTTTTTCGCGAGGACGTTGCTGGTCAGTCCGACGGCGAAAACGGCGAGAACCGTAGCTAGCACGGCGAGCGTCGGGACCATGTTCCAGCTCCGGCCCGGTGTGGAATTGGTGGTCACCCTTCCACGATCTCATCTCGAAGCTGTGCGGCGGCTGAGGAACCGCGGTCGGCACCCACTGACACCGCACTGCCACTGTGCGCCTGAAGAGCCCGGACCAGCAGGCGCTACGCTGCTCGGCGTGCTGCTTTCCGATCGCGACATCCGTGCGGAGATCGCCGCTGGGCGTCTCGGCGTCGAGCCGCTCCTGGCGAGCCTGATCCAGCCGTCGAGTATCGACGTGCGGTTGGACGGCATGTTCCGGGTGTTCGACAACTCCCGCTACACCCATATCGACCCGGCGCAACGCCAGGACGAGCTGACCAGCCTGGTCGAGCCCGCTCCGGGCGAACCGTTCGTGCTGCACCCGGGTGAGTTCGTGCTGGGCTCCACACTCGAGGTGTGCACGCTGCCGGACGATCTGGCGGGTCGGCTGGAGGGCAAGTCGAGTCTCGGCAGGCTTGGTCTGCTGACCCATTCGACTGCGGGTTTCATCGATCCCGGTTTCAGCGGCCACATCACCCTCGAACTGTCGAACGTGGCGAACCTGCCGATCACCCTGTGGCCCGGCATGAAGATCGGCCAGCTGTGCCTGCTGCGGCTGACCAGCCCGGCCGAGCATCCCTACGGCAGTGCCACCGCGGGCTCGAAGTATCAGGGCCAGCGCGGGCCGACACCGTCGAAGTCCTACCTGAACTTCCCGCTGCCCGCCGCCGTGGTGGACGCCGCGGAATCGCGGCAGAGCTAGGCCCGCTGCTTCTCCGGCAGCGCGCGGCTCCGCCGAAAGTACCGTCGCGTCGAACCGGGCACCCACAGCAGCGTGAGCACCACCACCGACAACGCCCACCCGCCGATCAATGCCAGGTGCGCGCCGGTGCTCGGAAACATCACCCACACGACGAACCGCCCGAGGAACTGGCCGGCGAGCAGCACCGTGATGGTGATCCGCGCCCAGTTCTTGCCGCGCAGAATCGGCACCAGCAGCGCGGCGTAGATCGGTCCGTGCGTGAGATGGAAAACGGTGCCGACGTTCCAGCTGAACGGCGAGAACAGTAGGACGAGTACATGGTTGATCGCATGAATGCCGATGCCGAAGACGGCCATCCGCACGGTGATCGGTGAATCGGACATCGCTGCAGGTCCTTCGCGGTCGAGGTCCGTGCACGCTATGTCGCGCCGGCCACCGCGGTATTGGACGAATGGGTCATGCTCATCCCGAGCAGCCGCCCCGGCGGTGCGCCGGCGAAGCGCTGGAAATCCCGGATCAGATGCGATTGGTCGTAGTAGCCGAAATCGCCCGCGAGCACGCTCATATCACGCGACGGTTCGTTCGTCAGCGCGGTGAGCGCGGCCGAGAAGCGCAGCAGTGATCCGTAGTCTTTCGGTGGCAGCCCGACTTGCTCGGCGAACCGACGCCGGAAATGCCTTGCACTCCAGCCGGTTTCGGCGGCCAGATCGGCTACCGGCAGCCTGCCCGCAGAACGCCGCAATTGTCGGACCGCATGCGTGATCGCCCGATCCGCACTGTCGTCGGCCTCGCGCGACCGCGCGCGAAAGTAGTCGGCCACCAACGCGAATCGATCCGGCCAGGTAGCTGTTTCGGCAAGTCGCTCGGCCAGGCGCTGCGCCAACCGCCCGTGCAACTCGGCGAGTTCGACCGCGCCATTGCGTAATTCGTCCATCGGCACGCCGAGTAACCGGTGCGCCGTCAGCGGATCGAGTTGCACCTGCACGCTGCGCATCCGTCCGGCGTGCCCGGCCGTCCCCGCCCGATCGTGCAAACCGATGACCAGTGCGGTCGGGTCGAGACTGCGCCCCTCGAAGGTCCCCTCCAGCGCGAACACGATCTTGACCGTGCCGCCCGGAATCTTCCTGCGCCGCACCGGGTTCGGCTCCAGCACATCGAAACCGAAGCAGCGGATGACATCCAGGCCGGCGAAGGCTGCGGCCGACGCGGGAACGATCTGGTGCGCCCGCACCTGATACGTCCCGCGCAGGTCGCTCAGCCGATCACCGCCCATCCCGCAACACTAAAGCGACTTCCTCGCCATGGCCCGCTTCAGCGCCGGGGATGATGGTGGCACCGGCCCGAGTCCGCCCCGTCGACTGCCGAGAATGGGGCGGATTCGGTCCGGTAAAGCGCCGGGCGGCAACGGGAACCGATCGCGGCGCGTGATCAGTCCCCGCCGCCCGCCCCCACCGCCAGCGCCGTCGTGATGATGACGGATAGCGGTGGCAGCGTGTCGCCGCGCCTCGGCGGGGATACCCAGAAGCACCCTTCCCGGGTCCACCGTCCGAGGCCGGTCGGCAACATCACGGCGCTGCCGATGGCGGGAATGCCGATGTCGAGGCGGTTGAGGACCTCTAGCACCTGCGTTCCCGGCCGGCTGTCCGGTTCGGCCAGAAAGCTCCACCGGATCTGCCTGGCCAGCATGGGCCCCCTGGCCCCTTGCTGATCCAGTGCGGCCCGTACCTTTTCGGCACGGGCGGTAGGCAAGTGGACAACGCAAACGCGGCCGGTGATCGGCAGCATGACGAAGCCGCCACGCTCGGTCACCGGTAGCCCGAACTCGTGCCGATAGAACGCAACCCAATCGTCAACAGTCCTGAGTTTCTCCACATTCACGGCGAACTCCTTGCCTCCCTGCTCAAGGGTCCCGGTCGTGGCCCGGTTTCGGTATTGCCCGCACGCCCGCCTTCTGCTGCCTTTCCGCTGCCTCTGGTACCAGCTCTGTTTCGTATGTAGCCGTGCTCACAAACCCCTCGTACCCTGGGAAAGAGTTCTTTCGGAAGGGATGACATCGTGGTCCGGCAATGGTCAGGTAAAGAGGCCCGTGCCCTTCGCGATGCCAAGCGCATGAGCATCAGGCAGTTCGCGGCACACCTCGGGGTGCACGAACGCCTGGTGTCGAAGTGGGAGGCCGGCGGCGTCCGCGTCCATCCACGTCCGATCAATCAAGCCGCTCTCGATACCTCCCTGGCCAGGTCGGACGACGTTGTGCGGGCACGGTTTGCGGCCATGATCGATCCATCGATGGCCGACCGCCCGACCCCGCCTGGAATCGATGCGTCCGCCGATACCTCGGCGCGCGTCCACTATTCGAGCGACGCGGAACTTTTGGCTCTCATAGACGCCGGTGCGATGAGAGGTGATGCGTTAGCAGCGATTTCGGAGAGGGATCTGATCATGGCGGCTGCCCATGAGGCCAGCGAGCACGCTGGCCACGCGGAGAGCACAAACTTGGGCGTTACCACCTTGGAGCAACTCGATGCCGACGTGACGCGCATCGCGAACGACTATGTGCACGTGCCCCCGGTGCCGATGATGGTCGAGATGCTGCGGGTCCGGCGGCGGGTCTACCGGCTGCTGGAGGGGCATCAACGGCCGGTCGACACCAGCCATCTGTACCTGCTGGCGGGCACCCTGTCCGGGTTGCTCGCCAACGCCAGTACCGATCTCGGCTACTACGACTCGGCGGGTGAACAGATCAGAGCGGCCTGGGCCTACTCCGAACTGTGTGGCCACAACGGGTTGCGGGCCTGGACCCGTGGCATGCACGCGCTGATCGAGTACTGGTCGGAGCGGCCGCGCCGGGGCGTGCAGCTGGCGCAGAGCGGGCAGGAGTTCGCCGAGTCGGCGACGGCGAAGGTGCGACTGCTCAATATCGAGGCCCGGATCTGGTCCCGGCTGGGCAGTTCGGCGGAGGCGGATCGCTGCATCCGCGCCGCCGACGATGCCCGCGAGGTGTCCGAAACCGACACCCTGCACGACGAGGTGGGTGGGGTGTTCGGCTTCAACGACGCCAAGGCGCAGTACTACGCGGGCGCCACCTACATCCATCTCGGGGAGGCCGAGCTCGCCTTGGCCGCCACCCAGCGCGCCATCGATCTGTACGCGAGCGGTCCGTCGGAGCAACGGTCCTACGGTGCCGAATCGCTGGCCCGGGTCGACTGCGCCGCCGCGCATCTGATCAACGGCAGCCTCGACGGCGCGACCGAGGCGCTGCAGCCGGTGCTCGGTCTGGCCGAGGACAAGCGCCTCGCGCAGTTGGAGGTGCGGCTGACCGGTGTGCGCAGGCGGATCGCGGCCCCGGATTTCCGCGACGCGGTCGAAGCGCGGTTCCTGGACGAGCGGCTCGAGGAATTCTGCGGCACCACGGCCGCCAAGGGGATACCGCCTGGCAACCCTCCTTCCTGAGGTACTGATCACATCCCCGCCCGCCGTTCATCACCGCCCAGTGAAATACGGGCAATTGACGGCGAGCGGCGGTTTATCCATTTGCCGCGGATGGCACCATGGGACGGGTGAGCCCAAGTCATCTACCGCATCGCCCGCCGCGCGTGCTGGAGCAGTCCACGAAGCTACAGAACGTCGTCTACGAGATTCGTGGACCGGTACACGCGCAGGCAGCACGGCTGGAGGCCGAGGGTCATCGCATCCTCAAGCTCAATATCGGCAACCCCGCGCCGTTCGGCTTCGAGGCCCCCGATGTGATCATGCGCGACATCATCGCGGCGCTGCCGTATGCCCAGGGCTACTCCGAATCCAAGGGCATCCTGTCGGCCAGGCGCGCGATCGTCACCCGGTACGAGCTGGTGCCCGGATTCCCGGAGCTGGACGTGGACAGCGTCTACCTGGGCAACGGGGTTTCCGAGCTGATCACCATCACCATGCAGGCGCTGCTGGACAACGGTGACGAGGTGCTGATCCCGGCGCCGGACTATCCGCTGTGGACCGCGATGACCAGCCTGGCCGGTGGTACGCCGGTGCATTACCTGTGCGACGAGTCCAGCGGCTGGCAGCCCGACATCGCCGATATCGAATCGAAGATCACCGACAAGACCAAGGCTCTGCTGGTGATCAATCCGAATAATCCGACCGGCGCCGTATATTCTGCGGAAATTCTTCAGCAACTCGTCGATATTGCGCGTAAGCATCAGTTGCTGCTGCTCGCCGACGAGATCTACGACAAGATCCTCTACGACGACGCCAAGCATATTTCGCTGGCCTCGGTGGCGCCCGATCTGCTGTGCCTGACCTTCAACGGTCTGTCCAAGGCGTACCGGGTGGCGGGCTACCGCGCCGGCTGGCTGGCCATCACCGGTCCGAAGGATCACGCGTCGGGTCTGCTGGAGGGCATCGACCTGCTCGCCTCGTCCAGGCTGTGCCCGAATGTGCCTGCGCAGCATGCGATTCAGGTCGCGCTCGGCGGGCATCAGAGCATCGAGGATCTGATCCTGCCCGGCGGGCGACTGCTGGAGCAGCGTGACGTCGCGTGGGAGCGGCTGAACATGATTCCCGGTGTGTCGTGCGTGAAGCCGAAGGGCGCGCTGTACGCGTTCCCCCGGCTGGATCCGAATGTGCATGAGATCCATGACGATTCGAAGCTGATCCTCGATCTGCTGCTGCAGGAGAAGATCCTGATGGTGCAGGGGACCGGCTTCAACTGGCCCAACCATGATCACCTGCGGATCGTGACGCTGCCGTGGGCCAGGGATCTCGCGGTAGCCATCGAGCGCTTCGGCAACTTCTTGTCGAGCTATCGCCAATAGAGTTGCGACCCGGCCGGGCCACCGCGGCGCCCCGCTTCTAGCGGATAAACCGACCGAATGTATGGATATGCGCGAAGTTTGGAGACTAGCTAGCGCATTAGAAGTACTTTTGTGTACAGTAGGACTTGGCACTTTCGAGTGCCCGGCCGGGTTGCCTACCCCCCTGGGTTAACCCGGTCTCGGGTTCGGCCGCCTACCCCCCTGGGCCGCCGGCCTGTGGGCGGCGGAGACATCCCCCTGCTCTCCGCCGCCCCCTCCGAACCCTTTCCCGGCCACCTGGCCGACTCCCCGCCTTTCCGTTCGCCGCGGCGCTTTTGAAAATGAAATCCTTTAAGCTCGGTCGCGGGCAGCCGACTCGGGGCGCAACAGCCGTTCCTGCCCGCTGGGGAACGCCCCCAGTGCAACGACGGACAGGGTAGGAGCCCCGCGCGGTCATGAGCGACCATCATCATCACCACGACCACTCCGGTCCGATCGCGATCGGTGACACCGCCGCACGCGTTGTCGTCGGCCTGCTCACCGTCATCGGTGCCCTCGTGCTGCTCGGCACGGTCATGCTGTGGCCGGACAAACAGCACATCGATATCCCGCTGCCCATGCAGAATGCGGGCGGCGGTGCGGTGCAGACCGAGGCGGGCACGGTGGTCATGCAGGACGTCGGTCCGTGCGGCAGCACGTCGATCGGCAAGGTGTTCGTGGAGAAGCCGGAGCCGCCGCGCAACAACGCCTACACCTGCCAGCGCAGCCTGATCACCATCGAGTCCGGGCCGCACCAGGGCAACAAGACGCTGTTCGAAATCCCGCCCGGCCCAGGACAACCCGATCTGCGCGCCGGGGACGAGATCCGGCTGGTGCGGCAGACCGATCCCAGCGGCACCCCGATGTATTCGTTCGAGGACTACGCGCGCGGTTTCCCGTTGACGCTGATCTTCGTGGTCTTCGTCGTGGTGATCGTGGTGGTCGCGCGCTGGCGTGGCCTACGCGCCCTGCTTGGGCTGGTGTTCGCCTTCGCCGTGCTGGTGATGTTCATGTTGCCCGCGCTGCTGGACGGCAAGCCCGCGATCCCGGTCGCGCTGGTGGCGGGCTCCTTGATCCTCTATGCCGTGTTGTATCTCGCGCACGGGGTGAATCTGCGCACCAGTTCGGCGCTGCTCGGCACGCTGACCTCGATGGTCGTCGCGGCGGTGCTGTCCTGGGTCGCCATCAAGATCACCCATCTGACGGGCTTGTCCGAGGAGCAGAACACCAACGTCGCCACCTACCTGGAGCACGTGAGCATCACCGGCCTGCTGCTGGCCGGGTTCATCATCGGTTCGCTCGGCGTGCTCAACGACGTCACCATCACGCAGGCCTCGGCCGCGTTCGAGCTGGCCGCGATCGACGAGTCCGCCACTCGGCGTGAGGTTTTCACGGCGGCCATGCGGGTCGGGCGGGACCACATCGCCAGCACCGTCTACACCCTGGTGCTCGCCTACGCCGGTGGTGCGCTGCCGCTGCTGCTGTTGTTCAGCGTCGCGGGTCGTTCCATTCGCGACGTGCTGACCGGTGACGCGGTCGCCATCGAGATCGCCCGCTCGTCGGTCGGCGGGATCGCACTGGCCCTGTCCGTCCCGCTGACCACCGGCATCGCCGTCATGCTCGCCCGCCCGTTCGGTACGCGGGGGAAGCCGGCGGCACCGGCACGTCGAGCCCGGCACGCGCGCAACTGATTCCGCACGCGCCGACCGGCGTCCCCGACTGACTAGCGCGGGGGCGGCGGGAAGGGGAAGACCTCGGGCGGGATCGTGGGGACCACGATCGGCGGAAGGCCGGGCACCACAATGGTGTTCGGGCCTGGCGCGGGCGGCGGCGGAGCCTCTGTGGTCGGGCGGCGCGGCGGTGGTGCGGCGATCGACTCCGCGGCGGTCTCCGTCGGCGTGGCGGGTGCGACCGCGATCTGCGGGTCGTGCGTGGTGGTGCGCGGCGCGCTGGTCGTCGGCGTCGACGGCGAGCCCTCACTGTGGGAATCACGTTGCAGCACTTGCGGACCGTAGCCGAGCCCGAGCCCGATCGCGGCGACCACCGCGAGCGCGCTGACGGTGAGCACGGCGCCGCTGATCTCGCGCTTGCGGCGTTTCGGCGGCGCCGATAACCAGGCGGGGGACAACTCCGCATCCATGGCCGCAGCACTGACCACCGGCTCCGGCACGACCGGCCGGGCCAGCAGCGCCGCGCCGCGGGCGATCACCGTCTCCGGGCTCTCCGGCACGATGACCGGAACACCCATCCACCGTTCGAGGACCCTGGCTACCAGCGGAATCCGCGCGCAACCGCCGATCGCGAGCACGCCGTGCACCGGCCGATCGGAGCGGGTGATCACGTCGCGGGCCATCCGGGCCGACGACTCGATCGCCAGCATGATCAGCGATTCGAAATTTTCCTGCGCCAGTAGCACCAGGCCCTGTTCGCTGGGCAGCGCGACGGCGGTGTTGGAGGACAGTTGTTCCTTGGCTTCGCGGCACAGCCCGTCCAGGACGGCCAGGCCCGCGGCGTCCGGCGGGTGCGCGATCCGGCCGGAGGCGATCTGCTGTTCGCGGATCAGCGAGTCGAGGTAGTCGCCGCTGATATCGCTGGTGCGTTCGCTGTAGCGGACCTCACGCGACTGGGTGTCGACCACGCTCACGGTGAGTCCGGAGCTGCCGAGGTCGTAGACGACCAGCGAGGAGATACCGCGAATATCGCCGGTGGACTGCGCGAATTCGAGCGCGGCGACGACCTCGGGGACGAGTTCGTAGTTGGTCAGCTGCTGGCGTGCCATGGCGGCGCGGAGCGCGCGGGCGTGCTGCTCGCTGCGGTAGGCGATGGCGGTGGCGATGATGTCGGGGGTGGTCTCCAGCGTGACGCCGACGGCCTCGGCGGCCAGCTCCTCCACGGTCTGCCCGGCAACCGGAATGGTCTGCAGATCGAACGAGTGCGCCTCGACGTGGCCGTGGGGGTTCCCGGTGTGTGGCCGCGCCATACGGACAGCGCCGGCCCCCACCGAAACTCCCAGTACCGAACTCATCAGCTGCCCATCTCGTTCACACTTCACGACATGCGAGCCCGCGCGAAGGCCCGCTCCCCGGACCATACCGTCGAAGAGCGACCGTGCCTACGGCAGGACTAATCGTCCGGCAATAGTCCCCGCCTTCGCGACGCAACTCTACGGCGTACCGAGTCCCGCGTACACCCATCCGGCCGCCCGCCAGTTGGCACGATTGAGACAATTCCTCCCGTCGATGATGGATTTTGTCCGAACTACCCTATTCAAATCCTCCGGGCGCAGCGCCGTGAACTCGTCCCATTCGGTGAGCACCAACACAACGTCGGCTCGCTCACAGGCCTCCGTCACCGAGGTCGCGTAGTTCAGGGTCGGGAACACCCGGCGCGAATTCTCCAGCGCCTTAGGGTCATACACCGTCACCACCGCGCCGTGCAGCTGGATCATGCCCGCCACATTCAGCGCGGGCGAATCGCGAACATCGTCGGATTCCGGTTTGAACGCCGCGCCGAGCACCGCGACATTCGCGCCGAGCAGCGAACCGCCGCAGGCGCGGGCGGCCATGTCCACCACCTTGGTACGGCGGCGCATGTTGATGTTGTCCACCTCACGCAGAAATGCCACCGCGTGGTCGGCGCCGAGTTCACCGGAGCGGGCCATGAAGGCCCGAATATCCTTCGGCAGACAACCGCCGCCGAAACCCAGTCCGGCATTGAGGAATCGGCGTCCGATGCGGGCGTCGTAACCGAGCGCGTCGGCCAGCATCGTCACATCGGCGCCGGTCGCCTCGCATACTTCCGATACCGCGTTGATGAACGAAATCTTGGTTGCCAGAAAGGCATTCGCCGATACTTTCACCAATTCGGCGGTGGCCAAATCGGTCAGCAGGAACGGCACCTCGTCGGCGATCAGTTCCGCGTAGATCTCGCGCACCATGTCCTCGACCCAGCCCGCGCCCGGCCGCTCCCGATCCACTCCCAGCACAAGACGATCCGGGCGCAGCGTGTCCTTCACCGCGAAGCCCTCGCGCAGGAACTCCGGGTTCCAGGCCACCTCGACGTCGGTCGAGGTCAGCCGCCGCGCCCTGGTGCCGAGCGCCGCGGCCGTGCCGACCGGCACGGTCGACTTGCCGATGATCACCGACGGGCGCTCCAGCATCGGCGCGAGGGTATCGACCACGGCGTGCACGTACTTCAGGTCGGCGGCGTACTCGCCCTTCTTCTGCGGCGTCCCCACCCCGAGGAAATGCACGTCGGCGTGCGCCGCCGCCTCGGCATAGGAGGTGGTGAAGCGCAGCCTGCCGGTGTCGAGATTGCGCCGCAGCACGTCCTCGAGACCGGGTTCGTAGAACGGCACCACGCCATCGGACAGCTTCGCGACCTTGCCCGGGTCGACATCCACCCCGATGACGTCATGCCCGAGCTCGGCCATGCACGCTGCGTGCGTGGCCCCGAGGTACCCGGTTCCGAAGACTGTGCATCGCATGATCGATTGATAAGCCCCGCCGGTGGCCGCGCCACGTCACCGAGGCAAGGGTCACGGCAACGGTAGGTGTACATGTGGCGACAGATCCTGTACTGGCGGCCCTGACCTGCGAAGATATCGCTAGCATTGATCGGATGCGACGTCGCCGATGGGTCCGGGCCTGCCTGGTCCTCGTCGTCGTGCTCGCTGTCGCAGGGTTCGCCCTCTGGCCCGTCTACGTCCGTCCACGCACCGATCCCCCGGCCACGGCCGACGCCGTTCTCGTCCTCGGCGGAGCGCACGATGGACGTGAACAGCTGGGCCTTCGACTGGCCGCCGAGGGGTTCGCCCCGCGAGTCCTGATCTCCGACCCGTACGAGAACAGCGTCATGATCAACCGAATCTGCCGCGGTAGCTACAGCTTCGAGGTGATCTGTTTCGATCCTTCGCCTAGAACCACCAGGGGCGAAGGACGCGAACTCGCTCGCCTGGCCCGGGAAGGCGGTTGGCGGCGCGTCATCGTCGTCACCTTCACCCCGCACATATCCCGCGCCCGCTACATCCTCGGAAAGTGCTGGGCCGGTGACCTTCTCTTCGTCGACCCCGAACCCCGGCTGTCGGTGCTGCGCTGGGCCTACGACTACCTCTATCAGTCCGTCGGCTACGTCAAGGCCGCGGTCGAGGATTGCTGACCGCATCCTCGGTGCCGTCCCGCCCAGCCCTGCGAACCTCGACTGCATCAGGGCAGGCGTGATCCGCGCTTGTCGGCAGCCCAACGGCTGACGTCAATGCCACTCGGCAAGTGCTGGCACCTGACATCAGTTTTGCTACAGTGCGGGAGACACGACTTTGTTCTGTCTCGCTTCGCACCGCCTGCCGGACGCGACGCAAGGCGCACACCCTCCGGGAGGGCAGATGGATTACGACTGGTCAGCGGCGGATTTGGCATTTCGGGACGAGGTGCGCGAGTTTCTGGCGGCGAAGCTGACGCCGGAGTTGCGGCGGGCGGGGCGGCTGGCGACCAGCGTGTATCCGGACCACGAGGCGAGCATGGCGTGGCAGCGGATTCTGCATGAGCGAGGGTGGGCTGCGCCCGCGTGGCCGGTGCAGTACGGCGGGTGCGATTGGAGTTTGACCCAGCACTACATCTTCACCCGGGAGTCGACGCTGGCGGGGGCGCCCGCGTTGTCGCCGATGGGGATCAAGATGGTGGCGCACGCGATCATCGCGTATGGGACGCCGGAGCAGAAGGCGTTCTATCTGCCGCGGATCCTGACCGGCGAAGTCTTTTTCTGCCAGGGTTATTCGGAGCCGGAGGCCGGGTCCGATCTGGCGTCGCTGACCATGGCGGCCGTCGAGGACGGCGACGACCTCGTGTGCACGGGTAGCAAGATCTGGACCACCCATGCGACCGAGGCGAATTGGATCTTCTGCCTCGTGCGAACCTCGCGCACGGGCAAGAAGCAGCAGGGCATCACCTTCCTGCTGATCGATATGCGCACGCCGGGCATCGAGATCCGGCCGCTGGTGATGACCTCCGGCGAACAGGTGCAGAACCAGGTCTTCTTCGACAATGTCCGGGTGCCGAAGAGCAACGTGCTCGGCCGGATCGACGAGGGGTGGACGGTCGCGAAATACCTGCTCGTGCACGAGCGTGGTGGGGCGATGGCGCCGTACCTGCAGGCGATGGCGCAGGAAATCGCGGTCGACGCAGCGGAACAAACCGGCCCGGACGGTAATTCGCTGATCGATGATCCGGCGTTCGCGGCGAAACTCGCCGAGGCGCGGATTCGCACCGAGGTGCTCGAAATCCTGGAGTACCGCACGATTTCGGCGATGTCGCGCGGTGAGAATCCGGGACCGGCCTCCTCGATGCTGAAGATTCTGGCCACCGAGCTGAGTCAGAAATTGACCGAGCTGGCCTTGACCGCCGCCGGTCCGCGCGGCCGGGTGTACCAGCCGCACGCCACCGCGCCCGGCGGGCCGATCGCGGAGTTCACCCCGCCCGCCGACGATTACCGCAGCGGCGCGGAATGGCAGGCCGTCGCGCCGCTGCGCTACTTCAACGACCGGGCAGGCTCGATCTACGCCGGCAGCAACGAAATTCAGCGAAACATCCTCGCCAAAGCAGCATTGGGGCTCTGATGGACTTCACCCTTACCCATGAGCAGGAACTGCTCCGCACCGCGATCGCCGGATTCCTCGGCGCCCGCTACGACCTGGCGAAGAGCCGCCATGCGGCCAAGATGGGCGCGGGCTGGCAGCCCGCCGTGTGGCGCGGATTCGCCGACGAGCTCGGCATTCTGGGCGCGACCCTGCCCGAGCGGGTCGACGGGATGGGCGGCGGCCCGGTCGAATTGATGGTGATCGCCGAGGAACTCGGCCGGGCACTGGTCGTCGAGCCGTTCGTGGACACGGTGGTGATCGGCGCCGGGCTGTTGAACCGGTCCGGCGGCGAGCAAGCCGACGCGTTGTTGCGGCAGATCGTGTCCGGCGACGTGCGCACCGCTTTCGCTGCGCTGGAACCGACTTCGGGCCACACCCTGCACGACGTGTCGACCGCCGCACGGCGCGACGGTGATTCGTGGGTGCTCGACGGCACCAAGACGGTAGTGACCAGCGCGCCGTTGGCGACCCACCTGTTGATCACCGCACGCACCGCGGGCAATCGCCGCGACCAACGCGGTATCTCGTTGTTCCACACCGCATTCGACGCCGACAGCCCACCGGCAGGCGTCGGGGTGCACTCGTACCGGACCATCGATGACCGCGTCGCGGCCGACCTCGTCTTCACCGACTTCCGCCTGCCCGCCGACGCATTGCTCGGCGTCGAGGGCACCGCCTGGGTCGCCATCGAACCGACGGTGGACGAGGCCATCGCCGCCACCGCCGCCGAGGCCGTCGGCTGCCTGCGCAAAGTACTCGCCGACACCCTCGAATACGTCAAGCAGCGCAAGCAGTTCGGCCAGCCCATCGGCAGCTTCCAAGTGCTGCAACACCGCATGGTCGACATGTACATGGAACTCGAGCAAGCCATCGCCGCCGTCTACCTGGCGATCTACTCCCTCGACGCGGACACCCCCACCCGCGCCCGCGCCGTCTCCGCCGCCAAGGTCACCATCGCCCGCGCCGCCCGCTTCATCGGCCAGAACGCCGTCCAACTACACGGCGCCATGGGCATGACCGAAGAACTCGCCATCGGCCACTACTTCAAACGCCTCACCGCCATCGAACACGAATTCGGCCCAAGCGACCACCACCTGGCCAAATACGCAGCCCTGACCCGGCCGTAGTCCTGGCGGACACGCGGCTGTCCCGGGCCTCGGCGTCGAGGTCCGGGACAGCTGCGTCAGCTCAGAGCTTTTGCCATAGGGCGGGGGTGTTCGGGGGTTCCCAGCCGGGGCTCGCGGTGTGTGCTTGGCGGCACAGGTAGCGGGCGCCGTCGTAGGCGACTTCGTTGCCGGCTGCGTAGCTGGTGCCCACGGCCCACTGCCGGCCGGTGGGCGGGGTGGTGGTCGGCGGCACCGTGGTGGTCGGCGGTGTCGTCGTGGTGGTGGTCGGCGGCACCGTGGTGGTGGTCGGGTTCGAGCCACCGCCGATGTTCAGATCGACGCAGGCGTAGAAGGCGTTGGCGGTATCGGCGATGTTCCAGATGGCCAGCATCTTCTGGCGTCCGGAGATGCCGCCGAAATTCACGTTGTGCGTGACAGTTTGGCCCGGCTGCTGATTGTTGCCGGGGAAGACACCGACCCGGGTGCCGCCGATGTAGTACTCCCAGTTGGAGGTGCTGTGCCGCGCGGTGTTCGTCCAGGTGAACGACGCCGACGAACCGACGGAATGCACCTTCCACGGCTTGCTGTCGTCGTTGAGTTCGGCGAACTGGGCGTTGTTGCCGTGGCAGTTGCGCAGGCCTTTCGGTCCTTCGACGCTCTGCGGTTCGTACTTGATCGGACCGCAGGACACGCTGCCTGCCGCGCACTGGGCCTGCCTGCTGGCCGGCGATGAAATGTAGCCGTGCGCGCTGGCTGTTCCGGCCGGGAACAGAACCGCCAACAGGGGTGCGATTGCTACCGCGGCCCCGAACATGGTGAGTCTTCTTTGATTCTTCATGGCGCTCCTCATAGCCTGAGCAGTAGGGGCCGGCGTACTGATCAGTGATCAAATGTGACGTAAACGGGGACATTTCGAGCTCTAATGTGCAAGAAACGATAAGTCGCCCGTGGACGCGGAGCAAGGAACAAGGCGCGCTGTAGCAGCAAGTATGTTGACGTATCGCGGGTTTGAGCGCCGGGATCGATAGCGCCATAAGGGAACTGGTGAACCTGCACAATTCGGCCAGGTTGTCCCCAGTACTTCCCCAGTCGCGCTACACGTAGAAAGTGCGATGCCGCACGCTGGCGCGGATCCGCCCCACCAGCACACCGGCGTGCAATACCCACAGCCCGGTAGGAATTCGCGTGCGCGTCAACGGAATCAGCGGATTGTGCCGCAGCACGATCAGCAGTGCCAGCCAGGTCATCGAGAGTGGCAATCGCCGGCAGCCGAGCGGGCGATGTTTGACGTAGACCTCGGTTGAGGTGCGCCCATAGCCGACCGCCTGGCGCCAAGTGGCGCGCAGTGTCGTGCGCAGCCGGTAGGCGACCATCGCCTCGGGTGCGTGCCCGAGGGTGAGTCCGGCCTGCTGGATGCGCCAGGAGATATCGACGTCGTCGCCGCCGCCGAGCATGGTCTCGTCGTAGCCGCCGAGCTTGTCGAAAGTCTTGCGCCACATGCCGATATTGTTTCCATGGGCGAACGGCAGATACTGCGTGGTGAACCGCTGCTCCGGTTCGGGCGTCGGCCGCCAGGCCGCCACCTCGGAGCTGTTGAGCGTCTCGGTTTCGATCGGGCCGCCGACCGCGTCGTAGTCCGCGGCCGCGTGGACCAGCGCGCTGAGCCATCCGGCGTGCACGCGATCGTCTTGATCGGTGTAGGCGATGAAATCACCCGTCGCCGCGGCGGTCCCCGCGTTGCGGGCGTACGGACCGCCCGGACTCGCGGAACTGTCTATGTGGCGCAAGCGAAGCCGGTCGGTCAGCGGATGCCTGTCGAGGTATGCGCGCAGGCCGTCGGTCGAGCCGTTGTCGCTGATGATCACCTCGAACGGCCCCGAATAATCTTGCTCGGCAAGCCCTTCGAGCTGTTCGCCCAGATCGGGTAGCCCGTTGAACACCGGGATCACCACCGACACCAGCATCGGTCTGTCGGCTTCGGCACCGTTCTCAGACGTCGACACACGCCCCCCCCTTATTTATCAGTCCATGGAAGAACTCCCGATCCCCCAAGATCACCTTCGAGAGGAGCGTAATAGTAGGACGTATTTTTGCAAAGTGGTCGCTTGGTCAAGTTTTGCGGCGTCGGACACAGATCGACCCGGGTCCGACGTGCGGACCCGGGTCGATCGGAAGGCCTATTCAGTTAGGGCGGTCAGTTCTTCCGGCCGGGAGCCTTCGCGCCGGACTTGAAACCGAGGCCACCCGGCTTGGCCGCCGGGGGAGCGGCCGCAGGGGAACCGTTGCCGTTGGCGGGCTGCTCCGACTCCGAAGCCGATTCTGCCCCAGTGGATTCCGCCGCAGGCTCGGCTGCGGGTGCCGGGGCCGACTCCGCCGGAGCCGCGGGTGCGGCCGCCGGAGCACCCGGTGCCTTGGGCCCGGGACGCTTGAAGCCGGACTTCATGGCCAGACCCTTGGCGGGCACCGTCGGCTTGGTTTCGGTGGGCTGCGAAACCGGTTCGGCAGCAGCACTTTCCGAAGCAGCGTCGGTCTCGGCAGAAGCAGCTTCCGCCGAAGCAGGCGCTGCCGGTGCCTTCGTTCCGGGTGCCTTCGCACCCGGCGCTTTAGCACCCGGCGCCTTCGCAACACCCTTCATCCCCAGACCCTTGACGGGCTTGGGAGCGGGCGCCTCAGCCGCGGATTCCGCCGCGGAAGACTCTGCCGCAGGCGCGGATTCGGCGGCCGGAGCCGATGCGGCCTTGGCCCCGGGCGCCTTGGCAGCGCCCTTCATGCCGAGCCCGCCCGGCTTCTTCCCCGGACCCTTCATAGCCAGGCCCTTGACCGGTGCGGCCGGTGCCTCCGGCGTCGACTCCGCTTCGGTTGCCGGGGCTTCCGCCTTGGCTCCAGGCGCCTTGGCAGCGCCCTTCATACCGAGTCCACCCGGCTTCTTCGCCGGACCCTTCATGGCCAGGCCCTTGACCGGTGCCTCCGGCGTCGACTCCGCTTCGGTTGCCGGGGATTCCGCCTTGGCTCCAGGCGCCTTGGCAGCGCCCTTCATGCCGAGCCCACCACCGGGCGCCTTCGCCGGGCCCTTCATCGCAAGTCCACCACCGGCCGGTGCCGCCTTCGCAGCCGCCGGTGTCTCGACCTCCGGCTCCGGCTCAGGCTCGGCGACCTCTTCGACCGCAGGAGCTTTCGGCTGCTGCACGACGGTGAGGTTCTCGGTGAGCTTCGCCGCGTCGACCCGGTCGATGGCGTCCAGCATCAGCTGCGCGACATCGACGACCTCGACTCCTTCACCCGCGCCTTTCTCCTGCGCGGCGGTGACGCCGTCGTTGAGCATGACGCGGCAGAACGGGCAGCCGGTCGCGATCTTGCCGGGCGTGCTGCCCGGGTTCGCAGCGAGAGTGTTCAAGCCCTCGTCGACCCGGTCGACGTTGATCCGCTTACCGAGCTGCTCCTCCATCCACATGCGCGCACCACCGGCGCCACAGCACATGGAACGTTCGCCGTGGCGCGGCATCTCGATCAGCGTGGAGCCCGAGGCTTCCATCAGTTCGCGCGGTGCGTTGTAGACCTTGTTGTGCCTGCCCAGGTAGCAGGGGTCGTGGTAGGTGACGTTCTGCGACACCGAGGCGACCGGGATCAGCTGCTTCTGGCGCACCAGGCGGTTCAGCAGCTGCGTGTGGTGCACCACCTCGTAAGAGCCACCCACCTGCGGGTACTCGTTGTTGAGCGCGTTGAAGCAGTGCGCACAGGTGACGACGATCTTCTTCTTCTTGTCCTCGACACCCTCGAACACCGAGTTCAGCGTCTCGATGTTCTGCGCGGCGAGCTGCTGGAACAGGAACTCATTGCCCGCGCGCCGGGCCGAGTCACCGGTGCAGGTCTCCTCGGCGCCGAGCACCATGAACTTCACGCCTGCGGTGGCGAGCAGCTCGGCGACCGCCTTGGTGGTCTTCTTCGCGCGGTCCTCGTAGGCACCGGCGCAACCCACCCAGAACAGGTAGTCGTAGCCGTCGAAGCTATCGGCGTCCTGCCCGAAAACCGGGATCTGGAAGTCGACCTCGTTGATCCAGTTGAGCCGATCCTTGGAGTTCTGACCCCACGGGTTGCCCTTGTTCTCCAGGTTCTTGAACAGACCGGCGAGCTCGGACGGGAACTCCGACTCGATGAGCACCTGGTAGCGGCGCATGTCGATGATGTGGTCGACGTGCTCGATGTCGACCGGGCACTGCTCGACGCAGGCGCCACAGGTGGTGCACGACCACAGCACCTCGGGGTCGATGATGCCGTTGGCCTCGAGGTCGCCGACCAGTGGACGCTCGGCCTCGGCCTTCGCGGCGTCGGAGATCTTCGCCAGCGCAGCCTCGTTCGGCTTGCCCTCGGCGTCGACCAGGCCGACCTCGTCGCCGCCCATGTCCTTGCGGCCGCCGGCCAGCAGGTAGGGCGCCTTCGCGTTGCCGTGGTCGCGCAGCGACATGATCAGCAGCTTGGGCGAGAGCGGCTTGCCGGTGTTCCAGGCGGGGCACTGCGACTGGCACCGACCGCATTCGGTGCAGGTGGTGAAGTCGAGCCAGCCCTTCCAGGAGAAGTCCTCGATCCGGCCGGCGCCGAAGGTGTCGTTGTCCGGGTCGGCGGTCTCCATGTCGACCGGCTGACCCTTGGACATCATCGGCTTGGCCGCGCCGAGTGCGACGCCGCCGTCGTCTTCACGCTTGAAGTAGATGTTGAAGAAGGCCGAGAACCGGTGCCACGCCACACCCCAGGTGATGTTGCGGCCGACCAGGTAGAGGAAGGCCATGCCGGACATCAGTTTCACGAAGGCGAACAGCGCCACCATGGTGGTGTTCGCGGGCAGCAGCTTGGCCACCTGCATGGTGAAGAAGTCGGTCGCGGGGTTCGCGTGGCCGTAGGCGGCGATCTTGCCCGCCTTCACGAAGATCATGCCGAGGCCCTCGATCAGCACGATCAGCTCGATCACATACGCGGGACCGAACTTCGAGCCGCTGAAGCGGGACAGCCGCTCGGGCAGTCGCGGGTGGTTCAGCTGGCGGATGACGATCAGCGTGCCGATGCCGAGCACCGTGCCGATGCCGAGGATCTCGTCCCACAGGTGGTAGATCGCCCAGTTGCCGATGATCGGCCAGTGGAAGGCGGGGTCGAAGGTCTGACCGTAGGCCTCGAACCACAGGATGGCGCCACCCATGAAGCCGATCATCACCAGCCAGTGCGCCCAGCCGACGGTGCGGAACTTGGCCATCCTGGTGTGCGCGAGGAACTCGATGACCATTTGCTTGAAGCGCGGGAAGAACGGTCGCCAGCGATCCGGTGCGGGCTGTCCGATCATGATGGCGCGGACGATGTCCCGGACGCCGCCGATGAACGACGCCCAACACAAGAGGCTGAGCGTCGCCCCAATCGTGCCCAGCGTCACTGTCAGGGCATTCATGTCGCGACCTTTCTCTAGAGGCAACACGAGCGAGGGCGGTTCGGCACCGCCCGATTGGCTCGTATCCTAACCGGCAGTAAGTTACCCACCGGTAACATATGCTACTTGTCGTACGATCTGCACCTGAGCTATGCCCCCTCTTGCTGGGGCTTGACTCAAAATTTACCTGTGATGAACATCACACAAGGTTTGCCGATACAAGGGCGAGTTCAGGTGATCAACACCGTAAACGTCGAGGCCCCCGGCCTTCTCGGTAAGGACAGGCTTAGTCCTCAAGTCGCGTAATGCATCTCGCTTCTCCGTCGTGCTTGGTTTACGCTCACGACGTTCTGTCTGCTGTGCCTGTCTTCACACTGCTCGGGGAGGATCCGGGGCGACCGCCCGGATTTGATGAAGAGCGCTCTCGCGTGCTGGGGATCGGCTGGTAGGCGACCTGATGATGGATTGGAAACTGAATGAACCTCCGCAGAACCACCGCGGGTGCCGCGTTGGTCATCGGCGCGATGACCATCGGTCTTGGGACCGCGCATGCCGAGCCTGTCGCCGCTGCGGCCGACCCCGGCATCAACTACTCCGTCAAGCTGGTGGACAAGACGATCGTCGCGTCGCTCAAGGGGGGAACCTTCTCGGTCGAAGAGAAGGCAGGCGCTACCGCTGAAGATCCGAAGTCCAGCATCGCCAACGTCCGCGACGACAAGGGCAACACCCTGGTCTCGTTCCCGCTCGAAGTGGACGTCGACGGCAAGCTCGTTCCGGTCAAGACCGAGGTGAAGAACGACGGCGCCGTTCTCGAGGTCACCCCGCAGAAGCCGGAAGGCCTCGTCGTGTCCGCCACGCCGGTCGCCGCCAAGCCGGTTGTCGCGCAGGACATCGCGTCGCCGATCGAAAACCAGCGCGCGCAGAACGAATTCGCCAGCAACTTCGGTATCGCCACCGCGATCGGTGGCTTCGTCGGCACCGCGATCGGCGCCATCATCGGTTGCGTCATCACCCTCCCGGTCGGCTGCATCCCGGGTCTGCTCACCGGCGCGGGTGTCGGTGGCATCCTCGGCACCATCGCCGTCGGCGGTCCGACCCTGATCGCCGCTGGTGTGGAGCTGCTGAACACCATCCAGGCTCCGGACGGCACCACCAAGTGGGCGGACAAGCCGCTTCCGCCGAAGTAGCATCCACTGCTCGAACGGGCCCGTTTCTCCACGGAGAAGCGGGCCCGTTTCGCGTTTCAGGCGGGCAGGTCCAGCGTGCCGTCGAACGACACCGCGCCCCGGCGTCTGCCGAACCGCCCGAAAGATCGCTCCGCCATGACGAACGAGCCGTCCTCACGCACCAGCAGCACGGTGCTCGCCCGGGTGCCGTGCACGCCGTCGGCGATGAACCTGGACGACAGTCGCCGCTCCAGCAGATGCGGCACCCCCGTGTTCGGCAACTCCTCGTCAGCGGCCTTGGCACGATCGGCCAGCACCGCGAAATAGCGGTCCACGGCACCGGGGTCGGACTCCACCACCGACCGCAGCTCGGTCACGCCGCACCGTACTTTGGGCCAGATGGGCTGTGGGGCGGTTAAATCGGGGCTACCGGGACTCAGCCCTGCCGAGCTCACGAACGTACCGTTGGAGAGGCCGTGGAAGCCGGGGAGCAGCTCGCGCGGCGGCGCGGCGCTGCGATTGGAATGCCACCACAGCGATTCCAGGTCGGACACCACCAGGTTGTAACCGTTGTAGTCGTCCGGCGCGGCCGCGACGTCGAGCACGTACTTCTCCGGGCCCGGGAAGTCGCCACTGGGATGGCGTTCCGAGACTCCTCGCAGAAAATCCATCAGCAGCGCGCCGCGGGACCGGGCATCGCCACGCTCGCCCTTCGGGTCACGCACATTCGTCACCGTGGCGAATCGGTTGCGGCCCTTGCCCTCTCGGGTCAACCCGAGCCAGGTGCCCGGCGGGTCGTCCGCGGCCTTGTTCTTCGCGCCCTGATCGCGCCCGGCGAGCAGACCGGGCACCTCCGGCCACCACCGCATGGACTCGGTCGTCCGGGAGTAGAACTCGTCGCGGTTGGCCGCGACGATCAATCGATACTCCGGATGAGCCCGCCACCCGATCAACACCAGACACATGCTGTCCAGAATGCCGCACCGGTGCCCGGCGCAGCACCGCATCGGTGGCGGAAAGGGCCGTGTAAGGCCAGTGGAAACGTGCCCAGGACAGCGAAAAGGCCGACAGCGCAACGCTGTCGGCCTTGACGATGGTGCGGACTAGTTGGTGCGAATCCGCAGCCCGGGGTTGTCCGAGAGCACCACGCTGACCGGCTGTGCGAACAGCTGCGGCGTGTTGCCGGTGAGCGCACCGATCAGGTTGGGGATCTCGCAGATCGGGTAGTCGGCCACCGACGAGGCACTGGAGATGCCGAGGGCCAGCCTGCCGGTGACGATCGGGCCACCGCTGTCGCCGGGCAGCGCGCAGATGTTGGCCGAGAAGGCCTGGGTGAGCTCCCGCTCGCCGACCTGCACGGTCTGGTCGACCGCGTTCACCACGCCGCAGCTGAAGCCGGTCCGCGAACCGGACTTGCAGACCGGGGCGCCGACGACCGGGGTGGCCACGCCGTCGATGCGGATCGACGCGGCGCCGGGCACCCGGACCTCGTTGTTGCCGAAGCGATCTCGCGACTGGTCGGCGATCCGGACGATCGAGTAGTCCTGCGAGCCGAGCACCGACTTCTCGAAGCGACCGAGCTCGTTGCCGAGCCGGTTGCCGTTCAGCTCGTGCACCCGGGCGGCGTTGTCGTTGCCCGCCGACGGGATGTCCGGATTGCAGTGGCCCGCCGTGACATTCACGATGTTGCCGCTGCGGTCGGTGCCGTTGAAGCCGAGCGAGCAGCGCAGCGAGAGCCGTCCGGCGACCGAGGCGTAGCCGTCGCCGCCTGCCAGCGCGCCGTTCGCCGCGCCGGCGATCTCGCTGGCCTCCAGCGTCGCCTGCTCGCCGGCCACCGGCGGGGCCATCACGATGACCCTGGCGGGGTCGATGAAGTTCGGCATCGGCAGGCCCGGCTTGTCGACGCGCACCGCGATGCTGTTGTTGACCGTATCGATCACCACGCCACGCACGAGGGCCGACACCGCCTCGGGCTGTCCGTCGAGCCAGCGCTGGAACGCGGTCTTCTCACCGCGCAGCGCGGACTCGCTCTTGGCCACGTTGCGGACCTCGAAACCCGCTGACTGCGCGGCCGTTCGGGCCTCGTCGGCACCGGGACCCTGGGCCAGCGCGACGACCGCCTTGCCGTTGTCGTCGAGCCACGAACCGGCGAAGACCGCCGGGTACTGCCGCTGGGCGGTGGTGGCGAACGCGGCGACCTGCTGGGCCACGTCGGCGCGGTGCAGGTACTCCTCCGGGGAGATCTTCAGATCGCGGGCGACCGCGGCAACCAGTTCGGCGGGCAGACCAGGGGCCGGATCGGGTTGCGCTGTCGCTACTGCCGCCGTCGGCCCGAACAGCAGTATCGCCGCCGAAGCGGCGATAACTGATTTTCGGACCCGGGTCTGTCGCGCAGCTGATCGGAGAGGACCTATACGTGGCAGGAGCATGCCCAGACTATATGGGCTCCAGCGCGGTATGCCTACTTATAACGACGCTCCGGTTCGTTTGGTGGTCGCTTTTTTTCGGCATACCGATCGTCACCGCGTCTGGGCGTGCCTCACCCGGCGCTGGGCCGGGTCCGCACCGTGATGCCGCTGCCGAGTCCGCCGCCCGAGGAAGCGTCGATATCGGCCAGGATCGGCCGGATCGGGATGCCGAGGCTCGCCGTGCCGCCGTACTGCGCCAGCGCGATATTGGCCTCGTTGCAGTCCGGCGCCTCGGCCGCGTTGGAACCACTGGTGATACCGAGTGCCAGGGTGCCGGAGACGATCGCACCGCCGCTGTCGCCGCCGAGCGTGCAGGCGGAGCTGGCGAAGCCGCGCACGATCTTGCTCTCGCCTTCGGAGGTGTACAGCTGGGTCTCCACCCGATCGGCCACCACGAAGCCACACGTGAAGGTGGACGACTGCCCGGACTTGCACACCGGCGCACCGGTGATCGGGTCGGCGGTGCCGGTGATGGCGATGGTGGTGCCGTTGGCGCCGCGCACCGTCGGCTGATCCATGCCCGCGCGGATCGCGCGGTCGTTCAGCTTGATCACCGAGTAGTCCAGCGCGCTCTGCCCGCCCAGCTTGGCCTGGACGAAGCTGCCCAGCTCCGGGCTGTTCGGGATGTCCTTGACGTTGGGGTAGTAGACGGTGGCCTCTTGGGAGTCCTTGCCGATGTTCGGATCGCAGTGGCCCGCACTGATATTCAGCGCGTTGCCGGCCGCGTCGGTGCTGTTGAAGCCGAACGAGCAGACGTCGACGCCCTTGAGCGAGGCGTCGTGCAGCGAGATCGGCGCGCTGATGTAGGTGTCGCCACCCATCGGCCGCCGCTCGACCGCGCCACCGCTGCCGGGCGAGAGGATGACCTTGATGTTGGCGATCAGGGTCGGCAGGTTCAGCAGGTGGCCCGCCGGGGTGTTGGCGACGTTGAGCACCAGTTGGCTGTTGAGGAAGTCGATGGCGACGGAGTTGATCGCGGTGGAGATCTCGCGGGGCAGGCTGGTGATCCACTGATTCAGTTGCACCAGTGAGCCTTCCAGACCGTCCGCGGACACCGGGGCGAGCCGGGTCTGGTATCCGTCGGCCGCGGCGATCTTGGCGGCGTCGAGCGAGGTGACCGCGACGACGGGCTTGCCGTCGGTGCCGATCCAGGCGCCCGCGTAGGAGTCCGGGCGTTCCGAGCGGAAATCGCGGGCGTAGTCGCGTAACTGCTGGGCGCGGGCCGCACGGTCCAGGTATTCCGTCGGGGTCATCTTCAGGTCGCGCGCGATCGCCTGCACGAGTTCCTGCGGCAGCGCGTCGGCAGTCAGCTGCGCGGGTGTCTCCGGGGCCGCCGCGGCGGTGGTCGTGCAGAGCAAGGGTGCGAGGAAAACGGTCGAAGCGAGGGCGACAGCTTTGACCGTGGCGCGGCGCGCCACCAACTTGCGCATGAAATCCCTTCGTCGGCACGCTCGTGCCAGCTCAATCCGCGGCAACGGCCCTGGAATCCGTTGGCTCACAGTCGTCCTCCAGCAACAGACCGGGTGCCTGTAATTCATCCGACAACACCGGTCAGCGCATCACTTTAAGGCACAAACCGGGGAAGGGCTCTCCTTAATCACCGACTGCCCGGTATCTCCAGGCCGGGGATCGACGGAATCTGCGGTAGGGGCTGGAAAGGCGGTGTGGTGGTGGTCGGTCGCGGCCGGACCGTCGAGCTCGGTGTCGTGGTCGGCGGCTCGGTGGTGGGCGGCGGCGGAGGGGTGGTTTCCGGCGGGGGCGGCGGGGTGGTGGTGATGACCGGCGGCTCGGTGGTCGTCGGCGTCACCGGCACGGTCGGGAAGTTGATCGGCGGTGCGGGCGGCGGCGTCGGGCTCACCGACACCTGATCGGACTTGGCGTCGCGCATCGGCGGCACCGGCGTCTCGCTGTCCTCCCGGAACAGCACCGCCATCGCGAAGCCGCCGAGCACGAGGCCGATCAGCGCCGCGGCACCGATCAGCAGCGGGAGTTGTTTGCGATCCTTCGCCGGCTCGGCCTGCGGCGCGGGTGCGCTCGGCGGCGCGGTCTGCTCGGTGGCCACGGGTTCGGCCATCGGGATGGCCGCCGAGTACGCCTGGGGTGTCGGCTCGGAGGCGGGCACGGCCGGGATGACGACGGTGTCCACCGTCGAATTCTCGGCGTGCGTCGGATCCGGCGGGGTGCTGCCCGCCGGGGTGGAGAGCACCGCGGCCAGCGCGGCGCGGGCGGCGTCATAGGCGAACGTGCTGCCCGTGGTGTCGGTCTCGGCGCCGGGCAGCTCGGCCTCGCTGACCAGCAGCACCGACCGCAGGCCCAGGTAGTCCAGGGCGTCGCGCAGCGCCTGCACGTATTCGCGCGGCCAGTTACCCGGGTGCGTCGCGTAGAACTCGGCCGGACCGTTGAGGTGATCGGCCGTCAGGTTGATCAGGCAGAACAGCGCGGTGGCGACCAGGTCCTCGGCGCGATAGGCCTCGCCGTCGTCGACGGAGATTCCCGCCGGGTCGCCCACGGCCAGCGCGAAGCCGGTGATCGCATGCGCGTTCTCGTCCGGTGGCGGTCCGCCGAGCGTGGCGTCACCGTCGTCGGACATGTACAGCAACGACTCGCGGACGATGAACAACGGTTCCTCGTCGCCGTCGGTGACGATCGCCGCCGTGCAGTTGTCCTCGGCGACGCGCAGGCCCACCCCTGTGGCCATCTCAATACCTCGCTTCGGCGTCCCGGCTGACGAATCCGTACTCGCTGGTCACACCAGCAGGGAGCCATGTCCCATGGCACGGAGCATCGACAATAGCTCCGATCGCGACCGGGCACCGATCCGGCGCCGAATACGGGCGACATGATGCTCCACCGTCTTGGCGGAAATGTACAGGCGGGCGCCGATCTCGCGGCAGGTCAGCCCGAGCAGAACCAGCTCGGCGACTTCCCGTTCGCGTTCACTGAGGATGGCCGTCGGCTCGCCGACGGCCGGGTCGGGGGCGGGCTTGCTGCCCGGCGGCGGCGTCGGGCTGGCCGGCCGGATCGGGTCCTGCGGCCTGGCGTCGGCGCGGACCGTGCGGGCCAGCTTGAGCAGCGCGGTCGCGGTTGGTGCGTCGGCGGCGGCGAGGGCCGCCTCGCTGGCCAGCCGGGCGGCGTCCCAGGTCATGCCGATCTCGCTCAGGCCCGCGACGGCCGCCTCGACCGGCTTGGCCGAGACCTGACCGCGCAGCACCAGCACCCAGGTGCGGCCCGCGTCGGCGAGGATCGCGGCGTGCCGATCGCCCGCTTCGGCCGCGGCCTTGAGCGGCCGGGCATGCGGGAGCAGCTCCTGCGGGCTCTCGTGCAGGATCGCGGCCTGCACGCCGTACCAGTGGAAGGCGTTGGCCCAGGCGGGCGGTTCGTGCAACCGGCGGAGCAGCGCCAGCGCGGAGTCGACCAGGGGCGCGATGCGACCTTCGTCACGCATTCGGATTCCGGCCAGCCACAGTTCGCCGATCGGGAGCAGCGCGAGCAGGTCGGCCTCCACGTCGTCGAACATCAGGTAGGCCGCCTGCCAGGCCTTGGCCAGCGCGGCATGATCGCCGGTACGCCGGGCCAGGCCGACCGTGACACCGTGCGCGAGGAGCCGGTCGCGCACGTCGAGCGAGTCGTGATCGAGCGCGGCGACCGTGGCGGCCGCGGCGCGTTCGTCACCGCTCAGCATGGCTACCCAAGCCGCGAGCACCTCGAGTTGGTGGCAGCGCAGGCCGCTGGCCGTCGCGCGGCGCAGCGCGTCGCCTGCCCGGCGTGGCTCGCCGGTGCCGAGGCAGAGCAGGGTTGCGATGGAAACCGCTGTGCAGGGCAGGAATCGATCGACGCCGGAGTCCGCGTGTGCGGCCTGGACCAGCGCGGAGACCGCCGCGCCCGTGCCGTTCGCGGCCAGCGTTGGCACAGTGCGGCTTTCGTCGGTATCGCCGTGGCCGTTCAGTGAGCCGGCCAGTGCGGTGGCGATCAGCCTGGCGTGGGCGTTGGCCTCGGTCGGCGGCCACTGCGTGGCGGAGCCGGACATCTCCGCGGCGCCGGACCGGTCACCCGCCAGCGAGAGGACGGTCGCCCCGATGGCCCAATCCGCGCCGACGCGCTGCGCGCCCAGCCACGAATACAGTTGCGCCGCACGGGCGACCAGGCCGCGCCGGGTCAGCGCGGCGGCACAGATCCGCACCGCGTCGGCGAGGTCCGCGCCGGATACCTCGGAGCGGGCCAGCACCGGCTCGGCCAGGCGCATGGCCGTCTCGCCGTCGCCGTTGCGGCCCGCCGCATCGGCCCAGCGCAGCGCGATGAGATCGGGGTCGGCGCCGGTCGCGGCGGCCGCCGCGTAGTAGCGCACCGCCTCGCGGCCCGCCTTTTCCGCTGCGGCGGACAGGAATTCGGCCAGTCGCGGGTCGCGGACGCCGGATTCGGCGAGCAGCAGCGCGGTGTGGTCGCGCAGCAGGCCCGCGTCGAGTCGCGCGCCGAGCAGCTTGCGCTGGACCGCGACGAACCGGCGGTCGCC